>NZ_UEXF01000033.1:14245-41159 GCF_900127505.1 thiotrophic endosymbiont of Bathymodiolus puteoserpentis (Logatchev) | reverse complement strand
AAAACAACACGCTCATCAGAGAGGTTTTCTAGTTGTTTAAGCAAAAGCAAACCTACCATCAGCCTGATGGGTTTTGAGGGTCTGCCATTGTTTTGAGAGTAATGTTGTTCAAAGGCATCATCAAAGACTGTCCAATTAATAGTGTTGGCTAGTTGTATTAAAGGGTCTTTGACATCTAATTGAGAAAAGAGCTCTGAATGAAAAAGATTTGATTGGGTGGATATTGGGCTAGATTTAGTTAACATTTTTTTAAGCAAAACGACCAAGAAATAAGAGGTATTTTAGCAAAAGTTGGTTGATTTGTCTAGGGTTATTGTTGGTTTTATTGTTATAAATCAATTTGTTGTGTGGTTTTTAAGGGTTGACTATGTATTTTTAATATTGATGGTTTATAGTGGGTTTTCTTGGGTCATTTTTGTTAGATGGTAAATTTAATGCTGGCTATTTTCTTTTAAAATTTCATAATGCTTAGGGAAAGTGATTTCTATCATCTCTAATAAATATTGCACATTTTTCTGGCATTCTACCACGAGAGATGGATCAAATCCTGCCCCAGTTTTGTGTGATTGATCGTTTGTAAATTTATAAATTGCTGTTTTTTTATTTTCATCAAATTCTATTTTTTTTAGTTTTTTAAATGGACTTTCGCCGTTAGGAACCATGAACAACAAAAAAGATTCTAATGTTTTTCTGGCGATATTAGGAATATGATAGACAGACTCTATCGTTTCATCTGTCTTAAAATCAATTAATAATTTAAATAAATATTGATATTCAGTATCATAGTTTTTTAACAAATCATCTAATTTATCTAGCATTGCAATTCTTGTTTCGTCTTTATATAAATTTTTAATCATAAAATAGTGACTATTTTTTTTATCTCTTTTCATCCACCCTAAGACAAGCTTTAAAAAATCAAAATTATGTGTAAGAATAAAAACTTGATTGGCGTCTTTTACTGAATTTTTCAAAAAAGAAAACGCTTGAAATATGGAGTTAGAATCCATGCTAGAAATTGGATCATCAATAACAATAATTTCCTTGCTAATATCAAAGTCTCTATCCTTTAAATGGATTGTAAAATAAACAAAAGCAATTGCTGTCTTTTCACCTTCACTTAATCTGTCTGCTGTCTTTCCATTTCGTTTAACCTCATAACCGCCTTCGACAACCTCAAATATAAGATCATCTCTGCCTAAAAATGTTTTTAACTGCTCATTCATTTCTTCACAAGCAGTTTCAGAAGTAGAAGTTTTATTTTTATTGTTATTGATTCTATCTTGTATTTCAGTCAAACTTAGACTGTCAGGGTCATTAGAATCCCCTTCTCTTATATTTTTACATTCATTTTCTAATACACCTATCTCTTTCCTTGTACTGTTAACCTCATCTAAAATTTCACTTAAATAATGCTTTTCTAATTCTGATTCTGCATTCTTTTTAGCATTGGAAAAATCTCTAGTTTTTTGATTACATTCTTCAATACGAATATTTGCTTTAACTATAGACGACATAAACTGTTCGTCATTAATTTCAATTTGTAAGGTTAATACTTCTGTTGTATGTTGCTTTTTATCTGTAATTTCTTTATCCAACTTCTTCACTTTTTTTAATAGTTGTTCTTTATAGGTTTTGAGATTTTCAACCTCCCTTTTGTAGTCCTTTTGAAATTCATCGTATAAGTTTGCTTCATCCATAAACGAGAGTTTGCTTATTAAGGAGTAAATTATTCTAGTTCTTTCAAGTAAGGACTCAATATCCTTTTTTAATGACTTATCAGCATCATTAAAGTAAGACAGTAATTGCGGAATTCTATCAACTGGTAATTGTTGATTGCAAAATTCACAATTATTTAAATCAGTTTCTTTGTGTAAATAAATACCTTCTTCTACCCATTTTGAAATATTTGGATTATTTTTTAACCTATCTATAACAACATTCTCTACTGTTTTATTTAAAATATTTTTAGAATCATTAATTATTCCTTCTAACGCTTTGGTTGTAGTTGTTTCAATAGGTGTAAGTTGTTGCTTTTCTTGTTGCTCTAAAGTTGTACGATGTTCTTCTATTAATTCTTGAGATAAAACTTTCTTGCTTTCTAATTTATCAAAAGCCTCCTCTGCATTATTTTTATTATAATTTCTTGCTGAAACTCTACTTATATCTGCACTAATAATTTTAGCAACATCTTTAAAAAATTTATTTTTATCCTTAATTAATTCTTTGACTTTCTGTTCCTTTATAGCTAAAGCCTCTTTTCTATCACTTAACTTCTTTTCATCTTTTTGAATAATTCCTAATAAATCTAAATTTACTTTTCCAAGCATGAAAATTGGTTTTATATTTCCTAAAACAACATTGACATTATCAGCAACATATTTCTGATTAAAGACATGAATATTTTTATCGTATGCTTGTGTATTAGAATAATTATTACCACTACAAGTAATTGTATATTTCAAGTCTGGAAACTCTTCTAATTCTCCGCTTTTAAAAGCTTTAAATAATTCTGAGAATGTTGTTTTTCCAGATCCATTCCAACCATAAATCAAATTAAATTTAGCAAAATTTTCAAGATTACCATCTACAGAGTAATCCTCAAATATTCCTAATTTTTGAATTGTATTTATTTTTTTAATCACGCAACACTCCTATAAATCTCACATTCCAACCCACCCAACGCCTTTAAATACCCCATTTTACCGCCAAACAATCCAACAATTCCCAGCGGGGAACCAAATGTGTCTAGTGGTTTGACTTGAAGGATTTTAAAATTTTGTATTGGCACTATTAAAAACCCCTTTCGGGTCAAATACTTGTTTTAATTTCTGTTCAATCTCAGTTCTTAACACTGATTCATTTTCTAATTTAACAGATGTGTTAAGTTTGCCAACATAGACATCTGGCATTACTTTAAAACTGATTTGTGTCACCATTGCTAATTGTCCTTTTGAGCCGACTAACAGGCGAGATACATCGTAGCCTGCAACATTTTTCATCACTTGTCCGCCGAAATTAAGTAGTTCGCCAGTGCCATCGATAATTTGTACGCCTAGCACGCTATCAGATATATCTTGTCCGCCATTGGCATACACAGCACCAATACTTACGCTGTCATCATCTGTATAAAAAGGCAGAGATTGGTTGTTTTTCTCAAGTTGTTTTTTAATCTGTGCAATCGGCGTGCCTGCTTTTACCGTCATGACCAATTCTTCAGGGTAATATTCCACCACGCCTGAATAGCCTAGTAATGTAGTGTTAATATGTAAATCGCTAGACTCCTTAACCAAAGTTTGTAATTGTTGAATGCGTGCATCCATTGGATTTTTCATTAGATTCATTAAAAACGCTCCAATTCTGGGTGGGGTAATTTCCCGTGATGCACATGCATTGCACCCAACTCAGCACAGCGGTGTAATTCGGGTACGGCTTTGCCAGGATTGAGCAATTCATTCTCATCAAAAGCTTGTTTAATTTTGTGAAATATTTCTAGTTCTTTTGCATTGAATTGATGACACATAGCGTTTAATTTTTCCACGCCCACACCATGCTCCCCTGTGATAGTGCCACCCATATCAACGCTGAGTTTTAAGATTTCTGTGCCGAATTCTTCGGTTTTTTCTAGCTCACCTGCCACATTGGCATCATACAAAATAAGCGGGTGTAAATTACCATCGCCCGCATGGAAAACATTGGCGACTCTGAGCTGATATTTTTGACTTAACTCATTAATTTTTTCCAACATATCTGCCAAATGACGGCGTGGAATCGTACCATCCATACAATAATAATCAGGGGACAGTCTGCCTACCGCAGGGAAAGCAGACTTGCGCCCTTTCCACAAATTGAGTCGTTCTGCTTCGCTCTGTGATACTTTCAAAGTTGATGCACCTGATAAAACTTTTAATACACAGTCAAGTTCTGCTTGTACTTGCGCCTTAGTACCGTCCAATTCACAAAGTAATAGCGCCTGAGCCTCTAATGGATAACCCACATTTGCAAATCCTTCGGCCGCTTCAATGGCAAAACTGTCCATCATCTCTAACCCAGCAGGGATAATCCCCGCCTTAATGATATCAGCCACTGCGTTCGCACAATCACGCACAGAATCAAACCCAGCCATCACCACACGAGCCAACTCAGGTATTGGTGTGAGTTTCACAGTAATCTCGGTCACAATACCCAATAAACCTTCTGAGCCATTCATTAGCGCCAAAAGCCCCAAGCCTTCATCTTGACGACTCAAAATAAGTTCTTCGCCATCAATAGTCAGCATCTTAATCGCTTCAACATTATGCACCGTCAAGCCGTATTTCAAACAATGCACCCCGCCAGAATTTTCAGCCACATTACCCCCAATCGTACAAGCGATTTGACTAGATGGGTCAGGTGCATAATACAAGCCAAATTCGGCAACCGCTTCGCTAATGGCAATATTTCTCACCCCCGGCTCAAGGACTGCTAAGCGTTTCTTCTCATCAATAAATTTAATTTTGTTGAGTTTTGAAAGCCCTAAAACAACAGACTCTTCCAACGGCATCGCACCACCTGATAAACCTGTGCCTGCACCACGCGTGACCACAGGTGTGTTGTATGCTTTACAAATTTTTAATACTTGTTTAATCTGCTCAACACTCTGGGGCAATACTACCGCTAAGGGTTTTTGCCGATACACGCTCAAGCCGTCACACTCAAATGGGCGTGTATTTTCCTCACCTGTAAGAACATTGCCCTTAGGCAGAGTGCGAGATAATTCGTGAATAATTGACATCAACTAAAAATTTCTTGATTCAAGAAATTAAATAACGGTGAAGCAACGGTGAAGCAATTTTTCTTGACTGCTATCCCTGTTGCAATAAAGGTATTATGAAAAATTTTCCAACTATTAGTGTGTGTTTTAAAACAACAGTGAAGCAAAATTACAATCATTTCGCCCACCATGGTACATATTTTCTTGCTTTCGTTCCAACATTTGTATCGTATATATTTATTCTCTTTTCTTTTAGGCTAAAGTTTATTATTTTAGATACCATTGACCTATTCTCTTCTCCTATACCTAAACGCTCTCTTAAAGAGGTATTTGTCATATAGTCTCTTTGAACATATCTTAAACTTGAGTGCTGATAACAAGCTCTTGTTTTATCTGATTTGTCCATATCTCTCAACTCTTTATGAGAAAAAAGTATCGCTATAGTCGTCTCATTTGATGTTTCAAATATTGGTGCTGGAAGTTGGTGGATTTCACTTTGCAATACCACTTTATCAATGCCACTACCTCTTTCTTCACAAACGCCAATTCTTCTCATAAAAGAAGCTAGAGCCTCATTTCTTGACTTTGGAGCAGAATCTAAAAGTCTATCTATATCAACAAGTGGAGCACCAGGATTTGTTACTTCAAAACGGTTGATAAAAATCTCAATCATAACTGAGTTGCCACTTTGAAAAAAATCTTGATGAATAATGGCATTGGCAACTATTTCTCTGATTGAAAGCTCAGGGTACATACTTACATCTTCTCTTAATGCTTGTTTTATAATCTCATTTGATGGCAACACGCCGTTAATATAACGAATCAGTCTTTCAAAAGCAATCGCATAACCTTTACTACCCACTACTTCTTTGATTGTTTCTGATTTTGTCTTATCTCTGTATTGTATAACTCTAATAGCTTTTCTTTTGAGATTGTTAAATCTTTTTAAATCTCTTGCAAATAAAATTGCACCTAAATTAGTGATATCATATTTCCCATTTGTATTTTTTTGTATTAAATCATCATTACCTAAACTTTCTAATATCAAGTCCCTGCTTTCAGGTAAATAAAGTTTAAGTAATGCAAAATAGGCTTTATATTCTAAATACTCTAATACTTCATCACCTGTTAAATTATCTGCTGAAATCTGTTTTTCGAAAGGAACTTTATCAAAAACCCTCCACAACTCTCGTTCTTTTACCGATAAGTCTTGTAACTTTTTAGTACAAGAACCAACTCTTATATATTCAGTCCCACTAAAACTTGTTGGAAATTCATATGCAGGTGCAATTTCAAGTAACACAACCATTCTTCCATCAAAATCTGTTGAATAAAATTTAAAATCAATTTTTGGCTTAAGTGACCTTAACAGCCAATTTTCTAATGGCTCATTATTTTTTTTACTCGTAAATGGTGTGAATGTAGTACCAAGTATTTCGTGTGTTCTATCATCAATACCCCACATTACATAAGCATTAGATTTCCCATTAAGTACAGCAGAATTAGATAAGGCACTTATATATTTACCAATCATTTCAGGATTATCATTATCGTGTTTAAATTCCAACCATTCTTTTCATTCGGTTGTATTAACAACTCTTGAATAAGAGAAGTTATATGTTCATTATTTTTATTTATACTCACCTTGCCCTCTTTGTAATTGTTTTAACGGCTTATCTATTTATATTTTACTCTGACTCAACATACACTCAAACCATCGCATTCAAATAGATGGATATTTTCTGCACCTGTAACAACATTACCCTTAGGCAGAGTGCGAGATAATTCGTGAATAATTGACATGCAAGCCATTATAATGGCTTTTTTATTTTCTAACCTTTATAAAACCATGAAATCATTCAATCCACCAGTAAGAACACTAATGGGCCCAGGTCCAAGTGATGTACATCCGAGAATTTTATCCGCTATGGCACGCCCAACGATTGGACACCTTGACCCTGCTTTTGTTGGCATGATGAATGAAACCAAAGAAGGCTTAAAAGCCATTTTCCAAACTGAAAATGAATTAACCATGCCAGTATCAGCACCAGGTTCTGCAGGTATGGAAACTTGTTTTGCCAACTTAGTTGAACCAGGCGATAAGGTTGTGGTTTGTATTAATGGTGTATTTGGTATGCGCATGAAAGAGAACATCACGCGTCTTGGTGGTGAGGCTGTTGTGGTAGAAGATGATTGGGGCGCAGCTGTTTCTTTGGATAAAGTTGAGCAGACTTTAAAAGACAATCCTGATGCTAAAATTTTGGCTTTTGTGCACGCAGAAACTTCAACAGGTGCACGCTCAGATGCAAAAGCACTATGTAAGATTGCACACGATAACGACTGCATTACTATTGTTGATGCAGTAACTTCATTAGGTGGCTGCGAATTGCGTGTTGATGAATGGGAGATTGATGCGATTTATTCAGGTACGCAAAAATGTTTATCAGCGATGCCAGGTATCTCACCAGTAAGTTTTAACGAGCGTGCTTTAACTAAAGTAAAAAACCGTAAAACACCAGTGACTTCTTGGTTTTTAGATTTAAACTTAGTGATGGGTTATTGGGGTGACGGGGCTAAGCGTACTTACCATCACACTGCACCTGTCAATACTTTATATGGCTTGCACGAATCATTGGTTATGATTTTAGAAGAAGGTTTGGAAAACTCATGGGTACGCCACCAAAAAAACCATGAGCTATTAAGAGATGGCTTGGAAGCAATGGGTATTAATTTCTTAGTTAATGAAGCAGAGCGCTTGCCACAATTAAACTCTGTCTTTATCCCGGAAGGTGCTGACGATGCAAAAGTGCGCTCTACCCTACTCAATGACTACAACCTAGAAATTGGCGCTGGTCTTGGTGCATACGCAGGCAAAGTTTGGCGTATTGGCTTAATGGGGCACTCCTCTAGAAAAGAGAATATCACATTATGCCTAGCTGCACTTAAAGAAATTTTAGATAAATAAGCTACCATCCTTAAAATCCAAAAAAGGGCGACCCATTGGTCGCCTTTTTTAGGTTTTAAATTTAAAGAAAATATGAAACAAAGAATTATTTTAACTTAGCTAATAACTCCTCTTCTGTCTCAACATTATCAGGATCAGACAAACAACAATCTACTGGACAGACTTCTGCACATTGTGGCTCATCAAAATGTCCAACACATTCGGTGCATTTATCAGGGTCAATTTCATAGATTTCATCGCCCATATAAATCGCTTCATTTGGGCATTCTGGCTCACAAACATCACAGTTAATGCATTCATCGGTAATCAATAATGACATAATATTCTCTACTAAATTTTTAAAATTATGAGGTGTATTTTACTGTGATTTTAGGTATCATACCCACTTTTGTATCGAGTCTTAACCTTATGAAAACTTTAATTGTACTTTTTACTCTTTTTCTATCTCTTCAATCTCAAGCCAAATTAGCAGAAGGTTTGTATGCTAATTTACATACTAATCAAGGGGATATTGTCGTTCAACTTGCTTATAAAAAAGCGCCGTTGACGGTGATTAATTTTGTCGGTTTGGCAGAAGGCACAAAACGCTCAAATATCCAAACTGGCAAACCATTTTATAATGGCTTGAAATTCCACCGAGTAATTGATAATTTTATGATTCAAGGTGGCGACCCTAAAGGCAATGGCGCAGGGGGTCCAGGTTATCGATTTGCGGATGAATTTAGTAATTTAAAGCATGATAAAGCTGGTATTTTATCAATGGCAAATTCTGGACCAGACACTAATGGCTCACAATTCTTCATCACTCACAATGCTACGCCTGGGCTAGACGGAAAACATGCTGTCTTTGGCCATGTGGTAAAAGGCATGAGTGTGGTTAATCGCATCAAAAAAGGAGACTTCATTCGAAAATTGACTATTATTCGAGTGGGTGATGAGGCTAAAAAATTCCAAACCGATGAAGTGGCGTTTCAAGTAGAAAATAAAAAACATGCGATTAAAAAAAATGAGAAATTTGTTAAATTTGTTAAAAGCAACTATCCAAATGCAAAAGCCACAGACGGCGGATACTTTGTGCAAATCATTCAAAAAGGAACCGGTGCAAAATCAAGTAAAGGCGATATGGTCAATGTTAAAATATCATCTGGGTTAGATGGCGGAAAGAAAACAGGTAAAACTGATGAAATAATAACTTTTGCCTTAGGTGAAAATGCTATGGCTAAAATCATTGATCAAACAGTATTAGGAATGAAAGTTGGTGAAAAACGTACGATTATTACCAACAATATTGTAGGTATATCGAAAATCTCGCTTCTCATTATAAACTTGGAGCTTCTATCTATCAATCAATAGAATGTTCCTAGAGTTCATTAATTTTCTTACTCAATTTGATTCGGGTTTTAATGTTTTACAATATTTAACACTTCGTGCAATTTTAGCGATGCTAATGTCTCTATTTACTGTGCTGGCTTTGGGTCGCTTATTTATCAATCGCTTACAACAATACCAAGTTGCTCAAATCATTCGCCATAACGGTCCAGAATCACATCTGTCTAAAGTAGGCACGCCCACCATGGGCGGTGTTCTGATTTTATTGTCTTTTATTGGTAGCGTACTGGTATGGGGCAATTTACACAATGTTTATCTTTGGATTGTAGTGGTGGTTGCGTTGATTTTTGGGGGGATTGGCTTTGTTGATGATTATTTGAAAATTAGTAAAAAATCTGCCGATGGTTTGAGCGCCAAACAGAAATATTTAACACAATCATTCAGTGCAATTGCAATTGCATTATGGATAGTAAGTAATACTGAGCAGGCAATTTCCACTGATTTGTTAATCCCTTTCTTTAAAGATTTGACTGTGCCGTTGGGTGCTATCGGCTTGGTCGTATTGTCTTATTTTGTGATTGTTGGCAGTTCTAATGCGGTCAACCTCACTGATGGCTTGGATGGTTTGGCAATTATGCCAACTATTTTAATTGCAGGTGCTTTGGCGATTTTTGCTTATATTGGCAGTAATTATCATTTTTCTGAATATCTCAATATGCCTTTTATGCCAATTGCCAGCGAGATGGTGGTGGTTTGTGCTGCTTTAGTCGGTGCAGGATTGGGTTTTTTATGGTTTAATACTTACCCTGCTGAGGTTTTTATGGGCGATGTTGGCTCATTGGCATTGGGTGCGGTTTTGGCAGTCATCGCAATTATCGTTCGTCAAGAAATCTTACTGTTTATTATGGGGGGTGTTTTTGTTGCTGAAACACTCTCTGTTATCATTCAAGTTGCTTGGTATAAACGCACTAAAACGCGTATTTTTCTAATGGCGCCGCTTCATCATCACTTTGAGAAACAAGGTATGTCAGAGCCAAAAATCATCGTTCGTTTTTGGGTGGTGACTTTAATCTTGGTGTTAATCGCCCTAGCCTCTATCAAAATCCGATGAGCGCCCTAGGCAAATGGGATGAGCGCTATTTAGCGCTCGCTAAAGAAGTCTCTACTTGGTCAAAAGACCCCTCAACTCAAGTCGGTGCAGTCACGGTTGGTAGTAAAAAAGAAGTGCTTTCTCAGGGCTTTAATGGCTTTCCACGCAATATTAATGACACTGATGAGCGCCACAACAATAAAGAAACCAAATACAAATTCGTAGTACACGCTGAGATGAATGCGATTTACAATGCTACTTATTCTGGCACCTCGCTTGATGGCGCTACACTTTATGTTTACGGTTTACCGATTTGCTCAGAATGCGCCAAAGGCATTATTCAAGTCGGTATTAAAAAAGTAGTAGTGGAAAAATCTAAAGAACTTGACAACTGGAATGACAGCGTCAAACTCTCAAAAGCAATGTTTGATGAAGCTGGCGTTGAGCTGGTCATTAAATAATGATATCTGAAGTTGCCAAGCGTCGCACTTTTGCGATTATCTCTCACCCTGATGCCGGCAAAACCACCGTTACTGAAAAACTGCTTTTATATGCAGGTGCCATTAAAACTGCAGGTAGCGTTAAAGCCAGAAAAGCAAGCACCCACGCCACTTCGGACTGGATGGAAATGGAAAAAGAACGCGGTATTTCCATCACTTCATCCATTATGCAGTTTGATTATAATAAACATGTTATCAACTTACTTGACACACCAGGACATGAAGATTTTTCCGAGGATACTTACCGTACATTAACAGCGGTAGACTCTGCACTGATGGTGATTGATGTTGCCAAAGGTGTAGAGATGCGCACGATTAAATTGATGGAAGTTTGTCGCCTGCGCGATACCCCAATTCTCACTTTTATCAACAAATTAGACCGTGAAGGTAAAGAGCCAATTGAATTAATGGACGAAGTTGAAACCGTACTCAATATTGAATGTGCACCTATCACTTGGCCAATTGGCATGGGCAAGCGCTTCAAAGGTGTGGTACATTTACTTGAAGATAAAGTCTATCTGTATGAGGCAGGTAAAAATTCTAAGATTGGGGAAAATATAGTGATTAACGGCGTTGCTAACCCTGAGCTTGATGTAATATTGGGCACTGAAGTTGCACTTGAAATGCGTGAAGAAGTTGAACTTATTCGTGAAACAACCACGCCATTTGACTTGGATGAGTTTCTAGCAGGCAAGCAAACCCCTGTATTTTTTGGTTCAGCCATTTCCAATTTTGGTATTCAGAATTTGCTTGATGGCTTTATTGAGTATGCACCAACGCCAAAAAATCGTGAGTCAGATACCCGAGAAGTCAAACCCGAGGAAAACAAACTCACGGGTTTTGTGTTTAAAATTCAAGCCAATATGGATCCGAAACATCATGATCGCCTTGCTTTTATGCGATTGGTAAGTGGACAATACAAGAAAGGCATGAAGGTTTTGCAAGTATCCACGGGCAAGCAAATCAAAATTGCCAATGCAGTTACCTTTATGTCGCGAGAACGCACCTCAGCAGAAGTGGCTTATGCTGGCGATGTAATTGGTATCCACAATCATGGGGGCATCAGTATCGGTGATACCTTTACCCAAGGGGAAAAACTCACTTTTCAGGGTATTCCAAACTTCGCCCCAGAATTATTTCGTCGTGCCGTCTTAAAGGACCCACTCAAAGCCAAAGCCTTGCAAAAGGGCTTGGACCAACTCTCAGAAGAAGGCGCAACTCAAGTATTTCGCCCAATAATCAACAATGCACAAATTCTCGGTGCCGTGGGTATTTTGCAATTTGATGTGGTTGCCCACCGCTTGAAATACGAATACGGGGTTGACTGTCAGTTTGAAACCATTAATATTACCACAGCACGCTGGATAACAGGTAGCAACAAAGACATTGAACAACTCAAAGCCAAAGCAGGCAACAATGTGGCAATTGACTCTGCTGGCGTTCTCACTTATCTAGCACCATCCACAGTTAATCTACAACTTACGATAGAGCGCCACCCAAACCTAGTTTTTTCCGCTACTCGTGAACATTAGCCAAAAAAAACGACCCGCTAAGATCGTTTTAAAAAATATATTCTACAGCCTTTAAACTGAACAGCTCATATCTTCACCACAACACATAGGTGATTTGATTTTGCCATGACCATTTGGACACTCTGATATTTGCACACTCGACCCATCTTCTAGTGCCAAATTTCCGTCTGTTAATGGTGCATCGCACTTTCCACAAGTTGCATTAACACTCATACCGCATTTTTTACATTCATAAGTTGGCATTATTTTCTCCTTTTATTTGATAAAATGTTATGTTAAAGTAAGTTTAACAACTAAGATTTTATACGATTTAACGAATGGCAATAGGGTTATTTAATTACAAAAAATAGGCGTTTTTCTTAAAAAATTGCAACTAATTTAAGACTAATGGCGTACGAATAAGATGGACTGAACAAAAAAAAGGAGAAGCAAATGGTATTAGAAATTGTCTTTGCAGCAGGTTGTTTTTGGGGTGTGGAAAAGAATTTTGAACAAATATCTGGTGTGATTGAAGTAACTTCTGGTTATGCTGGCGGTAATTATGACAACCCAGACTATCACCAAGTGCTGGCAAATAAAGATAATAACACAGCATTTAATTTTCTAAATTTATTAAAAAAAATCTCTTGGAGTGATAAAGAAGACGAAAGTGATGAGCATAACAAAGAACCCAATAAAAACACCATCAATCATACTGAAGTCGTTAAAGTTATTTATGACACAAAACTGGTTTCTACCGAGTTTTTAATTAAAAACTTTTGGGAATTACACGACCCCACCCAAACCGATGGGCAGGGCAATGATAAGGGTAATAATTATCGCTCAGCCATTTACTGGACGAATGACGAGCAAAAACAAATCGCACTAAGCACTAAAGATGAATACCAAGCGCTATTAAATAAAAAAGGCTTTGGAGAGATTGTGAGCGAATTAAAACCTTTAGATAAATTTTGGCAAGCAGAAGATTATCATCAAGACTATTTAGCTAAAAATCCAAATGGCTATTGCCCTAATCATAAAACGGGGGTAAAGTTTGCCAGCAAAGGAATGATCAAAGAAAAACTCAGTGGCACTTATAACGAACACCTTAAAGACCTTATTTTAGAGCCCTTAGGTGACAAGGAAATTATAGTCATTGAGTCCGATGCTTATTGTCCGTATTGTGTGGCTTTTAAGCAAAAAGTACTGGATAAATATAAGGGTAGTATCCCCGTTAGAAGCGTGTTTGCACACAATCTTAAAGGCTATACAATCAAAACGCCAACTTTTGCCACACCAACTATCTTATTTATTGAAAATGGCATAGAAAAAGCAGGTTTTCAGGGTTACCTATCACCACAAGAGTTTTACAAAATTTTAGGGAAATTCAAATTAGGAGACTCTAAGGCCTTTGATATTGCTTTTAACGAAGGGACCGAAGGTCGTTTTTGCAAACAATACGATATCTTCAAAAATACACCAGATGGTGTATTTGTTGACAAACTCTCAGGTGCGCCCTTATTTGATACTAATGATCGTTTCAATTCTAAAAGTGGCTGGCTTAGCTTCACCAAAGCTATTGACAACAGTACGATAGAAAAACCAGACAACAGATTTGGCATGAGCCGCATTGAAGTTATATCAAAAAGCACTGGTATTCACTTAGGGCATGTATTTGAAGATGGCCCAAATGGCACTCGCCGTTTCTGCATTAATGCTACTGTGCTAGATTTTGTTGCAGATTTAAAACAGTAATCTTGGTGATTTTTAGCTTACTGTTTATCTGCAAAACTTAATACAAAATTAACCGCTACTTCCTCAGAAAGACTCAAACCGCCCACTGTTTTTGACAAGGCAACTAAATTCTTAGCGGGGACACCATAATCCTTAGCATTGATAATGATTGGCTTCATAGAGGTGATTAATAACTTCTTTTTATAAACTTTCGCAATTAGTACCTCTAATTTTATCTCTTTGCTAACGCCATAAAACTCCAAAATAGCGGGTATTTCCATTCTCTTGTAATAGCGAATTGACTTGATTTTTTTCATATCAATTGTTGCCTTAATGGTCGCCTGAGGAAATTTTGCCACTTTAAAAAACAACGCTTTCAATCGTTGATCTCTTATCGGTATATTTGTATCTATGTTGCTTAGGTTAATGTTTATTTCCGCCTGCCCTGAGTTAGAAATTGACCCTGTTATGCCTTCAAAAACCGCAGGATCAACCACATATTGTTTTTTTATAGTGCTAAAATTGACTACCGAATTATTGCTGTCAACAATATATTTAGGTGCTGCAAAAGCACTATTTAGTGTGCTTAGTGATAGCAACAAAAATGCAGCCAGTGTTGTTTTTATTAAATTCATATTATTTCCTTAAAATTATTAACCCGATAGAGCAACATAACGATTGATTACTTTCATTCTCACAATTTTTTATTATACAATATACAATAAAACTTTTATATATGCATTACATAGGAGCGCCATTATGATTGAAAAATTTCCACCTATTCCTCAGGATTTACAGGTTAAAGTATCATGTATATCTAATCAACACCAACAATTGAAACAGCTTCAATTTGTAGATATGACTGGAACAGATCAGATTAAAAATAACGACTGGGAAAATCCCAAGTATCTTGGCTTTGCAAGTGCCAAAAAATCTCAGCCAAATTTAGAGACAATCGGCCTTTACACAATGGGCATTGCCACATGCGTTGGTATTGGAGTGCTCTTCCAAGGTCAAACACACAATGGCGTTGGTCTCGTGCATTTATCCTCTGATGTGGTACTCAATGAAAATGGCTGTGGTTGCCTGAATGCACTGAAAAATATCCTCGCTACACTCTTGGAAAAAGGCAGTACAGTTGGATCATCCATAAAGGTCGCGCAAATATATGATATTGGTGATGCAGATAAAACCAAGTTAATGATTGAACAGATTAATAAAATACTTGATGAATTGAAATATACGAAAACGAGAATTGTGGCCATGCAGACAGATCAACTTGCACCTTCTGCACAAATGGCAGGCAATGCAAACCTTCAACTTGGGCCTTATAACTGCATGACAACCCAAAAGGAAGAAGTATGTAAATAAATCACTTGAGGTACTTTTGCTTGCACAACAACATACAAATAAATACCATACGCACCTTCGCCATCAGCATGTATATGGAAAATTACCCTTTAGAAACGATTTACCCAGTTTAATTTACACTCCCCATTCTTGCATTTTCAAGATTTTTTACGCTTACGCCTACATAGTTTCTTTATTATTCTACTTCTTCCTCGGGCGTTTCACCCTCGTCTTCAGTTTCAGCAATTTTAGCAATGGAAACTAATTTCTCGCCTTTGGCGATTTTGATAAGTGTGACACCTTGAGTGTTTCTGCCAATAATAGACACATCATTAGCTCTTGCACGAACCAATGTGCCTTTGTTAGAAATTAGCATCATTTCATCTTCATCGGTAACTTGAATAGCACCGACTACTTTGCCATTTCTATCACTGGTCTTAATAGAAATAACACCTGATCCACCACGCGCTTGGGCTCGATATTCATCAAGATTAGTACGCTTACCGTAGCCTTTTTCAGTGGCAGTTAGAATTGGACTTGAATCATCAGCAATAATAGCTGAGACGATTTCATCATCTTTTAATTTCATACCACGCACACCGATAGCTGTTCTACCAACGGCGCGTACATCTGATTCCCTAAATCTAATTGACTTACCATTTGCTGAGAACAGCATAATATCATTCTCTCCAGAAGTAATATCAACCCCTACCAATTTGTCGCCATCTCTGAGCTCAATGGCAATGATACCGCCTTTTCTTGGGCGAGAAAAATTCGTCAGTGATGTTTTCTTACAGGTACCGCTACTGGTTACCATAAAGACAAATTGATCATCAGTGAACCGATCAACTGGCAAGATTGCATTAATAACTTCATCTTTTTCTAGTGGCAATAAATTAATAATTGGCTTACCACGCGCCGTGCGTGATGCCATTGGCAATTCATAAACTTTGAGCCAATGCACCTTGCCCATTGATGAGAAGCACAAAACGGTATCGTGAGAATTCGCCACAAACAGTTGGTCAACAAAATCTTCGTCTTTCATCTTTGTTGCCGCCTTACCCTTGCCACCACGACGCTGCGCTTGATAATCACTCAGTGATTGCGCCTTAACATAACCACCATGCGATAAGGTAACAACACGCTCCTCTTGTGCGATTAGATCTTCTAGAGTTAGGTCAATTTTATTTTCAATAATCTCAGTGAGTCGCCCATTAGCAAAGTTATCGCGAATTTCAATTAATTCATCACGAATCACTTGCATTAACTTTTCAGGATTTTGCAAAATATCAAGCAAATATTTAATGCCTTCTAACAATTCATTAAATTCATCAAAAATCTTGTCTTTTTCTAACCCTGTTAAACGATGAAGCTTTAAATCAAGAATGGCTTGTGCTTGCTTTGGTGAGAACTGGTATTCGCCATTTGCTTGTAAACCCATCTCTTCTGGCAAATTTTCTGGCTTAAACAAAGACATATCGCGCTCGCCAATCAAATCTTTCACCACAGTGCCAATCCAAGTCTTAGATGCCAATTGAATCTTCGCCTCAGCTGGGTTGGGTGCTGCCTTAATCATTTCAATGATTTCATCAATGTTAGTTAGTGCAACAGATAAGCCTTCTAAGATGTGTGCACGGCTTCTTGCTTTGTTGAGTTCAAAGATAGAACGGCGGGTAACCACATCACGCCTATGTGCAATAAAGGCATCAATAATACCTCTGAGCGTCATTAGCTTCGGCATACCTCTGTCAATTGCCACCATATTGATGCCAAATACCGTTTGCATTTCAGTCAGCTTGTATAAGTTGTTGAGCATCACTTCTGGCACTTCACCACGACGCAGCTCAATCACCATACGCATACCGTCTTTATCAGACTCATCCCTTAAACCTGTGATGCCGTCAACTTTTTTGTCTTTAACCAGCTCAGCAATCTTAGTAATTAACTTGGCTTTATTTACCTGATACGGCAATTCTGTTACGACAATACTTTGTTTGTCTTCGCCTTCAACATGAGAGACCGAACGCAAATAAATCTTACCCTTGCCTGTTTCGTAAGCTTGACGAATACCAGATGCACCGTTAATAATACCCGCTGTTGGAAAATCAGGACCAGGTATCAATGCTAACAGGTCATCAAGCGTTATTGTGTCTTTATCAATGACCGCCAAACAAGCATCAACAACCTCACCTAAATTGTGCGGTGGAATATTCGTTGCCATACCTACCGCAATACCTGATGAACCGTTTACCAATAAGTTAGGAACACGCGTTGGTAGAACGCTTGGCTCTGATTCTGAACCATCATAGTTGTCAATAAAATCAACGGTTTGCTTATCTAAATCGCGTAATAATTCATGTGAAAGTTTTGTCATACGGATTTCCGTATAACGCATGGCCGCTGCACGATCACCATCAACAGAACCAAAGTTACCTTGACCATCAATTAAGATACTACGCATTGAAAATGGCTGTGCCATACGAACGATAGTGTCATATACCGCAGTATCACCATGCGGGTGATATTTACCAATCACATCACCAACAATACGCGCTGATTTTTTATAAGCTTTGTTGTAGTCATTACCTAACACATCCATGGCATAAAGCACCCGACGATGCACAGGTTTTAGTCCGTCTCGGACATCAGGCAGAGCACGACCAACGATGACACTCATTGCGTATTCCAAATAGGAATCTCGCATTTCATCTTCAATAGTAACTACGGGGAAATTAGGCGTGAACGCTTCAGGGTTATCAATGTTTTCAGACATGCAAAAAAGGCTTAATTAAATTGCATTTATTGTACTCTAAATAGGGGGATTTCGCAAATAAAAAATACAAATAATTTAAGTAAAAAAGTCACTATAAATCAATAACCTATGAATTTCTTTTCTGAATGGATTTTGAGAGTGTTTTGAGTAGTTTCTCAGTGTCGTTCCAACCGATACAACCATCGGTAATACTAACCCCATATTCAAGCGATTTTAACGGCCCAACTGACTGGCTACC
Source organism: thiotrophic endosymbiont of Bathymodiolus puteoserpentis (Logatchev) (assembly GCF_900127505.1). NCBI lineage: Bacteria > Pseudomonadati > Pseudomonadota > Gammaproteobacteria > thiotrophic endosymbiont of Bathymodiolus puteoserpentis (Logatchev). The sequence goes on along the minus strand of NZ_UEXF01000033.1, from coordinate 22,919 downwards.
TTCATTCAGATGTGACTCAATCATCACCCCAAAAATTTGCTCAGAACCTGTACTGATTTGCTTGGCAATATCATCACCAACTTTGATTTGATTTTTAAACTTCTTCTCGCTATTAGCATGTGAGAAATCTACCATTAACTTATTGGATAAACCCGAATCAACAAGTTGTTTAGCAGTTGCATCCACACTCTTGCTGTCGTAATTAGTTTCCCCCTTGCCGCCACGCAAAATGACATGGCAATTTGGATTACCCGAAGTGGTATAGCGATTAATCATGCCTTTTTTATTAATTGACCAAAACATATGTGAACTACTGGCAGAAACAACCGCATCAATGGCCACTTGAGCGCCACCATCTGTGCCATTTTTAAAACCCACAGGGCAAGACAAACCTGAGGCTAACTCACGATGTGTTTGACTCTCTGTGGTACGCGCACCGATTGCACCCCATGAAATCAAATCAGAGATGTATTGCGGGGTAATTAAGTCCAAGTATTCGGTTGCTGTTGGCAAGCGTTTTTTAGCTAGATCTAACAATAAACCGCGCGCTAAATCAAAGCCTTTTTCCATATTAAAGCTGCTGTTTAAATCAGGGTCGTAAATCAAACCCTTCCAGCCAATAGTAGTGCGTGGCTTTTCAAAATACACACGCATAACGATAAACAAATCATCTTTTAACTCATCGCGTAATTTTACTAATTTCTCGCCGTATTCTATCGCCGCCTTAGGATCGTGAATAGAACAAGGACCAACAACAACAAGTAAGCGTTTGTCCTTACCTTTGATGATATTAGCAATGGTTTTGCGTGCATCAACAATAAAGTCAGATTCCGATTTTTTTACCTCGTGCCTTTTGATGTACACTATCGGTGGCGTAATAGATTCTGCCTTAGTAATGCGAATATTGCTAATTTTTTGTAGTATTTTTTTTAGCATGGAGGCTTAATATTTATTTTCAATTAAAGCATAAGCCGAGTGATTGTGAATGGATTCAAAGTTTTCTGATTCTAAACGATAGTAATCAATATTATCATTGGCGTTTAAACCAACTGCAATGTCACGCACTAAATCCTCAACAAATGCAGGGTTATCATACGCTCTTTCAGTGACAACTTTTTCATCATCACGCTTTAAAATGGCATACAACTCACATGAGGCTTTTTGCTCTGCCAATTCAATCAAATCTTCCAAATGCAAAGTTTTACCTTTGACAACTCTAGCTTTAATCGTAATATGCGAGCGCTGATTATGCGCACCATATTTAGAAATACTCTTTGAACATGGGCAAAGACTGGTGACTGGCACCACAACTTTTATCATCACCTCAGAAGTACCTTGATTCAAAATACCGTATAAAGTCACCTGATAATCCATCAACGATTCCACACCTGAAGAAGGTGCTTTTTTCTTACGGAAGAAGGGAAAATCCAGCGTGATATGCGCTGTATCAGACTCTAATCTTTCACGCACCTTGTCAATAATTTTATCAAAATTACCACTGTTAAATTCACAAGGCCCGTCGTTCAAAATCTCAATAAAACGCGACATATGCGTACCTTTAACATGCTCTGGTAATGTCACTGTCATCGTAAAGTTGCCAATCGTTGGGTTTTTATTGCCATCACGGTCAATAAAAGTAATTGGATGTGAAATATCTTTAATGCCTACTTTGTCAATAACGATTTGACGCGTATCCGCATTATTTTGTGTATCAGGTAAATTAGCTGCACTCATAGTCTTGGCTCCGAATAAGCAACAGATGCTCGAGGTGTCTCCCAAATAATCACTTCGCAAACACGAACATCTTGATTGTTAATTAACACACCCACCTCTTGATAAAAATATTTTGCAATATTTTCAGCAGTTGGGTTCAACTCATCAAAAGGTGGGATCTCATTCAAATATTGGTGGTCCAGTCTCTTAACAACTTCTTTGGTTTGTTTTTTAATTTCACGAAAATCAATGGCAATACCTAAAGCATCAACTACTTCAGATTCAACCGACACCTCAACCTGCCAATTATGACCATGCAGGCGTGAACAATCACCAGGGTAATTTCTTAAGGAATGTGCTGAAGCAAAGTCAGTGACAATTTTTAAGACGAACATAGTTCGGAAAAATTATAAAAAACGCTATTATACCAATCTATATGAGTTAATTACACCTTGAATTAATAGGTGTCTACTTAATCAACGGCTTCGATTTTAGATAGGTTCTGATAACCTTTCGGCAACAAGTTACCGCGTTTTGCACGCGCACCCATATAATTGGTTAAGTCTTGAAATTTAATGGTTAAATGACGCTTACCTGCCGTTACTTTAAGGTTTTGTGTGTCTAACAATACACACACACTCACCACAAATTCTTCACCAGAAATCCTCTCTTTCGATGGGATTTGAATGAGTTTGTTGCCCTTGCCTTTTGACAAGATTGGCAACTCAGATACTGGGAATATCAGCAACCTGCCACGATTGGTGGTAGTGGCAACAAACTGTTTTTCTAAATCATTGACCTTAATTACCTTCATAACTTTAGCAACACCTGGCAATGATAATGAAGCCTTACCTGCTTTTTTCTTTGATAATAAATCACCAATGGTAGCAATAAAACCATAGCCTGCATTTGATGCAAGCAGGATATTTTGGCTATCATCGCCCATCACGACATCAACAAATTTAGCATCTGCTGGTGGTGTGAGCTTTCCTGTCAGTGGTTCACCTTGCCCTCTTGCGCTTGGCAAAGAATTAGCAGTTAGTGCGTAAGAACGCCCTGTTGAATCCAAGAAGACTGCTACCTTGTTACTACGGCCTTTAGCGCTGGTTAAATAATTATCGCCCGATTTATAATTCAAAGTAGTCGGGTCGATGTCATGCCCTTTAGCACTACGCACCCAGCCCTTGTCACTCAGTACCACTGTCACATTTTCAGCAGGCACTAAATCATCTTCATTAAAGGCTTGTGCTTGTGCAATATTCGAATTAATACTTGAGCGTCTTTCATCGCCAAAGTCTTTAATAATGGCTTTAAGTTCTTTTTTAATATAAGTTTTTAGACGCCTGTCACTTGACAATAGCAATTCTAATTTTTCTTTTTCTTCTGCCAATTCTTTTTGCTCGCCTTGAATTCTCATTTCTTCTAATTTAGCAAGGTGACGAAGTTTTAGCTCTAAGATTGCTTCGGCTTGTATTTCGCTAAGTTTAAAACGCGATATTAATACTGGCTTTGGCTTATCCTGCGCACGAATAATCGCAATCACTTCTTCAATATTTAAAAATGCAATCAATAAACCATCTAAGATATGTAGGCGCGCCAAAATCTTATCAAGGCGGTAATTTAAGCGCTTGGTAACCACTTGGATGCGATAAGTTAGCCATTCCTTAATCATTGGGATAAGTGGCTTAACCTGTGGTTTACCATCCAAACCAATCACATTCATATTAACGCGATAATTTTTCTCTAAATCGGTAGTCGCAAATAAATGCAACATTAACGCATCAGCATCCACGCGATTTGACCTTGGGACAATCACAATCCTAGTTGGATTTTCATGGTCAGATTCATCCCGAATATCTTCAACCAATGGCAGTTTTTTCTTACGCATTTGGTCGGCAATTTGCGTAATAACTTTAGATCCAGAAGTTTGAAAAGGCAATGTTTCAACAATAATATTACCTTTTTCTTTTTGATAAGTGGCACGCATTTTAACCGAGCCATGACCTGTGGCATAAATTTGTCTAATATCTGCCTCATTCGATACAATATCAGCACTCGTTGGATAATCCGGTGCCGGCATAATCTTCATGATCTCATCTAATTCTGTAGCAGGTTCATCCAATAATTGAATACAAGCATTCACAACTTCAGTCAAATTATGCGGTGGCACATCTGTTGCCATACCAACAGCAATACCTGAAGTGCCATTTAAGAGTAAATTAGGCACTTGCGCCGGTAAGTTTTTAGGCTCTTGTAATGAACCATCAAAATTATCCGCCCAATTAACCGTACCTTGGTTGATTTCACTGAGCAATAAATCTGCATAACGAGAAAGTTTGCTCTCGGTATAACGCATTGCTGCAAATGATTTAGGGTCATCAGGTGCGCCCCAGTTCCCTTGTCCGTCAATAAATGGATAACGATAAGAAAAAGGTTGCGCCATCAACACCATCGCTTCATAACAGGCGCTGTCGCCATGCGGATGGAATTTACCTAAAACATCGCCCACAGTACGGGCAGATTTTTTGAATTTTGCTGTGGATTTGAGTCCTAATTCACTCATCGCATAGACGATACGGCGCTGTACAGGCTTGAGTCCATCACCCACAAATGGCAATGCACGGTCAAGAATAACATACATAGAATAATCAAGATAAGCATTCTCACTAAATTGTGCAACGCTTTGTTGCTCAAGGCCGATTTGGCTCATTTTTCCCCTATAAAGAACACAAAAGTTTGGATTATTTTAGCTTAAATCTTCAAAGGCTTCAATGGCAATACACGAACAAAACAAATTTCGGTCGCCATACACATTGTCAATACGCTTCACTGGCGGAAAATATTTATTCTGTTTTAAAGACTCAACAGGATACAGCGCTGTAGTGCGTGAATAAGGGTAACCCCAATCTCCTGCCATTTCAAGTGCGGTGTGCGGTGCATTTTTCAGTGGGTTGTTGTCCTTATCCCATTGTCCAGAAATTACATTTTGAATTTCATCATGGATACTCACCATCGCAATAATAAATCTATCAATTTCTCGCTTTGATTCACTCTCGGTCGGCTCAATCATGAGTGTACCTGCCACTGGAAACGACATCGTTGGCGAATGAAAACCATAATCCATTAAACGCTTGGCAATGTCTTCTTCCGTGATGCCGCTGGCATCTTTCAAAGGGCGAATATCAATAATGCATTCGTGTGCCACCATACCTTGCTCGCCACGATAAAGAATTGGAAAATAGTCTTTTAATTCATTGGCAATATAGTTAGCACTGACAATAGCAACTTCGGTTGAACGCTGCATACCATACTTACCTAATAATTTAATATACGACCATGAAATCGGCAAAATTGAAGCAGAGCCATACATCGCTGCTGAAACAGCATTTGAATCTTTAATTAATGGGTCGCCTGGTAAAAATTGTGCCAAATGTGCCTTAACACCAATAGGCCCCATACCCGGGCCGCCACCACCATGCGGAATAGCAAAAGTTTTATGTAAGTTAATGTGTGATACATCTGCACCAAACTCACCCATACGGGTAATGCCCACCATCGCATTTAGATTAGCACCATCTAAATAAACCTGCCCACCTCTGGTGTGAATAATTTCACAGATTTTTTGTATTTGAACTTCAAACACGCCATGTGTCGAGGGATAAGTAACCATAATTGCGGAAAGATTATCAGCATGTTTTTGTGCTTTTTCTTGCAAATCATCCACATCAATATTACCTGAGGCATCACATTTTACAATCACCACCTTCATCCCTGCCATCACTGCACTAGCCGGGTTTGTACCATGTGCAGAAGATGGAATTAGGCAGATGTTACGATGTGTATCACCACAAGACTGGTGATACGCATGAATCGCAAGTAGTCCTGCAAACTCACCTTGAGAGCCTGCATTGGGTTGCAATGACACCGCATCATAGCCTGTTACTTCACAAAGAGCGTGCTCTAAATCTTTAAATAATTGCTGATAGCCTTGCGTTTGCTCTATTGGTGCATAAGGATGCAGTTGTGAAAAACCCGGCAACGAAATTGAATACATTTGCGTAGCAGCATTTAGTTTCATGGTACAAGACCCCAGTGCAATCATTGAATGATTAAGCGCAATGTCTTTATTCTCTAAACGCTTTAGATAACGCATCATTTCAGTTTCACTATGATACAAACTAAATACAGGATGCGTTAGATACTCAGAATCTCTAGTCACATCAGAGGCAAAATTAGTCATACCATCGCTGGCCACATAAGCGATTATAAGGGCATCTAATAATGCTGATAAATCTTTCTTGCTAGTGCTTTCATCCACTGCAATGGTGAGTTGATTGTCACTTAATAAGCGACAATTAATACCTTTGTCCTGTGCTTGATTAAACAGCATTTTTGCCTTATCAGTATTGACAGTAATGGTGTCAAAAAATTGCTCACTTACCAATGTAAACCCTGCCTCAGTAAAACTCTTGGCAAGTGTTAATGCCTTTAAATGTACTTCAGTGGCAATCTTTTTCAAACCTTTAGCGCCATGATAAATACCATAAGCAACTGCTAATACTGCTAACAAAACTTGTGCAGTGCAAATATTACTGTTTGCCTTGTCACGGCGAATATGTTGCTCACGCGTTTGCAAAGACATACGCATTGCCGGATTACCAAGTGTGTCTTGTGACACACCAATAATGCGCCCCGGTACCATGCGTTTAAACTCATCACGGGTGGCTAAAAATGCAGCATGAGGACCACCAAAACCCATCGGTACGCCAAAACGCTGAGAATTACCAATAGCAATATCTGCACCCATCTCGCCTGGCGTTTTAATTAAGGTTAGTGCCAAAAGGTCGCAAGCAACAATGGTTAAGACATTTTGTATTCTGGCTTTTTCAATATCAGCGTTCAAATCACGCACTTCGCCGTTCGTACCCGGTGATTGCAACAAAACAGCGAAACAATCCGAGAAATCATTACCTTGGACATCTGCCACCACTAACTTGATACCCAATGGTTTGGCACGCGTTTGTAAAATCGTAATGGTTTGTGGATGGGTATTACTGTCACACAGAAATTTATTAGACTTGTTTTTACGATTGGCGCGATGTGCCATCATCATCGCCTCAGCAGCGGCAGTTGGCTCGTCTAATAAAGAAGCATTGGAGATATCCATGCCCGTTAAATCAATAATCATTTGCTGAAAATTGAGCAACATTTCCAAACGCCCCTGAGAAATCTCAGCTTGATAAGGGGTATAAGCGGTATACCAGCCAGGATTTTCTAGAATATTTCGCTGAATGACGCTTGGCATTAAAGTGCCATAATAACCCTGTCCGATAAAATTGGTGGCAACGATATTTTCGCCAGCCAATTTGGTTGCCAGTGTCAAAGTATCTCGCTCGCTTAATCCTTTGTCAAGCGCCATTCGATTGCCAAATAAAATACCCTCAGGCACCGTTTTCGAGACCATCTCATCAATTGAATTTTGTCCGGTTGCCTGCAACATTGCGGTAATATCTGCTGCATTGAGACCAATGTGTCTGTCTAAAAATTCGTCACTCATCATGAATATAAAAACACTAAATAAAAAAAGCATTTTATCTTATCAAACATTAAATAATCATATTAAAAGACCTTTGCATAAATAGGGATGATTGGCAAAATCCAATTTTTGCCCAATGGGTGATTTCTTTAAACCTTGTCCTAGTAAGTTTAAAAAATCGCCAAGTGGGTGAAAAGTGGGTTTTTGATGATTGTTCCTATTTGTCTACAGGTGAGACTACACACTGCAAAGGTCTTTAAAAATTGAATTTTGTTAATCATCCAAAATTAACACAAAGACCTTACATCGTTGGACATTCATTTGATTCAGATTCTGCCTTCCAACCTCGATCAATATAATATTTATCATTTGTAGCAAGAAGCTGAACCTTCTCTACGCCTAGCACTTTATACCTTTGAAGTATATGGTCTAAAAGTGCTGACCCTGCCCCTTTAACGATTGTGGTTTGATTGGCTACCAACCCTTCAGGATTTGACACAATTGCCTTAACTTCAGGCACTTTGATGTCTGGACTTTTTGCATAAGATATAGCTTCTATTCTTCCTTCGTAAGTAACAACATGAATTTCTCTTTCAAATTCACCATCAAAAAGTTCTTGTCTAATATCATTTTCCATGATTGATGATAAGCCTGAGGACTCATAAGATTAAGTGTTACTCTGGTATATTCCTTCCCCCATCTATGTAAAACAGGCTTAACATTTTTTTATATAGCGCCATATCACTTTTTGATTCCAACTTGTAAGTTTTGAATTGAAAATCACTCTCTATGTTAATTGTCCAGTTCCACCACGTTATTCCAGTTTGAGCATTTGAATCAATAATTCTCAAGCCACTTACAATCGTCATTTTAAGGGTTTGAGTTTTTGCTTGCAAAAAGCCAAAAAATAAAAACTCAAACCCTTAAACTTCCCCCCTAAATTAGGGTGGTAGTTGCCGTAACATATTAACTTTTTTTCTACTACAAAAAGGAGAATATATGAAACAGAACTACCACATGAATGCGAATACTAATGCACATTCAAGAGCGATTATACACGGGGCTAAGGCTTCGAATACTACCTTAGCACACCGCTTTGGTGTTAGCACTAAAACCATTGCCAAATGGAAGAGTCGTGATTTTGTTAAAGACAAAACCTCAAGACCAAAGACAATACACTACGCTTTAAATGAGACCGAGCGTGAGATTATTCGAGTAGTACGAACCCTCACTTGGTTAGAACTTGATGACTTAACTGATAGTATTGTTGCCTGCATGCCAAATGCCAATAGGAGTAATGTATATCGCACTTTGGTGTGTTTTGGCATTAACCGAGTGCCACAAGAAAAGAAACAACAAGCCTCTACATTTAAGGAATATGAGCCTGGATATTTACACATTGATGTTACCTATTTACCAAAACTA
>NZ_UEXF01000033.1:0-11396 GCF_900127505.1 thiotrophic endosymbiont of Bathymodiolus puteoserpentis (Logatchev) | reverse complement strand
CATCAATAATGTTGATTGAACCTAGAGAAACAATAATACTGTTTTGTTCTAAATGATGATTGATTTGTTCTAGTAGTGCTTCTAGCAAATTTTCAGTATTGAGTAATTGTCTAAAACGCCAAATGGTGGAATGGTCTGGCACTGCTTCGCTTAAACTTAAATCAATGAAGCGTCTGAACATTAAATCTCTAGCAATTTGTTTTTCTAAGGCTTCATCGCTAAGCGCATACCAAGCCTGAAGAATTAGGATTTTAAACATCATTATGGGTGGATAGGCGCTTGCAGCTGTTTTGGAGGTATAAAGATTTGATAGTGTTTGTTCTATCTCGCCCCAGTTAATGATGTTATGCACATCATCTAGTTCTGATAGAGATTTATGTTCAATAACAAGAGAATCTGCAAATGAATTTTGTTGGGTGTTTTTCTAAGACATTTTGGGTGTTTTATGGGTGTTTTAGATGGGTGTTGTTTTATCAGATTGGTGGTTTTTTGGTTGGGTTATGCAAAGGTCTCAATGTAATTTTTAACGGAATCTGTGAGTTTGATGGCTTTATTTTTCTTTTGATGTCGTTCGTCAGCAAGCCTGTTAGCTTGCTTATGGCGATAGCCTCTTTTGCCAGTATTGCGAGATAATTTTCTAGAAATAGTTGATTTGTTTCTACCCATTGATTTGGCAATAAAGGTTTGGTTATATCCTTGTTTGTTTAGCAGGTAAATATGGTATCTTTGTTCGTAGGTCAATTGTGTATATTTTTGCATGTTTCACTCCTTTTTCCTGTCGGATTAAAGAGTGGTTAATATACCCTTTGGCCGACTAATTGAGTGTTGCACTTATGATGTGAATCTAAGTACAATCAAACTTAAATTTTATCTATTTCCAAATAAACAGGAAAGGTTAACCAGGTGGCCAAGAGAGCGCTCGCCCCCCTAGGCAATGCAGGTGAATGTGATAAACTGTTTGTCCGCCATTAGCGTTGCAATTCATTACCACACGATAACCTTCATCGGCAAAGCCCAAATCTTTAGCAATTTTACTAGCGGTTAAACTTAATTTACCGATCAAGATGGCATCGTCTGCTGTATTTAATGAGGCAATATGTTTTTTTGGAATCACTAAGAAATGATGTGGAGCTTGCGCCCTAATATCATGAAAAGCCAAAACTTCAGCATCTTCATAAATTTTCTCAGTAGGAATATCACCCGCAATAATTTTACAAAATAAACAATCTGACATAGTCTCTCCTTATCGATATTGACGCAAATACCACCAACCAAATAAACGCTTTACAGTGTGCATCAAACGACAATTCGGCAACATAAAGCCACCCTTCATCGTGCGTGAGATATAGATGCCCTTGTTATTTGAATCAACAATGCACATTAGCTCAATTTTAAATGTGTGCGTAGCACGCCCTCCATCTAACACATCAAGTACATTTTTTGCTGCTGCTTCAGCTTGAAGGTCTGCCATATGTGCTTGTTTTGGCATCCACTGCGGCCCTGGAAATGAACCAGAATCGCCTGCAACAAACACCTTGTCAGCACTTTCAACTTGGCAAAATTTATCCGCCTTTAACAAACCACCTTCACTACGAGCAAGATCGGTATTATCAAACCATTGATTGCCCGTCATTCCTGGCATAAATAGGATCAAATCAGCGGAAAATTCACCACCTTCGGTAAACACTTTATTGGTTTCAAATTTTTTCATTTTATGTCCAAGATGCGTTTTAATGTTGCGCTTTTTCATCTCTAACAACAAACTCTCAACTGCTTTTTCGCCCAATCGTGCACCGGGTTTTGTTGCGGGGGTGAAAAAGGTTAGGTTAAATTTATCGCGTCGTTTTTCTTGTCGTAGTTGTGTGTCTAGTCCAAACAAAAATTCAAACATTGGCCCACCACGCATCGCACTTGGTTCTTTTGGATTACCCGAAAAACCAATGGCGATATTGCCACCATCCATGACTTTTATTCTGTCGCGTATTTCTTCTACAGCGCTTAGCCCTTCACAAGGAGTGATGGCGTTTTCAATGCCGGGTAATTTTTTGATAAAACGCCCGCCTGAGGCAATAATTAACGCATCATTATCAACTCGAGCACCATTTTTTAAAAGTACAACTCTGTTGTTATCTTCCAAGCCAATAACTTCATTTTCGACATGACGAACATTCATGCGTTTAAAGAAATTATCCAATGGAACAATAATGTCTTTTTTGTCTGCTGCACCGGAAGGCACCCAAATCAAACTCGGCATATACACCAACTCTGCCTTTGGAGAGATTAGCGTAATTTCTAGGGTTTTGTCTTGTTTGCGCAGGACTCTCACCGCAGTTAAACCTGCAAATCCTGAACCGATAATTGTGATTTTCTTCATCGTTAAAAGAGTGCTATATTTTTAAACATGATAGTTTCCATATTGGCAATACGCCCAAAGTCTTCCATTGTTTTTGACCAATCATCTTTTGATTCAAATTGCTTCTTGAACGCTTCTTGATCGGCTCTACTTTGCCATTTAACTAAGCAATACACATATCCTTGCTCATCAATTCCAGAATCGCGTGAAATAAATCCTTTAACACCAAGAATATTATCGTCAATTTCTTTAGATAAAACCTTCCAATCGCTCAATAAATTCTTGTCATTTAATTCAAACGACACCAGTACAAAAAATCCACTCATTTTACACTCCTCTATTTTTACAAAAATGCCCGAAATCAGGCTCCTCTACACTGCGTGCGATATTATCAATAAAGGTTTGTAACTCATCAAATTCTAATACAGTAAGAATGCGCATTACAATCGTAGGCTCTACTCTTAGCGTACACATTGTGCCATCTTTGAGTTGGGTCTGCATACCTGCTGCATTCATCATTAAGCCATCACCATTTTGTTCTAATATTTGCTCTAATGCTTCTTGTAATTCATCATACAATACTTGTAACTCGTCCAAAATATCATCATTAGTTTCATCGGCAATAGACACAATCTCGCCCTGCACCGAGCCAAAACTCTCGTCATTTTCAACTTTAAATTCTATTCCCGCCTTTATTAAATGGTCTTTGAATTTGTTTGATAGTTTAGCGTCAAAAAATATATAATCTAACATACGCAATCAATAATTTATATTCAAAGGACATTATAATGCTGAACAAAGACGCACTTGATACTTTATTTACAGAAGCAAGAAGCCACAATGGCTGGTTAGACAAACCTGTATCTGAGGCACAAATCAAAGAAATTTATAAACTGATGAAATTTGGTCCAACTGCGGCTAATACTTGCCCTGCACGCATTACCTTTGTACAATCCAACGAAGCTAAAGAAAAACTCAAGCCTCACCTTGATGAAGGCAATGTGGATAAGGCAATGGCTGCACCTGCAGTGGCAATCATTGCTTATGACACAGAATTTTATGAACAGTTAGGCAAACTCTTTCCGCACACTGATGCAAAAAGCTGGTACGAAGGCAACCCTGAAAAAATTAAATCAGTAGGGGAGATGAACGCTACTTTACAAGGTGCTTATTTTATGTTGGCAGCACGCTCAATTGGCTTAGATTGTGGCCCAATGGGAGGTTTTAACGCTGAGACACTGAATCAAGAATTTTTCCCAGATGGTAAAACCAAATCAATTTTCATTTGCGCTATAGGGTCTGGTGACCAGAGTAAGTTGTTCCCACGCTCTCCACGCCTAAACTTTAATGAGGCTTGCGAAATTATTTAGCCTCGTTTTTCTTAGCGTCTTTTCTTGGTGGGCAACCATTATGTAATAACCACTTGTCTTCGTGTCCAATAGCTTTTGCAAAAGCTGGGATCTCGCAGTCCTTGGCTATTTTCTCTATAGTCACTGATTTAACTATTTCTTGTTTTTTATCTTCACCAGAATCAAACCATGATGCCGTTATAACAGTAGAAAAAATTAATGCAGATAAAACAGTTAATCTCTTTATATTTTTCATAACTTCTTCCTTTCTATTAATAGTCAAATTCCATCTTCTCAAATACCCGTTGCGCATTTTTTCCAGCAATACTTTCATGATTTTTTAAATAATGAAATTTTGATTGGTCAATTTTACTGGCATCCAACATATCGCCATCATTATCTAGAATCTTACTAATTTTTGTTTTTAAAAATACCAAATAATTATAAGTATTGTGTGTTGCAAGCGACAAATTAGACACACTACCATGACCTGGAATTATGTATTTTGGCTTAAAAATTGCCATTTTTTCAAATACATTAATCCAACTTTGAAAATCTTTGGCAGGTCCAATCCCTAGCATTCTGTCGTTAAAAACTATATCTCCTGTAAACATCAACTCTGTACTAGGCATCCAAATAACAATATCGCCTGCTGTATGCGCTGCACCAAAATGATACAACTCTAAATTTACACCGCCAAGTTCAAGATTCATTTTTTCATCAAAAGTCTCTGACGCAAATACAGGTTCTGTATCTTTTAGGCTATCTTTAATTAACAGGTCTAGTCTTGTTATTTGCTCATCTGCTCTTATTTGTTGGTCAATTTTAGCCTTACTTGAACTTATAATTCTAGCACCTAACTTTTGAAAATAATCATTGCCTAACCAGCGATGGTCTTGTCCACCAGTATTAATGACGATTTTGACAGGTTTGTGAGTAAGTTTTTGAATAGTTTTATGAATCTCTTTGGCGCCAAAATAGCTTGCGCCTGAATCTATAAGTACCACACCTTCACTAGTGATAATAACCCCATGGGTTGAATTATTACCTAAATTGGTTTTAGACCTTTGAGACAATTCACCCACTAAAGCATAAACATTATCAGTAATTTTTTGCACCTCAAATGAGGCATAAGTTAAGCTTGAAAATAAATAAAGTAATGCAAGAATTATGATTTTTTTCATTTTTTATCCTGTTGTTAAAGTGTGAATAATATCACCAAATACCAAATAAAATAATGCCAATATTGACAAGGTAAAGATTGTCTTTTGTACAAAATTTAGGCTTTGAATTGATGCTCTGTCTCTTGTTAAATCACACGACTGTCCCGGACAATACTTTGCACCGTCTTTATGAAATATATTATAAACCTTGCATCCCGCGCAAACACCAAATACTGCCTCAAAAAATAAAAGGCCCAAGCACAGCGCACAAGTCAAAATATTAATAGGTCCACGAATATTGTTCATCACCACTAAATAAAACATCACCACTGCCAAGAAAAAACCAAATGCCCACGCCCACTTTTTTTGTAGCGCGCCGACATATTCAGGTGTTTGATTATTAACAATCCAACGACCCATAATCATAGAGGGTGCGTATTTTGGATTGATAAAAATCCGGATAAAAAAATCAAATAAAAATACCGATACCATTAACTTAGTCGGCTCATTATTGCCCGTTAAAAAACCATTCATGAATGCCATAAAAGCAAACAGAAATACAATGCCTGCGGCAGCTCTTACTTCTCGTTCATTAAAAACAGGAACATCATAACCTGCTACTTTTTCACCAAATCCAAACATAATTTATTTTAATTAACCGTAAATGCTTCGTGGCAAGCTAAACAATTACGCATTAACTTGCCTGTCAATTCTGCCAAATCTCTCATGTCATCTGCATCACTTTCATCCACCTCTATCGCATTAATCGCTAATTATTCAAACATCATATGCGTTGGTCCACCAATTTGCTCAAACGATACGGGTGTCTTGTCTTTAATAGACTGAGGTGTTGCTCTGGCCATGCGATTACCAGAACAGTGTGCTGCTTTGATAATCATGGCTTTATTTCCAGTACCAATGCCGAGTGTAATTTGCTGAATACTGCTTAGTATTTGTCTCATCTCACTCAGAAACTCTACTTTTTCTTCATCGTTAAAGCCTAGGTGATAACGATTGTCTATTGAAGCTTGTGTTATTCCCAATACATTCATCAACACCAAAAATAAAGTCGCTCTTTTCACTTTTCCTTCCCAATAAAAAAATTACCAAACTTAATTCATAAAACGCATTGTACGGTAATTTTAATTATTAGACTATGATTTAAATCATAATAATTCAATAAACTGCTCTCCTCGAATAATCCTGCCTTCTTGTTCTAATATTTTTAAAGTTCGGTAGAAAGTTTCGTGCGCCAAACCGAGTTTTTGCGCCATATCTTTAAGAGAATACGAGAAATATAATTTAGACGCTTGGTTTGCCTCAGAAAGCAGGAATGCCCACACTCTGTCATAAGCACTATTAATGCTTTTAATTTCATTTAATAGTCTCAAATCTCGTACTTGCTGGGCGTTAATTTTTAACAATTCCATAGTATATTTTGGGTGCAATTTCAAATACGCCAAAACTTCATTTTTAGAAAAAGACAATACTATGGATGAGCTATCGCAGATTGCATTGCAATGGTATTTGTCAGAAAATAACAATGCTTCAGCAAAGGTTTCTTGTGAGTAAGCAATATGAATAATTAAAGGTTGCCCTTCTATCGTATTTCGAACTAATTTAATCCTGCCTTTTTCAAGAAAAAATAACCGCTCAATATTTGCCCCTTGATGAAATAAACACTCACCTTTTTTTAAATTCAGTGTTTGGTATTGAATATTATTTTTAAACATATTGCCCTGCTGCCCAGCCAGATGACCAGGCCCATTGGAAATTGTAACCACCCAACCAACCTGTTACATCCACTGTTTCACCAATAAAATATAGCCCTTTTTGCTTGACAGACTCCATTGTCTTGGAGGACAGTTCATCAGTACTAACACCGCCCACACAAACCTCAGCAGTACGCAACCCCTCTGTACCACTTGGTATTAGCACCCAATGATTGAGTTTTTCACCCAAAGTGGTTAAATTCTTTTTTTTAATCTGATTAAGTGCACTATTTGATAAGGGTTTGTCTAATAAAGTATCCGCTAAGCGAATTGCCAAACGCTTTGGAAAATAGGTACTTAAAATAGTTTTTAACTCAGATTTAGGCTTGCTATCACGCATCTCTAACAACCAATCGCTCGCTTTCAAATCGGGCAACAAATTAAACACCACGGCGTCGCCCTTTCGCCAATAAGAAGAGATCTGCAACACTGCTGGACCACTAACACCTCTATGGGTAATCAAAATACCTTCTCTAAAACTTTGATTATTGCACTTAACGATTGCATCAACACTTAAGCCTGATAAATCTTTGAAATAATGCTCAATATCCTCTTGATGAAAAGTAAGTGGTACCAAAGCTGGTTTAAAGGCAATAGATTTAATCCTAAATTGTTTGGCAACTTGTAAACCAAAATCACTAGCACCCATCTTTGGAATGGACGCACCACCTGTAGCAATAACCAACGAGGATGCCTGAAAAGTTCCTTGATTGGTGGTAAGCGTGTATCCGTGGCAATAATCGATACTTTCAACACTGAGATTAAGTTTGATATCTACTTGCTGGCACTCTCTTAATAGCAACTTTAGCACTGCAGCTGATTTTTCATCGCAGAATAATTGCCCTAAGGTTTTCTCATGCCAATGTAGGCCTGCATTTTCTAATAATGCAATAAAATCCCATTGCGTATAGCGCGATAACGCAGATTTAGCGAAGTGAGGGTTGTTAGAAATATAGGCTTTTGGGTCAATGTGCAAATTCGTAAAATTACAACGACCGCCACCTGAAATCAAAATCTTTTTGCCTGCTTTATTCGACTTGTCTATGAGTAAAACTTTGCGTCCACGCTGCTGTGCTTGTGAGGCACACATTAGCCCTGCTGCGCCTGCACCAATAACAACAACATCGTATTTCATAATGGCGAATTATAACTGTAACAAACCACTGGGAGAAACAAATACAACCACCGCATTATGTTATGTGTTATACATTTCAACAATATAATAAAGCATCGTGCCTTCAGACGAGCGCGCTGGACCTGCTACTTTAGCGGCATAAAATTTATTATTGGGATTGGCTTGCATCATGGCAGTTTCTAAATCTTCAACGATTTCAACGCTAGTTGCTGGCACACGCTCACGCTTTATTCGTGGAATACGTACCACGGCAAACTGCTCTTTGGCAAAATTTGCTCTTGGATGTGGGTCTAATGAATAGCCATTAACCATCAGTCTGCCACAATTTTAGAACCACATACTTGATTCGCTGGTACAGCAACATGAATTTTTTTAGGTAAATCTAGCACCATTGCATTAACACGACGAACAAACTCCTCTTTATCAACACCATTGCCAATCATTTCATTAAATTGCTTTTCTTCCTCAATAGAACTCACTGTTCTACCGCCATAATCATGGGCGGGATACACGCAAGTTGTATCAGGTAGTGTAAACATCTTTTGAATGGAAGCATATAATTTTTCTGCCGAACCACCTTGAAAATCGCACCGACCACAGCTCCTAATCAACAGAGCATCCCCTGTAAAAATTTTATCATCAACCACATACGACATACAGCCATCCGTATGACCTGGCGTTGTCATTGCAACCATCTGGTGCGAACCAAAATTTAGACTTTCGCCCTCTTTGATTAAAATATCAGCACAAGCAACTGGATTAGCCGCGCCAAGCACAATTTTGGCATTTTTAAATTTTTGCTTCAAAGGGCATGAGCTGGTAATATGATCAGCATGCACATGGGTTTCGACAATGTATCTTAAATCCAAGCCTAATTCTTCAATCAAGCCAATATCGCGTTGCTGAGTTTCATCCACTGCGTCAATAATAATCGCCTCTTTGGTGTCTACATCTGCCAATAAATAGGTATAAGTTGAGCTTATCTTTTCAAATAAAGGACGAAATAACAAATTCATGGCAATACCCTTTTAAAGGGCTTGACGATGACGCTTTCATAAGCACCTGATGCTAAATACGGGTCAGCATCTGCCCAAGTTTGCGCCTCTTCAAGACAGTCAAACTCCGCCACCACCAATGAACCGGTAAACCCTGCTTCGCCTGGTTCGTTGTTGTCAATCGCAGGATGCGGTCCCGCTAAAATTAAGCGCCCTTCATTTTTAAGTGTATTTAAACGCTCAATGTGTGCTGGACGCACCGACATTCTTTTTGTTAACGAATCTTTACTGTCCTGTGACATAATGGCATATAGCATGGTTAGCCCCTCCAGTAGCGCTGACTAAACAGCGCCAATAATCCAAACACACAACCCCCTACGATGTCCATCAATATATCTTTTTGTGCATCCCAAATATCGCCTTGTGAGCCTAAAAATGCCGCGCCAGATTTACCGCCTTCTAAAACGGCATAATACATCTCAATAACCTCATAACTTGCCGCCCAAAAACCTAAGGCAAAGACAGCAAAAACAAATGCAACACCCTTATTAGCAACCCACTTTTTTCTCAAGCTAATCTCAACCACAGGATAGGCAAAAACACCTACTAAGAAATGCCCCAAGCGATCAAAATTATTACGCCCCTCAGGGAGAATAAAATCAAGCTCTAATTTGGATAACAGCTGATTGCCCCAATCAAAAGGCACCAATTCAAAAGTATAATACCCGCCAACGGTGTGATAGCACAAAAATAAAGTCATTAAAAAATAAGAAAAATTCGAAAATTTAAAGCGAGAATAAGTCAGCAACAAAAGACCGACAACGATTAAAACTGGGATATTTTCCGCCCACCAAGTTACTCGATCATAGGGATTGATTGCCAATATAATGAATAAAATCATATAAATTGCCAATAAAATAAGCGGTATTTTATGTAAATGTGTTTTCATATTTATAGTCCTTTGTTATATTTTTAATACATCTTTCATGGAATATAAGCCAGCGGGCTCACCTTTTAGCCAATTTGCTGCACGCACTGCACCATTGGCAAAAGTCATTCTTGATGAGGCTTTGTGGGTGATCTCTACCCGCTCACCTTCCATAAAGAAGCTCACAGTGTGCTCACCCACCACATCACCACCGCGAATAGTAGAAAAACCAATTGTCTCTTTATTACGTGGCTCTTCAATGCCTTCTCGTCCATACACGCCACATTTGGACAAATCTCTACCCAAAGCATTCGCCACCACTTCGCCCATCTTCAACGCAGTACCTGATGGTGCATCCACTTTATAACGATGGTGCGCTTCAACGATTTCAATATCGGAATCATCCCCAATCACACGAGCTGCCATGTCCAATAATTTCAACGAAAGATTAACGCCAACACTCATATTAGGCGCAAACACCACTGGCATTTTTTTAGCAGCACTGTTAATAGCTGCCAAACCAGCATCATCAAAACCTGTGGTGCCAATAACCATTGCTTTATTTTCAGACAAGCAAATGGCAAGATAATCAAGTGTGGCTTCTGGACGAGTAAAATCAATCAACACCTCAAATTGATCCAATACAGCATTTAGATCATCACCCTTATCCAGTTTAACACCCAATGCCATGCCATCGGTTTGCTCAATTGCCTTAATAATGGTTTGCCCCATACGCCCAAATGCACCGGTTACTGCTATTTTTACCATAGAATTTTTATTTTTTATTTTAATAACTGGTGTTAATTATACCGAGGTTCACTTAATAAGTCTTTGCTCAACCTAAGACAACTGAAAAAACCAAAGGAGACCTTTGTACAAATAGGGATGATTGGCAAAATCCAATTTTTGCCCAATTGGTGATTTCTTTAAACCTTATCCTAGCAGAGTCAGCGTCACCCAGCAATATTCTAAAAAGGTTTACTTAAAAAACTCGTCAAATGGCGGGAGCGGGCTATTTTTCTTATTTTTAGGTAAAAATACACTATTTTCTGCATTTCAGTGCATAGTCTCCTTGCAGATAAATCGCACTAGGTTTTTTGGGTGCCCTTCATTTTAGAGATTTTTTAACTTTTTGTTTACCATATAACAAACAACCCAAGTAAAAACTTGGGTTGTTTGTTAAAAAATATTAAAGACTGATGTTATTCTATGAGACTTTCGCATAACTCATAATTCTCCACCCTAATTTCAATTTTTAGATTTTTTCAAAAATATTTTCAAAACTACCTGTATTTTTTCATAAAGTCCAAAAAAACCTTATTTTCCCAGCTGTTTATTGCTTTGTTTCCCTATTTTTAGTCCTATCCCACTCATTGGGCGTAACAATCCCCTAGACTTCGCATTTGTTTAAAAATATTCATCCCAGTTTTAAGATTGTGAATCATAGCAATAAGTTGCGCTCTAGTTTTGTTTCTTTCTAATCCAAGGTATCTTGCCTTGGCTAATCCATGATGTAGTTTGAGTAAGCCAAAAGTGCGTTCAACAATATAGCGAATGGATGATCGTTGTTTATTCTCTTGTTTTTGTCTGTCTGTAAGTGGTGTATTTCTGTAAGCCCTGTGTAGAACTTTGTTATTTTGTTTACCAAGTTTTTCATCGTTTTTCTTGTTAGCATAAGCACTATCGGCATAAACTTCACCA
>NZ_UEXF01000032.1:0-1277 GCF_900127505.1 thiotrophic endosymbiont of Bathymodiolus puteoserpentis (Logatchev) | reverse complement strand
ATATTTTATCCCTAAAAAGATTGAAATACACTGTTTTTTACAGGCTTTTAATTTTAATATCGTAATGTAAGGATAATATGTCCTTATAATAATAGTTAGCTTTCAAGGAGAGAAATGAAGTCCCGAACAAAAGCAATGCATGAAAAATCCGTTTCAGCAATGATTTCGGCTATAGAAATTTACAATAAACCTGACTTTAAATATAGAGAAGAAACATTTTCTGTCTTGTGTATTAATGCATGGGAGCTTCTTTTAAAAGCAAAGGTACTTCAGCTATCAGGCAATAAAATCACATCTTTGCTAGTCTGGGAGAAAAAAGAGTTAAAAGGTGGTGGCAAATCGAAAAAGTTATACCGTAAATTAAATCGTTCTGGAAATGCCATGTCTACTAGTCTATATGAAGCATACAGAATAATTAATGAAGACTATGGGCTTAAAATTGATAAAGCAGTAAAGGATAATTTAGAAGCTTTAACCGAAATACGGGACAACAGTATTCATTTTATAAACGATGACCTTCAACTGTCGTTAAAAGTTCAGGAAATAGGCACTGCATCGCTACAAAATTATCTTCATCTTATACGAGATTGGTTTGGTGACAGTCTATCAAGATATAATTTTTACTTAATGCCACTTTCGTTTTTTCAGAATTTTGATACCGCATCAGGTGAATCTTTAAACTCAAGTGAGAAAAAATTATTAAAGTATATAAAGTCAGTAGAGCAAGGATATGACAATAAAGAAATCGGGGAGTATAACTTAACTCTAAAAATCGATGTTAAGTTTCAAAAAGTTAAAAGTGCATCAGGCGTCCAAGTAAAAATAACAAATGATCCTAATGCGCCGACATTCCAAATTACAGAAGAAGACATGCTAGAAAAATTTCCTTGGGATTATCAAATACTAACTACGCGCCTTAAAAAAAGATACGACGAGGGATTTAAAGTTAACCAAAAATATCACAGCCTAAGAAAAGAACTCCTTACAGATAAAAAGCTTTGTCATTTACGTTCTTACAACCCTGCAAATCCCAATAGTGATAGTAAGCCTTTTTTTAGCAACAATATACTGAAAGAATTTGATAAACATTACAACAAAGCTAACAAAGCCATTAACGCGGACAATTAAAAGCGCCGTTTCGCTACGCTACACTCTGCTTTTAATTTCCGGTTATGGCGGCGTTAGGCATCAAAACAAGGAGAGCCAAATGCAAGAAAATATGAATACGAACGAGTCAGCAACAAGTTCTGTTGAAACTGATACTGTAAAAAATTCTG
>NZ_UEXF01000031.1:76374-97511 GCF_900127505.1 thiotrophic endosymbiont of Bathymodiolus puteoserpentis (Logatchev) | reverse complement strand
TTCAGGGGTATTCGTTTGCTCAGTTTCCGTTTGCTCAGTTACAGTGTTATCCTCTTGTTGTTGATCTGGTGTTTCGTTGTTGTCTTGCTCGCTTGAAGGTTCATCTTGTGAATTTTCATTGGGCGTTTTATTGTTGTCTTGCTCAACTGGGGTGCTCTTTTCAGGGGTATTCGTTTGCTCAGTTTCCGTTTGCTCAGTTACAGTGTTATCCTCTTGTTGTTGATCTGGTGTTTCGTTGTTGTCTTGCTCGCTTGAAGGTTCATCTTGTGAATTTTCATTGGGCGTTTTATTGTTGTCTTGCTCAACTGGGGTGCTCTTTTCAGGTGCAGTGGCTTGTGTGCTGGTTGGTCTTTTTATATGGGTTTGACCAACAATTTTATTTTTTAAAGATCGCACACCTCTTCCTAAGCCCTTCCTAACTCTTTTAGGTGCAACAGGTCCTATGGATCCGCCTTGATAGACTTTATTAATACCTTCATAACCAAGTGCACTTTGAATTGTTGCTGTTATGTTGGTACTGCTAGAGCTTTCGTCTGTACGAGTTTTCACCTTAGAGGTGGTGATTGTTCCTTGAACTTCTAGGCCGCTTTGATCCACATCGGCTGAATTTAATTCTACATTGCCACCTACTTTTAAATTTAATGTGCCAGATATACCACTTCTTTGATCAATCACTAGATTGTCTTTCTTTTCTGAGCTAGATTTAACAAATAAACCTGATCCTGCAATCATTGTGGCGGTATCCACTCCCATGCCCCCTCTGGATCTAGCATTGCCCGCTTTAAAAGATTTTTTGTTAACCCCTGCAGGCGTGCCACCACCCACAGTCATTTTGTATTTTTGAATATCTTCTCGGATAATATCAGCCCTGCTTTCTACTTTTAAATTGCCGCCAATATTGCCCTCTACTGTGCCACCAGAGTTAAGATTTGCACCCGCAAGAAGCACATCACCTTTAACATTTAGTGTGGTTTTGTTCTTGATATTAAAAGTCGCATTTTGATTAGTTACATTGTTTATTTTTTTATGGTTCTTTTCTAAACCAACATGAAAATTGGCACCATTATTTCCCTTGCCTGCGGAAAATTCAACCGCAACATCTAACCTAAATTTACTATTGTCTTCTTTGTGGGTACTTTGTGCGGACTCAATGGTTAATTCTTTGGCATCAATATTCAATGAATCAGCATCAACTTGTGTGCCAATAAAATGCGCTTTATTTTTAGCATTAACAGTTAAGTTCTTACTCTTAATTGATCCGCCTGTAACCGTAGTTATATTAATGTCTTTTCTAATCCTAGTCACTCTAAGTCCGAAATTACCATGAACGCCAGATGCTCCTCCTCCACCACCAATATCAGCACCGCCACCATCGGTTTTTTCTTTTTCAATCGTGGTGCTTGTGAGTCCTTCAAAAACCACATTATCACCTGACAAAGAAACATCTGATTTTGTTTCTATATTGGTTCCTTGTAATCTTAAGTCGCCGTCGCCAGAAGAAATATTGATCGCACCCCCAGATTTAATCGTGGAAGCCACTCCTGTGGTTGCGACCTTGGATTTTGTGCTCTCCATATGATTTGCACTTGCACTAACACTACCACCCGTTAAAGTCAACTCAACACTTACACTGCCACTAAAATCAGTATCGCTGCTGTCTGATAGAACGGTTGTTGTGTTGGTGGCTTGCTTAAAATCAACCCCCTTGGCACCATAAATATCAATACCGCCTGTTGATTCAAAGTTTGTGCCTTCTAATGATACTTTGTTGGTGGTATTGATTTTAATATTGCCACCACTTTTAAAGCTGCCAACAACAGCAGTGCTAGACACCGTTTTGTCTTTCTTGCTGCTCAAATAACCAGTAACACCTGCAGTAGCCTCAGCTGTGGCATCAACACTTAATGTTGCTGTGCCGCCAGTATTGTCGCTTTCATCTAATTGTTCGGTAATATTATTGGCTTGACTATTCGTATAATCCGCTGCATTTATAACAATATCGCCCGACGCCTCATAGTTGGTACCCACATCTCTAATGGCACCCTCAACATCATAGGTAATGCCTCCTTTTGATTTAAAATTCGTGGTGATTGATGTGATGGAGTTGGTTCTACTCTTGCTGTTTGCATTATCATTTGTAATGGTTGTTTGTATTGAGGGGGGTGCCAATGAAATAGAAACTTGAGGATCGTCTTCTGTTCCTAACTTATTGTTATTAAGCAACTCTTTCGCATTCATGCCAGATCTTTCATCTGTTTTCGTATCTGTTTCATCTTCGTTATTAGCATGCTTAATTGCACCGTCTATAGACGATCCCATGCCGTTGTTGGTCACACCGTAGCTAATGCCCACTGCAACACTTTGCTCCTTTTTAGATAATTTTTGAATATTCTTGGCTGCATAATTGTGAACAGATTTGGCTTTAATCATAATCCCCTCTCCTGCAAAAGCCTGGGTGCCCTCATTTTCAATACTGTTGTTGGCCACTATTACCAGATTGCCTGCAGCATTCAATCTAGAAGTTCGTGCTTGCCTTTGATAAGAAGAATCTTCGGAATCGGTAACCGTAAGCTTAGAGCCCACACTGGCGTTATCAACATCTACATTGGCTGAAAGTGTTAGCTTTACCTCGGATGTATCTTCGTTCATTTTTGACTCATCATAAACTGCCTTAAACTTAACATCGTTGGCCTTTACCACTAAATCTCCTTTGGAATCCAATGTAGCGCCTTCAAAATTTGCTGTATTTTCTGCAAAAATAACAACATTGTCGCCACTAATATTTGATCCTATGTGTGTTGTGTCTACTTTAGAGGTGTTGGTGGTGGTGGTAGTGAATGAGAGCGTAACATTTGCCGTTCTTTCTCCCTCATCAGCATCTGTACTAAATCCAAATTCTTTTTTCTTAACGGTTGTGTTTTCTGTATCGGTCAATTTTTGTGCTGTGATATTGACATCACCTTGTGTGCTACCTAAGATAACTCTTGCCTGACTTGTTATATTTGCCCCTTCAATATTAAGATTTTTTTGAGCGATTATGCTGAGATCGCCATCAGCTTGAATGTTGGATTGAACAGCTGTTTGTGTTGTTGTAGTGGTTGTGGTTTCCGTGGAATTTAAACCTAAAAAACCAGAACTACTGTGTGAAGTAGAATAGGTGCTTTTTTCTAGGGTAATATTTTTGATATTTACCTCGCCATCCGTTCGAATATTTATACCGCCCCCAGAAATAATATCACTGGCCGTCACATTTAAATCATTTTTGGTTTTAATGCTAAGCCCTGTAGTGGCACTAATTGTAGTCTTGTCTAGAAATTCTTCATGATAATTATTCACTGTGCCATGACGCACTTTCAAGGTTTCAAGATTAATATTACCACCTACATCTAATATGACCGTGCCACCACTAATTTTTCCAGAAATAACATCAAGGTCGTTTTTTGTCGTAATTGACAAAGAATCTGATTTAATCTCTCCCCCAGCATTCAATAGATAAGTAACATCAATATTGGTATTGCCAGTCGCCATTATCATAGCGTCATTTGCTTTAAATTTTGTGGGGATATATAGCCTTGGCACCCTAACAACTTCACCGGAGGCAACTTTTTGATATACTTCCCAAATAATGGGCTTATCAAGAGAGGCAATTTGACTGTCTGTTAATGGCATGCCATATACAGGAATTGTCATAACGTGCATTGGCTTAGATTTAACTGGCGTACCATCAGGAGATAGCTTACTCACCTTATCAGGAGGTAGCTTACTCGCCTTAATGAACTCTGCAGCATTATCATAAAGAGTCTGCATCATGGTGAAGTCGTCACCATATTCTAGATACGAAACTGCGTTTAACCTTTGCGCTTGTTTTTTAATTAATTGTATTTCAAAATCTGTATTGCCTAGTTTTCTGGTGGTGTCTTTTATTCTTAATTTTTCAGCCAAATAATTAATATCCAGTTGCGAACGCTCATCTGTAACATATAAAGCGTTTTTTTCATAAAGATATTGGGCGTTAGAATCTTGTGCTGGCAAATAAAGACCATAAGGATTAGTTGGTAAAGATTCTGTAACATTGCCCACCATAGATGCGTCATATTGTGCTTCGGTATATTCAATCCCTGTTGCCTCGTTATTGGGCTCAACCTCTTCTTCTTCTATTGTTTTATCGGGTTCTGCAACCTTAGTATCCTCTATCTTCTCATCATCTTCTTTAGGCGGTGCTTCCGGTGAGTCATCTTCTGTGTTTTGTGTTTTTTTACTAAGCTCTTGATCCGACAATGCGTTATTTCTTTCACCTGTGTATAGAGAACCAGTCTCTATCACGATATTTTTTGCAAATAATCCTGCTTTTATTGAACTCCCCTTTAGCTTCTCTCTAACAGTACTTTCTGTAATTATTGTTACCCTAGGCCGTCGCTCCCAACATATGATAAACGGTTTAGTACACACCTGTCTGGTACGAAATATTACGGTTTTGGTAATCTTAAATAAACCAACTGATTGATTAGTTACTTTACTGTTGAGCACATTGCTAATTAAATTAAGGGTATTTGTAGCACTTAGTGTCCCTCCTATATTTTGAATTTCCTTAAAGCCTAAGATGTTTAAATTTCCCTGAATGGCTGATATGGTAGGTCTGTCATTATCAGGATCAAATTCATCAAGGTATTCCTCATGAAATACCTTTATTAATTGTTCCGTTATTTCATTATCAGCTTTACTAATGGTACTAATTATTCGAGAAACGAGCACTGGTTCATCTTTTTTGCCATAGTTGTTGGCACTTGAAATGGTATTAACCACTTTCTTGGCAACGATTAGAATATCCTTACTTTCAATATCACCTTGATTAATTAATTCCATCTCCCCTACAATAGAATCAACATTTGATGACGGCGTTAACGCACCTTCACTGTGTGCCATTCTTAACTGTGTTTGAGCACTAATACAACCGTTGCTAGCAACACAACCCTTGCCCGTATTGTGGATATAGTTAGGTGCCACTAAATCTAATGTCTCGTCAGAATAAATAAACCCTTTGTTGTCAATATTGCCAGAAATACCCAAATGCTTAAAACCTGTTATAGCAGCGTTTACAGCTATGCTAATAAGCGTTGCCTTGAGTGTTAAATTACCAAGAGATGATATTGCTGAATGTTCGAAGATAACGATATTCTTATCCACCTTGATGCTATTATCCACCTCACTGCCAGTTAATAATATCATTGCCTTCTTACCTTCTTTCGGGAGGTCTGGTGAGGATTTCGTTCCAAGTGTGAGCGTATCAACCACATCCAAGTGAAATCCTGCACTGGATTTTAAAGTTCCCCTAAGATCAAGTTTGTTAATAGCCCAATTAATTCCTTTTGCAATAAAGCCATCGACAATATTAACATTAAAAATACCTGTAGCGTTTTTGACAATGTTAAAATTATTCCCAGCATAAAATGCGTATTGACTTTTTATGTCCAATGTCGCTATTTTATTGTCCTGAGTCTTTTTCTGTATCGTTAGATTATTCGTACTCTTTACACTGCCATTATTAACAAAAGTATCCACGGTAAAAGTAGAATCAACAGCCAATATCTTACTGTTTGTGTCGTTGTTAATGTTATCTGCCGTTACCTCTAATGTGGTGCCTTTAACATATCCCTTGTTGTTCAGTGTTGTTGTTGTTATATCAAGTGTGTCATCAATAAAAATTCGAGCACCTTCTTTATTGTCTAATACTGTCTTTATCTCAAGCGTTGCCTTCTTGGCAGAAATGTCTTTCTGGTTATTTAGTGTATTAGCAGAAATAGTTAACTCATCTGCTGAAAATAACAATCCTTGGTTGTTTACTGCAAGACCATTGTCTGCACCCTTAGTCTGTTTGATGGTTAATTGGTTGTTGGCTGAGATTTGTGCACTTTCTGCATTATTTAGTGTTTTGCCTATAGTTAGCGTGGTTTTTTTAGCAGCAATATTTTTTTCGTTATTGAGTGTACTGGCAGCAATATTGAGCTCATCTTTTGAAAGCAACAAACCTTTGTTGTTCACTGTCAACAATTGATTGGCTGGAGCATTATCGGTTTGCTTGACGCTCAATTGACTGTCAGCAGAAATTTGAGCATTGTCTTTATTATCTAGTGTGTTGTCTATATTTAATGTTATTTCATTGGCGGAGATATAGCCACTATTATCAAGTGTGTTGGCAAAAACAGTTAAGTTGCCTGTTGATGGGGTAGATTGAGTAGCACCATCAGTAGAGGTGATATTTAGACTGCTTCTTAAGGCTAGCAAACCTGCATTAATAACTTCTAAAAGTTTTGTTGGCAATACACTAACCGTTTGTTTAATGATTAATTGCTCATCAGCAAGGATTCTGGCATTGGCTTTATTGTTCACGCTTGTATCAACATTGAGTGTTACTTTGTTAGCAACAATATTTTTTTTGTTATTGAGTCTATCGGCAAAAATACCTAACACATCTTTTGAATACAACAACCCTTTGTTGTCCACGACTAAATTATTAGATGTGGTGCTATTAGATGTAGTGCTGTCAGCAAAGGTTAGGGTATTTTTAATGATCAATTGACTATCAGCAGAGATTTGAGCATTGTTTTTATTGCTTAGCTTCTTGCCTATATTTAAGGTTATTTCATTGGCAGAGATATAGCCACTATTATCAAGTGTGTTGGCAGAGATTGTTAAGTTGCCTGTTGACGGAGTGGATTGAGTAGTGCCATTAGCAGAAGCGATATTTAAACTGCTTTTCAATGCCAGCAATCCTGCGTTAATAACTTCTAAAAACTTTGTTGACAATGCATTAGCAGTTTGTTTGATGGTTAATTGCTCGTCGGCAAGGATTTTAGCACCTGCTTGGTTGCTCAATTTTGAGTCAACATTCAGAGTTATTTTGTTAGCAGAAAGATTGCCTTTATTATCAAATGTGTCAGCAGAGATCGTTAAACTGCCTGTTGATGGTGCACTATTTGATTGCTCGGTATCAGCGATATTTAAGCTGCTTTTCAATGCCAACAATCCTGCGTTAATAACCGCTAAAATCCCGTCTGATAGTGTATTGATAACGAGTCGACTGTCAACAAGGATCTGAGCATTCTTTGCATTCGTGAATGTCTTGCCTATACTCAGCAACGCCTCACCAGCAACAATGTTTTTCTGATTGTCAAACTTAGTAGCATCAATAGCCAGCTGATTAGCAGCAAACATATTGCCACTATTAGTTACTTCGGTAGCCTTAATCCTTATGTCTTTATTAGCAAGTAACACGCCCTGAGAGGTGAGTTGACTTGCATTTATTGTGATACTTTCCTCTTGAGAATTTAACTTGGCATCCTTTCCTATTTTTAAATCACCTTGTGTCGTTATTTGGATATTTTTTTTGGTGCCCAAAAGTGCATTATCCATATCCACCGATTGACTCGATATACTTAACTTGCCCTCATTGACATTAAATTTAACCCTATTGTTGCTATCTGCCCCTTGGATACTAACAGTTTTTGCCTTAATATCAATACTTTCTTTGGCAATATATTGAACTTTGTTTAAAGCCTTATAATCGCCATTAACCACATTAATATTGATATTTTTCGCAAAACGAACGCCACCCTGTTGGGCGGTATCACTAATCAAATCATTCGCTGTAATATTTAGATTGTTCTTGGCCCCTATAGATTGAACAGCGATTTCTACTTTTTTCCCTGCATTGATATCAATATTGTTGGCGTAAAAATGATTGTCTGAGTTTGACTCTGAGCTTGAATTTGAGTTTGAGTTTGACTCTGTTGCTTTTTCCTCTTCAACAGATTCAGGCGTATAGATATTAATAGACTGATCAGAGGTGAGAATAATGTCATTTTTAGAGCTGAGTATGCCCGCAATTTCAATATCACCCTCAGCAGTAAAAACAATATCATCCGTTGAAGTTGCCATATTAGAGTCAACTTTAACCCCCACATTCTTACCGTGAGATATCAGATGGATTCTGTTTGCATACATACCACCAACTACCGAGGCATCGATGGCATAACGGGGGTCATTGTCATTGTCACCCTCGTCTACACCAGATGATAGGCGTGCTAAATAAGAAAACTTACTTTTACCACCCACTATCAACATATTTTTGGCGTTAATAACGCCATTAATACTAACGCCCTTAGCAATAATATCAAGAACATCAACCGTCTTAGCGTCTAAACCATTACTGTCAATATTGATATTGCCTTTATTGATATCAAAACTTAAATTACCTTCGTTAAACTTCGGTATACCTGTGGTCAAGGTTGCTCTTGAGGTGTTAATAAAACCACAACCATTACAGGTAACACCATAAGGATTAGCAATAATAACACCCGCTTTATTGCCAACCACCTCTAAAAAGCCAGCGATATTGGACGTTTTTCCGGAAACAACTTCATTCAAAATAAGGCTTGCCGACCCCCCGTTTAATAAAGCAGGATTGCCAATCACAGAGGCAGCCAGATCAGATCGTCTAGCTTCCCCTTTCCCATCGTTAAAGTTTATAAAGACAGCGCCATTTTGATTAACATCAAAGCTGTTATAACGATTATGTGATAAACCGTTTTTATTAGGTGTAGCAATATAAATGAGTTGCGTTTTCTGATTTCTTGCCTTTACTACCGTTGTAGATTTATCATGAGACTGAATAAGAGCGGCAAACACCCAACCAGGGAAGCTGGTAATGATTATATTAAAACAAAGAAAGTAGGTAAACCCTCTTTTTAAATGGAGCATAAATTCCAAAATATTAATTCACTGTCTCTTAAAGGCTCATAAAAGAGCTTTGATTTTACCGACAATAAAAATCAATAATGCTACTTTTGTATTCAGCGTTACAAGCAAATCTGATATTTTGCTACGCTAAACAAGAATAGCTGTTTTTATATAAGGTCTTTTGGAGCCTTTGCATAATTCATAATCTATCACCGTAATTCCATTTTTTAGATCGTAAGGTCCGATAATTATGAAAGCCCATGCCATTAATTTTATAACTATTTATTTTAACAGCAATTTATCTAATTTTTTGATGAATACATTACGCTCAATGTTGTAAGCACCTAGGCTTTTTAAATGCGCATTTTCCACTTGACAATCAATCAATTCATATCCCATATTTTGTACCAAATACACAAAGGCTATTTTTGAAGCATTACTCACTAAAGAAAACATCGACTCACCAAAAAATACCTTGCCCATACTCACACCATACAATC
Source organism: thiotrophic endosymbiont of Bathymodiolus puteoserpentis (Logatchev) (assembly GCF_900127505.1). NCBI lineage: Bacteria > Pseudomonadati > Pseudomonadota > Gammaproteobacteria > thiotrophic endosymbiont of Bathymodiolus puteoserpentis (Logatchev). The sequence goes on along the minus strand of NZ_UEXF01000031.1, from coordinate 88,275 downwards.
CGCCCACTAACTTGAGATCTTGATACACTTCAACTGACTTTACCACGCCTTGAGTGTGTAATTCAGTGTAAGCACGCACCATATTTTCATCAATCCAAGTGCTGTCTTGGTCTTTGCGCTTAATACTTTTACAATGATAAATAACACTGTCAAAATCGTTGTTGATTTTGATTTCAAATTGCTTTGAATGTAGCACTTTATCTAAACTTTTAGAAATATGCAGTGCCTCAGGCGTAATAACCATGCGTGGGTTTGGTGAGTACCACAGCACAGGTTCATTTTCCCCATACCAAGGGAAAATTCCCTGTTGGTAAGCGTTAATTAATCGCTTAGATGACAAATCATCACCAATAGCAATCAAGCCATTTGGCTCGTCTAATGCTAAATCAATATCAGGGAAAGGCGCACCCTGAGAAGTAAGAAAAAATTCCTCAGGAATAACAAGATTCATATGTAATTACCTAGCAAATGTTTCGTTTTATGCACTTACTGGTTTTTAATGATTTCTTTTGCCATGTAAAGTGCTGCAATGGTTCTGGCTTCGGTTAAATCTTGGTTATACACCAACTGTTCTAAATCAGACAATTTGTGTTTGACCACTTCTAATGGCTCAGGCTCATCACCTTGTGCACTGTCTTCATATAAATCCTGTGCTAAAATAACATGAGTAAAGTTTGACTGATAGCCTGGCGCCAAAGTCATGGTTTTCACAAACGAAAGCTGTCTTGCACCATAACCAATTTCTTCAATTAACTCTCTGTTAGCAGCCTCAATCGGAGATTCGCCTGCATCAATTTTACCTTTGGTCAATGCTAACTCATATCTGTGGGTACCGCCAGAATATTCGTAAATCATCAACACTGTATCATCATCTAGCATTGGAATTACCAACACAGCGCCTTCTCCAGATGGCTTTAGGCGTTCGTATTGTCGCTTCTCTCCATTGGAGAACTCAATATCCATTGATTGAATATTGAAAAATTTTGTTGTGGCAATGTTTACTACATTGAACATCTTAGGTTTTTGTCGCATGCGCATATTATGCCACTTAGAATTTGAATGGGCGATATAATGCAATCTATTTTTGAGAAAAAAACAATGAAAAAACTACTATTAATATTAACTGCCGTATTTTTAGTGACTACCGTCATCTGGTTATCACAGAGTTCAGAAAAGTATAGATTTGACAAAATCGCCGATAATGTTTATGTTATACATGGTCCACTTGACGAGCCTAATCCAGAAAATCGTGGATTTATGAACAACCCTGGGCTAATCGTTGGCAAAAGTGGCGCAGTCATTGTTGATCCAGGGAGTACTTATCAAGTTGGAAGGATGGTACTTAAAAAAGTCAAAGTAATTACTGATAAGCCAATTGTTGCTGTTTTTAACACCCATGTCCATGGCGACCACTGGCTCGGCAATCAGGCAATTATTGAACAATATCCTAAGGTCAAAATCTACGCCCATCCTAATATGATTGAGCAAGCCAAATCTGGTGAAGGTGAACGCTGGGTAAAGTTAATGCATGATTTAACCAAGGGCGCATCTGATGGCACAAAACCTACTTATCCAACTAAGGCTAGCACACACTTGAAAGTCGTTAATGCAGGCGGTGAGGCTTTTAAAATTCACCATAATATTACTGGGGTAGCACATACCAATACCGACATTATGGTTGAGCATATCAAGAGTAAAACTTTATTTATGGGTGACAATGGCTTACTACACAGACACGGACGATTTGACAACACTTCTGATATGCACGGCAATATCAAAGTATTAGAGTATGCAATTAATTTAGACTTAGATTATTATGTTCCTGGCCACGGCCCAACTGGCAATGCAAAAAGCACCGTACAACCCTTCTTAAGTTATTTACGCATCGTGCGTGACGAAGTCAAAAAAGGTTATGCAAAAGACTTGGCCGACTATGAAATCAAGCCACTTGCTGATAAAAAATTAACACCTTATCATGATTGGCACGGCTACAAAAGCAACATGGGCAAACATATTGGAAAAATGCTTAGCGAGATTGAAAACTTAGACGAATAATTTTTAAAATTACCTTAAATCCTGATTTTTATCAAAACCAAAGCGTATAACAAATGACTGCTTTAAAAGTTTCTAATGAAAAACGGAGCTTATCAGTCAAAAAATCCGTCCATATGTAACTCAGTAAGGTCGCTAAAACCCCCAATGTGTTTGTCGTCAATCACAATTTGTGGCACCATTCTAGCGCCACTGGTTACCTCAGAAAACTCCGCCATTAAGGCACGATCCTCATCAATCATTTTTTGTTCAAAGGGCAGATTCCATTTGTTTAATAGGACTTTAGTTTTGACGCAAATCGGACAAGTATGAGTGGAATAAACTACGATTTTCATAAAGCCTCTACGACTAAATCACCCATCTCATCAGTGCCAACAACCGTATCACTCTCAGAGGCGATATCTTGTGTGCGATAGCCTTTATCCAATACAGTATTAACTGCTGCCTCAATTTTTTCTGCCAATGCTACTTGATTAAGTGAATATCTGAGCATCATTGCTACTGACAAAATAGTTGCCAATGGGTTTGCCAAATCTTGCCCTGCAATATCAGGTGCACTACCGTGAATAGGCTCGTACATACCAAAACCCTCTTTATTTAGCGAAGCCGATGGTAGCATACCAATTGAACCTGTGAGCATTGCTGCGCAATCGCTCAACACATCACCAAATAAATTACTGGTTACCATCACATCAAATTGCTTAGGGGCTTTAACGAGTTGCATAGCAGCATTGTCTACATACATATGCGAAAGCTCCACACCTGGGTAATCTTTTGCCACCTCAATCATGGTTTCTCGCCAAAGCTCACACACTTCTAACACATTAGCCTTATCTACTGAACAAACACGCTTATTGCGAAGTTGTGCAATTTTAAATGCTGAATGCCCAATCCTCTCAATTTCAGATTTAAAATAAGTTGCCGTATTAAAGCCGTATTTTTCACCATCACGCACTTCAACGCCACGCGGTTGTCCAAAATAAATGCCAGCCACCAACTCACGCACAATCATCAAGTCTAAGCCAGAGACAACCTCCTCCTTAAGCGTTGAGGCACTAGCAAGTTGTGGATATAAAATCGCAGGACGCAAGTTAGAGAACAAATCCAACTCAGCACGCAAACCCAAAAGTCCTCGTTCTGGACGCAAGTCGCGCTCTAATTTCTCCCACTGATAACCACCTACTGCGCCCAACAAAATGCTGTCGCACTCATGTGCTACATCAAGCGTGGCTTGCGGCAAAGGTGAAGCGGTTTCATCATATGCACTACCACCCACCAGACCATGCACCAATGCCATGTTAAGCTCGTGATTCTCATTTAAATAATCAATAACTTTCAACGCCTGCGCAACAATTTCTTGTCCGATACCATCACCTGGCAATATAAGTACTTTTGACATTTGCTCTTCTTGATTTTTAAAATTAACTGGTATTTTACTAAATAGGACTGCGAGAAATATTTTTTATTAAAGCCTTTACATAAATAAAGGCAATCAGCAAAATGACGCTTTTTTAGATTTCCACCATTTCAAACTGATCTTTCGTCACACCACAATCAGGACACACCCAATCTTCAGGTATATCTTCCCATTTTGTACCTGGTGCAATACCCTCTTTCTCTGAGCCTTTAGCTTCATCATAGATCCAGCCACAAATCATACATTTATAAGTTTTCATTTTTTCTCCGTAAAAAAAGGGAGCGCTAACCACTCCCTTGTTGTAAAACAATTTATTTTATAGTTTGTCAGCATTCTTAGCCAAGTATTGTGCCACGCCTTCTGGTGTGTCTTTCATGCCTTCATCGCCCTTGTTCCAGCCTGCAGGACAAACTTCACCATGTGTAGTGTGGAAATCAAGAGCATCAACCATGCGTAACATGTCATCAACATTGCGACCCAGTGGCAAATCATTCACTACTTGATGACGCACATCGAAATTCTCATCAATTAAAAATGATGCACGAAGTGCCACACCTGCTGGATGAACAATACCATATGCTTCCATAATTGAATGGTTCACATCAGCAACTAAAGGAAAATCAATCTTGCCCAATCCACCATCTTTAGGTGCTGTGTTTCTCCATGCATTGTGGGTAAATTGTGAATCAATTGAAACACCAACGACTTCAACACCTTTTTCTGCAAACTGAGCCACACGGTGATGGTGTGCCAAAATCTCTGATGGACAAACAAAAGTAAAGTCCAACGGATAAAAAAACAACATAATTTTCTTGCCTTTCAGACTAGAAAGTGTAAAGTTGTCCACGATTGAACCATCTGCTAATACCGCTGCAGAAGTAAAGTCTGGTGCTTGTTGTGTTACTAAAACGCTCATAATTTTCTCCAAAATAATAATATAAAACCATTCAATTATACAATCGTAAGCATCTTTAAATCATATAAAAAATAAGGGCTTGCCTGAAATACTAAGTAAAATACCGCTTATGCTTAAAATCTACAACACGCTTAGCAAACAAAAAGAGGAGTTTAAACCCATCAACCCAGAAAAGGTCGGAATGTATGTCTGCGGAATGACAGTATATGACTATTGCCATATGGGTCATGCTCGTGTCTTGGTAATGTTTGATGTGATTGTCCGTCATTTGCGTCGTCATTTTCCTCAAGTGGAATATGTGCGTAATATTACCGATATTGATGACAAAATCATAAAGCGTGCTGTTGAAAACAAGGAAGATATTTACTCACTAACCAACCGATTCATTAATGCCATGCACGAGGATGAGCGCGCACTCAGCATCTTACCTCCTGATATTGAGCCGCGTGCAACCGATGCCATTGACCAAATGTTTTATATGATTAAGTCTTTAATTGAAAAAGGCATTGCCTATCAAGGCAAAAATGGCGATGTGTATTACTCAGTACGCAAATTTAAGAATTACGGCAAACTGAGTGGCAAAAACCTTGATGAGCTTGAAGCAGGTGCTAGAGTTGATGTGGAAACAAGCAAACAAGACCCGCTAGATTTTGTGCTATGGAAAATGGCAAAGCCTAACGAGCCAAGTTGGCAATCACCTTGGGGTGATGGTCGCCCAGGTTGGCATATTGAGTGTTCCGCAATGTCATGCACCCATCTTGGCAAACATTTTGATATTCATGGTGGCGGTATGGACTTAGCCTTTCCACATCATGAAAATGAAATTGCACAATCTGAGGGCGCTAACGATTGTACTTTTGTCAATACTTGGATGCATGTGGGGTTTGTAAATATCAATAACGAAAAAATGAGCAAATCGCTGAATAATTTTTTCACCATTCGTGGTGTATTAGAAAATTACGATGGCGAGACCTTGCGCTACTTTATTATGAGCTCGCATTATCGTAGCCCGCTTAATTTCTCTGATGAAAACTTAGACAACGCCAAGGCATCTCTAACACGCCTATACACTGCCACACGCGGATTAAGCGCCTCAGAAGCAGCAACAGAAGAAGTCTCTCAGCGTTTTGATTATGAAGCGCGATTCACAGCAGCGTTAGATGATGACTTTAATACACCAATTGCACTCAGTATTTTGTTTGAGCTCGCCAAAGTCGTCAACGCCAAGCGTGAAAAAGATAGCGACCAAGCAAATGCCTTAGGTCAACTACTGAAAAAATTGGGTGGCTATATTGGCATTCTGCAAATGGATGCTGATACCTTTTTAAAACACACCCCTCAAGGAAACACTGAAAAGAGGGGAATGGACTTGTCCGATACGCAAATTGATGCAAAAATTGAGAAGCGCAATGAGGCTAGAAACAACAAAGACTTCAACCTATCCGACCAAATTAGAGATGAGTTAGCTGAATTGGGAATTATTTTAGAAGACAATAAAAATGGCACAAACTGGCGTCGCAACTAACTTGAGGAAGGCCTTGCCTTCCTCAAAGATAGATTGGGGAGATATTGACACCATCTTACTAGATATGGATGGCACGCTATTAGACCTACATTTTGACCTACATTTTTGGATGGAATATATGCCTTTGGTATTTGCCAATAAACACAATATAACCTTTGATGAAGCCAAAGACAAACTCTATCCAATTCTACGCGCAGAAGAAGGCAAACTACATTGGTATTGTCTGGATTATTGGCAAGAAAAACTACAATTAGACATTGCTCAACTCAAAGAAGATGTGGCACATTTAATACAAATCCACCCCTTTGTATTGGAGTTTTTGGCGCAAGCCAAGACGCATAAAAAGCGTATTTATTTGGTGACTAATGCACATCGAAAAACATTGAAACTAAAAATGCGTGTAACTAATTTAGAGGCTTATTTTGACGGTATTATCTCTTCTCACGATTATAATGTTGCCAAAGAAAAACAAGAATTTTGGCAACAATTAGAAAACGAAATTAAATTTGATAAAGCAAAAAGCATCTTTTTTGATGACTCACCCTCTGTCTTAAAATCTGCCAAGCAATATGGCATTGGCACAGTCATTGCTATCAGTAAACCTAGCTCTAAAGTAAACGCCAAAGAAATTGAAGGCTTTATCAATATTGAAACTTTTGAGCATATCATATAAAGAATGGTTGACATTAATTAATAAGTTAGTATAATTACCTCCATACATAGCCCAAAGCAGAAAAGTGAAACCACTAAATAGGAGTTTCGCCAGACCTTTGGGTTTTTTTTTATTGAGAATAAAATAATTATGAGAAATGTTGCTATTCTAGTTGATGGTGATTTTTATCTAAAACTCTGTAAAGAACAATCAGATGCTAAAAAAGTTGTTAAAGGTTTAACAACACATTGTTTAAAACATATATATAACCCGTCTAAAAGTGATGATAAATACATAACAGAACCAGAAAGACTGTATCGAATATTTTTCTACGACTGCCCTCCCATTACCAAAAAATTACACCATCCAATAACAAGAAAAGCTGTTGATTTAAAAAAATCAACAACTGCATTGTTCAGGCAAGATCTACACAACCAATTAAGAAACACTAGAAATGTCGCATTAAGATTAGGTTTTCTTGATGAAAAAAATGCACGCTGGACGCTAAAAGATCCAGAGCTATCTAAAAACTTAATATCAGGAAAAATCACACATACTGATGTTATTGAAAGTGATGTAATTTATCACGCTCAACAAAAATCTGTTGATATGAAAATTGGCTTAGACATTGCCTCTATGTCATACAAAAAACAAGTCAATAAAATAATTTTAATCTCTGGCGATAGTGATTTTGTTCCTGCGGCAAAATTAGCAAGACGAGAAGGCATTGAATTTATATTAGACTCTATGAATACAACCATCAAACCTGATTTGCAAGAGCATATTGATGGTTTGAATACAACACTACTTAAATAAAGTGGCACTTAAAATAGGCATCCTATCAGATTCTCACGGCTGGATTCACCCCGATATTATCAGCTTAATGAACACCTGTGACCAAATCGTTCATGCGGGCGATATCATTGAAGAGCAAACACTCAGTGTGCTCACTCAGCCACTCACTGCTGTTCGGGGTAATAATGATAAACACATTAAACTAAAAGACATTGAAACCCTGTCGCTACCGGGCGGGAAAATAGTCATAGAACATGGTCAAGAACATGGTTGGCAAACACCGTCACACAAATCCTTACGCCAGACTCATCCCAATGCTAGAGCCATTATTTATGGACACACGCATAAACAAGTGATTGACACAGAATCTAGCCCTTGGATAATTAACCCGGGTGCATCAGGTGCGGTGCGTAATGGCGGTAGCTCTAAATGCTTAGTGTTAAGCATTAATAGTTCACAAAACTGGGAATTCACGCCACATATTTTTGAATCAATATGAGACCTTTTTTACATACGAAATTACCGTAGCAATGTATAATTAGTGGTTTTATAAGTCAAAAGGAACTAACAATGAAAAATGCTTTTTATGCACAATCTGGTGGTGTAACAGCCGTAATTAATGCGTCTGCTTGTGGTGTGATTGAAACAGCACGCAAACACTCAGATAAAATCGGCACGGTTTATGCAGGCCAAAATGGCATTATCGGTGCCTTAACTGAAAATCTAATTGACACTTCTAAAGAATCTGATGCTGACATTTCAGCACTCAAACACACACCTTCTGGTGGCTTTGGCTCTTGTCGTTACAAAATGAAATCTTTAGAAGACAACAAGGCAGAATACGAAAGATTGATTGAAGTATTTAAAGCGCATGATATCGGTTATTTCTTCTACAATGGTGGTGGCGATTCGGCAGATACTTGTTTGAAAGTTTCTCAATTGTCTGAGTCTATGGGTTACCCAATCCAAGCCATTCATGTACCAAAAACAGTTGACAACGATTTACCAGTAACAGACAACTGCCCAGGGTTTGGCTCAGTAGCAAAATACATTGCTGTTTCTACCATGGAGGCAAGTTTTGATGTGGCTTCTATGTGTGCCACTTCTACTAAAATTTTCGTATTAGAAGTTATGGGCAGACATGCGGGCTGGATTGCAGCAGCAGGTGGCTTGGTTGATGATTCAATTCCTGTGGTAATCTTGTTCCCAGAAGTAGATTTTGATGAGAAAAAATTCTTAGCCAAAGTAGATGCCAATGTTAAAGAATTTGGTTATTGCACCGTTGTGGTTTCTGAAGGCACAAAATGGGCAGACGGTCGTTTTCTTGCCGAACAAGGCACTCGCGATGACTTCGGTCACGCACAACTCGGTGGTGCAGCGCCTGTAGTTGCCAACTTAATTAAAGACGCATTAGGGCATAAATACCATTGGGCAGTAGCAGACTACTTGCAGCGTGCAGCACGCCACTTGTCTTCCAAATCTGATGTTGAACAAGCTTATGCGCTAGGTGAAGCAGCGGTAAACTTGGCAATGGAAGGCAAAAACTCCGTAATGCCTGCAGTCATTAGAACCTCAAACAACCCATACACTTGGGAGATCGGCATGGGTGAGTTAAAAGACATTGCCAATGTTGAAAAGATGATGCCGATGGATTATATTTCTGACGATGGATTTGGCATTACTGATGCGTGTCGTGAATATTTACAACCGCTTATCGAAGGTGAAGATTACCCACCATACAAAAATGGCTTGCCAGATTATGTGGTCATGAAAAAAGAGATGGTGGAAAAGAAGTTACCTTCATTTGAAGTTTAAGATTTATCTAAGAGGTTATTATGCGTTATTACAAACTATTTAGTTTAGGATTTATTGTAGCCTTACTATCCTCTTGTGGTACTTTGCCCGAACGGGTAGAGTCTGATGATATTCCAAGTTGGTGCCAAGAAGAGGAGGAAGATGTTTCTTTAATACCTTATTTAACACCTGGGATTTCTACTATTGTGCAAATTTCTGATGCCTTAGCAGATGAAAGCTTTTATGCTTGCGGTATTGCCACAGGTTCTGAAGTGGGCGCAACTAGAACAAAGGCATTAAAAAATGCCAAAGATCAAATTTACAGCCAATTGGTTGGTAGAATACTATCTAAAGTAAAACGCCATGAATTGGTTGACAACTATCAAACACAAATTCATAACAATGCTTTTGGTTATAAAATTGTTGAGTTTGAATCAATTGATATTAAGTCTGGCTATACAATGTTTTTATTAATCGAAACAAAAGGTGAAGATTTGTTTGGCACAATTGAAGCGCTAAGAAACAAAGACACTATACAACAAGATGAAGCATACAAAAAAGAACACGATAATGCCGGTTATTTTGATAACGATTAGGCTTGATTTAGGTTTAAGGGGGTTTATGTTGCGTAAGTGACATAAACCTTTTTTTTATTAAGGAGTAAGAACCATGCCAATTGGTCCAAGAGAAATTAGCGTTCCTTTTCGCCCCATCCCACTAGATGTACCCGAAGGAATGAAGCCGAATGAGTTTTTTAACTCGCCTGAGAATTTGGCAGATTTGTCCAATAATAATGGCTTGTTAGCCAATGATGAGGATTTGTTATTTTATAGAAAGGCGCTGGGGCATTCAAATGAGTTTGATTGCTCTATTATTTACAATACCTCGCAAAAAATTCTGAACCCGCTGGGCAGACCCGTTAGACGCACGCAAGTGCCTGATAATGTGAAAAATGTTTGGAATCGAATGAACCAAATTATTATCAGTTTTATGTTGGAGCAATACCCAGACCCAGAAACACACTTGGTGTTGGCAGGTGAAGCCTCATTGGATTCTACTTGGCCGATTACCTCCCCTGGTGTGCCGAGCATTAGAATGTTGCACAACCACTTTATTGTATTTGACAAACAACAACTCAAAGAAGCAAAAATAACAGATACCAACAACCCTAACTTAACCGATGGCGGGCAACACTCTTTATTTGCTACCTATATGCAAGAAGTGTATGTGGAATTTTTATCCTCATTAGATTTAAAAATACTCAAACCAATGTCTGGCGACTCTTCCAGTCTGTCACTCACAGGTTATCCACAAGGGCTAACACGCTGGGAAATACAAGGGGGTATTGACAGTTTAAAGCGCATTGAATTTTGGCATGAATACGATCAGATTCTCAAGGGTTTTTTAGATTTTTATCGCACTTTTTTTGCACAAGTGTCTAGCCGAAATTCAGGCGTGCCAAAAAACGCTTATTTTCCACAAGAAATTGAAAAGATACTGCTGTTTAACAATGGATTTTTATCTGCCGCCAAGAAAGTGCGTGACAAATGCCTTAATGATGCCAAATATGCCTCAGATATTCGTTGGCAGCCTGCATTTAAACAACTTATCTACCGTGATGACCAAGACAGATTAATTGTCACTATTTCGCAAAATTCTATCGGCAATGCAATTACTGAATTATTAGGTGTGGTGGTCAAACGCACACCCAATGCCGAAGGTTATGAGCAGTCTGAACCTGCATTAATTGAAAAATTACTCAAAGTACGATCAAGACTGATTGAAGCGGATTTGGGTTACGGGATAAAAACTAAATATTGGGATAAATAATATTCTTCCCATCTAAGCGCCGTTCAAGACTTAGGTTTGCGTCTGTTTTATTGGCAAAAAGCCGATGTTATCATTTAATTAACACCGAAGTTCCAAAAAAAAGTTTTATCAGGATAACGCCCCTAACTTAACAAAAGCCTTTTAGGCTTAAGTTAGGGCTTTACCCCCAAACCCCATCATTCAGTCAAAAAATAGTGTCGTTTTTAATAAAAACAAGGCTATAATTGATCAAGTCGGTGTCTAGTCAAGTGGGTGAACCGTATCCTGACCCTTGATTTTTCTACACACAAACCAGAAGTAAAAAATCACACCAATACACATAATACAAAAAGATGAAAACCAAATGAACTTATGTTTTAAATTTTTATTTTTGATTAAATGCCATGTCATCCAAAAAAAATAAACAGCTTGTGATGTCCATATATTATGAGTAAAAATTGAAAAATAAGCGGGGAAATCAAATTGTAAAAATACAAAAAACCAATTAAAAAATACGCGATATCCAAAATATAATTTAAATTTATGGCGAATTCAACCCATAAGTGCAACACTTCCATTTAAAAAATAGTCCTTGCCAGTCATCTTGGCAAAGACCTTAAATGGGGTCTTATACCCCAAGCATTTCCTAGGTCTATTATTCATTAAATCTGTTGCCCTAAATGCTTCTTTCTCACTCACATTATCCAAAGCCATTCGCTTAGGGAAGAATTGCCTTAACAGTCCATTGTGATTCTCGTTTAAGCCCCTTTCCCAACTATGATACGGCTTGGCAAAGTAAGTGTTACAGTCAAGATTTTCTGCTAGCTTTTCATGCCAACTAAACTCCCTGCCATTGTCAAAAGTCAAGGTTTTGACCCAATGTTTAAGTGGAGTGAGTCGTTTATTGATAGCGTCATTTGCATTTTGTGCGGTTTTGTTGA
>NZ_UEXF01000031.1:70669-74175 GCF_900127505.1 thiotrophic endosymbiont of Bathymodiolus puteoserpentis (Logatchev) | reverse complement strand
AGGTCAATTGTGTATATTTTTGCATGTTTCACTCCTTTTTCTTGTCGGATTAAAGAGTGGTTAATATACCCTTTGGCCGACTAATTGAGTGTTGCACTTATGATGTGAATCTAAGTAATATTAGGTGTTATTAACAGTTTTTATTAAAAACTAAGCGATTGTACTTGGTATTATTTTTAATACAGCGTATCAAGGCAATAATGCCTTATACTAATAGTTAGCTGCAAAAAATACTCACCTTTGTCATTTCACTGGATGAAAAATGATTGAAAATATTCTTATAAAAAATACCGCAAGTTATAACAGTACAGGCACTCAACTAAGTGACTTAAAAAAGATAAACTTTATCTATGGAGCAAACGGAAGTGGGAAAACAACAATTTCCAATTTGTCATCCGAGCAAGCTAATGAGGAATTTAAAAATTGCAGCCTTCAATGGAAGCATGGTCAAATATTAAATAGCTTGGTTTATAATAAAAAATTCAGAGAAAATAATTTTGGTACGGGGAAAATAGAAGGGATTTTTACTTTAGGGGAAGCTTCAAAAGAAGATGTGCTTTTAATTGAAGAAAAACAAAAAAGTTTAAAAACATTAAGAGACGATAGATTGGGAAAGAAAGAGACTTTAGAAAAGCAAGAAAGAACCAAATTAGATGAAGAGCTTTCTTTTAAGGAAAGTGTATGGAAAAAAATATATAAAAAACACGAAGGGGAATTTAAGGAAGCTTTTCAAGGTTCAATGCAGAAAGAGAGCTTTAAAAATAAGCTATTATCAGAGTTTAAGACTAATACGTCACCGTTGGAAGCAATTGATGATTTAAAAAACAAATCCAAAACTATACTTGGAAAAGCTCCTGAATCTATTGGATTAATGAATATTGTAGATTCCAATCAAATCATAACCATTGAAGAAGATGATATTTGGGGGAGCAAAATAATTGGAAAATCGGATGTCAATATTTCCCACCTAATTCAAAAGTTAAATATTAATGATTGGGTAAATCAAGGTAGATCATATATACAGGATAATCTAACTTGCCCCTTTTGCCAGCAGCCCACAATTGAAGAAGACTTTAAACATCAATTAGAGAGCTACTTTGATGAGTCATTTACAACGTCGATCAAAAAGGTCACCGTACTTATTGATGAATACGGGAGGTTTACAGATAATGCTATTAATGAGTGGACTCAGATTGAAACAAATCAAAAATCTAATGATGGAACAAAGCTAGATATTGATAAGTTCTCTGCATATTTGAAAACCTTATTAAGTCAGGTTAATGCAAACAAATTATTACTTGTTGAAAAAGCCAAAGAGCCAAGTAGAAGCATTAATTTAACATCTACAAAAGAGCAGTCAGAGAATATTAAAAATTTGATAGAAAGTGCTAATACTGAAATCAAAAAGCACAATGACATTGTGAATAATTATAAGGCAGAAAAAAGTGGTTTAATTCAGTCTATCTGGAAATATGTAGTTGAAACTAATAAGGTGGACATAGAAGCATACATTGAGAAAATTACAGGCTTGGAAAAAAGTATTTTTACTTTAAATGGCGATGTAATTGAAAAGCGTAATTCTTATGAATTGCTGAATGATGAAATTAAAGAATTAACAAAAAATGTAACCAGCATACAACCCACCATTGATGAAATTAACAAAACATTACAATATTATGGGTTTGATAATTTTGAAATTGTTCCATCTGTATCGAGTGAAAATCATTATCAAATAAAAAGAGAGGATGGAGAGCTAGCTGAGTCAACATTGAGTGAAGGGGAAATTACTTTTATTACTTTTCTATATTATCTACAGTTAGCTAAAGGCTCAACTGATAAGGAAACGATTACTGATGAGAGAGTTTTAGTTGTCGATGACCCGATTTCAAGCCTCGATAGTAATGTACTGTTTGTGGTTAGCACCCTTATAAAAGAAATTATTAAAGACATTAAAAATGATGTTGGTAATATAAAACAGCTCATTCTTTTAACTCATAATGTATATTTTCATAAGGAAGTATCTTTTATAGATGGTAGAACTAAAGAAAACAATCAAACTAACTATTGGATTTTAAGGAAAAATAATAAAGTTTCTACGGCTCAGCCATTCTTAATGAAAAATCCAATCCAAACTTCTTATGAGTTGATGTGGAATGAGTTAAAGAATAAGGAACATAATTCCAGCGTGACAATACAAAACACTATGAGGCGAATTATTGAAAACTATTTCAAAATGCTTGGCGGATATAAGGATGATGATCTTATAAGTAAGTTCACATCTAAAGAGGAGCAAGAAATATTTAGATCACTAATTTCTTGGATTAATGATGGCTCTCACAGCATTTCAGATGATTTGTTTATTGAAGCACAATCGGATGTGGTAGATAAATATTTAAAAGTATTTAAAGATATTTTTACTTTAACAAAACATGAAGGGCACTATGACATGATGATGGGTGTTGAAAATGCAGCTAACAATCAAATTCACCCGACCGTTTAAAGCGTCATTTTTTTTGCTATTCGCAAAAAAACCGCCACTTTAAACGGCGGGTGATTTGGGCGTTAAATTTTTCAATAACATTAAGGAGGAAAAATGAACATACTAATTACTGGTGGCACTGGCTTTATTGGCTCTGCTCTGTGTTCTCGTTTATTAGAAGAAGAAAATAATAAAATTGTAATACTTAGTAGACATCCTGAAAAAATCAAATCTCCCATTCAAGCAATTGCTGACTTAAGCGATCTAAAAGATAATGATGCATTTGATGTTGTCATTAATTTAGCTGGCGAACCTATTGCGAATAAACGGTGGAATGATAAGCAAAAACATCAAATTTTTAGTAGTCGCATTGACATCACAGAAAAACTTATTTCATACTTTGAAACATTAGAAAATAAACCTAAATTGTTAATTAGTGGTTCAGCTATTGGCTACTACGGTATTGATAAAACGGATAATGCTATCGAAGAAAAAGACAATGGCGACAATAGCTTTTCTAGTGAGTTATGTCAAAAGTGGGAAGATGTTGCTTTAAAAGCAGAAAAGCTTGGTATTCGTACTTGCTTACTACGAACAGGGATCGTTTTAGGTAAAAACGGTGGAGCATTAAACAAAATGTTACCGCTTTTTAAAATGTATCTTGGGGGAAGAATCGGTAATGGTAAGCAATGGATGTCTTGGATTCATATTAATGATTTAATTGGAATTATTTTGTACTGTATAAACCATGATAATTTAAAAGGGGCTGTTAATGGAACATCGCCTAACCCAGTAACAAATCAAGTGTTCACCAAAACCCTTGGTATGATCTTAAAGCGACCCACTATTTTTCCAATGCCTGCATTGGCTGTAAAACTATTAATGGGAAAGATGGGAGAAGAACTATTATTAGCAGGTAAGAAAATTAGACCCAAAAAGGCTTTAGATGCAGGCTATATTTTCAAGTATAAAACACTAGAAGAAGCATTAATAAATGTAGTATGGAAATAAGGGGGCGCCTGAGATT
>NZ_UEXF01000031.1:17318-70498 GCF_900127505.1 thiotrophic endosymbiont of Bathymodiolus puteoserpentis (Logatchev) | reverse complement strand
CCGCCTACCGCTTTGTCTTGCAAGACAAAGCGGTAGGCGGTTTCAGTGCTAATTTTAATCTTTTTATCTAATTCCAAGCGTCCCATGATTTGTTCAGGACTCCAATATTCTTTTAGCTTTTCACTAATGTAATTTTTAACACAATCTGTGAGTTTAATGGCTTTATTTTTCTTTTGATGTCGTTCGTCAGCAAGCCTGTTGGCTTGCTTATGGCGATAGCCTCTTTTGCCAGTGTTGCGAGATAATTCTCTAGAAATAGTTGATTTGTTTCTACCCATTGATTTGGCAATAAAAGTTTGGTTGAATCCTTGTTTGTTTAGCAGGTAAATATGGTATCTTTGTTCGTAGGTCAATTGTGTATATTTTTGCATGTTTCACTCCTTTTTCTTGTCGGATTAAAGAGTGGTTAATATACCCTTTGGCCGACTAATTGAGTGTTGCACTTATGATGTGAATCTAAGTAATATTAGGTGTTATTAACAGTTTTTATTAAAAACTAAGCGATTGTACTTGGTATTATTTTTAATACAGCGTATCAAGGCAATAATGCCTTATACTAATAGTTAAATTTTTCAATAACATTAAGGAGGAAAAATGAACATACTAATTACTGGTGGCACTGGCTTTATTGGCTCTGCTCTGTGTTCTCGTTTATTAGAAGAAGAAAATAATAAAATTGTAATACTTAGTAGACATCCTGAAAAAATCAAATCTCCCATTCAAGCAATTGCTGACTTAAGCGATCTAAAAGNGCGTATCAAGGCAATAATGCCTTATACTAATAGTTAAATTTTTCAATAACATTAAGGAGGAAAAATGAACATACTAATTACTGGTGGCACTGGCTTTATTGGCTCTGCTCTGTGTTCTCGTTTATTAGAAGAAGAAAATAATAAAATTGTAATACTTAGTAGACATCCTGAAAAAATCAAATCTCCCATTCAAGCAATTGCTGACTTAAGCGATCTAAAAGATAATGATGCATTTGATGTTGTCATTAATTTAGCTGGCGAACCTATTGCGAATAAACGGTGGAATGATAAGCAAAAACATCAAATTTTTAGTAGTCGCATTGACATCACAGAAAAACTTATTTCATACTTTGAAACATTAGAAAATAAACCTAAATTGTTAATTAGTGGTTCAGCTATTGGCTACTACGGTATTGATAAAACGGATAATGCTATCGAAGAAAAAGACAATGGCGACAATAGCTTTTCTAGTGAGTTATGTCAAAAGTGGGAAGATGTTGCTTTAAAAGCAGAAAAGCTTGGTATTCGTACTTGCTTACTACGAACAGGGATCGTTTTAGGTAAAAACGGTGGAGCATTAAACAAAATGTTACCGCTTTTTAAAATGTATCTTGGGGGAAGAATCGGTAATGGTAAGCAATGGATGTCTTGGATTCATATTAATGATTTAATTGGAATTATTTTGTACTGTATAAACCATGATAATTTAAAAGGGGCTGTTAATGGAACATCGCCTAACCCAGTAACAAATCAAGTGTTCACCAAAACCCTTGGTATGATCTTAAAGCGACCCACTATTTTTCCAATGCCTGCATTGGCTGTAAAACTATTAATGGGAAAGATGGGAGAAGAACTATTATTAGCAGGTAAGAAAATTAGACCCAAAAAGGCTTTAGATGCAGGCTATATTTTCAAGTATAAAACACTAGAAGAAGCTTTAATAAATGTAGTATGGAAATAAGGGGGCGCCTGAGATTCAACTTTCAAGCGCAACACATTCATGGAGAATGTGCTTATGAACAACTACCACTGCCTAAGTCCAGAAGAGCGTGCATTAATTATGATTGAGCGTGACCAAGGATCGTCTATTTGCTCCATTAGCTCTTTACTTAATCATTCACTATCTATCGTCTATAGAGGATAAAACGCAATTTAGGCGCTGAAATATCAAGATATTGTGCCACTACTGTAGCAAGGCAATACAAAGACAGGCGTAAGCATTTGTATAAAACCTCAAAAATATCAAGTTAAATACACTACTGTATAATCAAATCAAGGAATGGATTATTCACAAACAATGGTCGCTTGAACAAATATTAGGCGCATTAAAGCGGTATTACCCAAAACAAAAATACATGCAGGTTAGTCATGAAACAATCTATAGTTATATTTATACCCACCCTAAAGGTGGACTTAAAAAAATAATAATTCATTCTTTACGACAAAGTAAATCTAAGCGTGGACCACGAGGATCAAAAAATAGCAACTACCATACTATGCAACCAGAACAAAGCCAGCTGTTCATCATTGACCAGAGGATATCAATGGCAGGAAGATTGCTGGCCATTAGGAGGGTGATTTAATTGTAGGTGCTCAAAATAAGTCTTGTGTTGGAACTTTGGTTGAGCGTAAAACTGGCTACCTAATACCAAGTAAAATGAAAAGTAAATCAACACTTGATGTACGCCAAGGTTTTGAACAAAGAATGAGAAAAATATCTGAGTTTTTACGTCTGTCTATGACTTATGATAGGGGTTCTGAGATGGCGCAACACACTACTATGTCAGACAACTTAAAGATGAATATATATTTTGTAGGCCTTCATGCATCCTAGCAACGAGGCTCTAATGAAAACACCAGCGGTTTAATATATCAGTATTCACAGATTTATCTCATTACATACAGAATGATTTAGATGATATCGCGCAGCCACTTAATGCTCGACCTAGAAAAAGGTTTGACTTTAAAATCCCTCAAGATATAATGAGAGAAATTTTAACTGAGAATATTAAATAGTATTGCATTTGGATTTTGAGTCTAAGGCGTTCCCTTTTTTTCTTTATTCTTATTCTGGTGGTAACTTTAAAGAAGGGTTTTAGAGGGCATTCTCTTCATATGCTGGGGATGCTTGGTTAGACACAAATTCAGGTGATGTGTTTACCAATACAATGATTAGTTCAGTGTTAGGCGGTATTGCCGCAAAACTGAGTGGGGTAAGTTTGCGAATGGGGCAAGGAGTGCGGCGTTTGTGAGTTTGTATAAGTAGGTATGGAAGAAGATTTTTTAACTCTAGAGTAACTGGAAATGTGGATTTTTTAGGCAGAAACAAACAACAACAAGCACATGAGAAATATTTGTTTAGGGAAAACCAAATGAGGTGGAATAAATTTAGAAATTTTAGAAGAGACATTTTAAATATTGATACGAGGCAGTTGCATAATACTATGGAAAATTTAATAGATTATCGGGATTTATTTCCAGTTCGTCCTGCTGAGTGTTATTTTTATGAAGGTGATAAATACCAATGAAAAATACAGCGCCAATATTATTCCTGTCTTCCCTATTATTCTCTTCATTTTTGATGGCATCTGATTTAAATATTAATGTTGGACTTCCTGATGGATCGGTTTATTATGGAAAGATTAAAAATAATAAATTTAACGATACTCAGGGTTTTTTAAATTGGACTAATGGTGCGGCATATGTTGGGGGGGTTTAAAAACGGTTTAATGTGTGGCGTTGGAAAAATGAGATTTGCCAATGGTGTAGAATACAAAGGACAATTTGAGAATGGTATGGCCAATGGCTTAGGGTTTCTTAAATTTATTAATGGTGATAAATATGAGGGAGGTTTTAAAAATGATCTTTTTGACGGAGATGGAAAATTAACTTATAAGAACTCAGATTTTTATCGTGGAAAGTTTAAAAAAGACAATTTTCATGGAAAAGGTCTTTTGTATTTTTCTTCTGGAGGGATTATTGCATTTGAAGGGGAATTTATAAATAATGACGCTAAATTTGGAACGATAACCTTTGTAAATGGAGATATATATAATGGTGAAGTTGATAAGGCGTTATTTCCTCACGGAAAAGGAGAGTATATTTTCAAAGATGAAAGTGAAAAATTAAGAAAAGGACTTTTTAAACATGGAAGATACCAGGAATTAAAGGAATTGAATTAGAATAAGGTGATAGGCACAAAACCTTATTCACAAGTTTAAAAACTTATTGGGACGCACTGTGTCACTATCTCCTTATCCAATCGCCATTGGATAGTGTAATCAAAAACGGTTTTGGTGTTGATGATTGACACGATTGTTATGATACGAGGCGAGGGGACGCTACCCTTTATTATTCTATAGGGGGTTTATTCTTTTTAGAGGCCTAGTACGCCCATTCAAATTCTAAGTGCAACCTTTACCCCTAAAAAGAACCAACACAAACACCTCGCTCAAGAGCGAAGATACCATATTTACCAATGCTTACAACAGTGGGTCTACTTAATGTCTTTAAGTGCTGCAAGAATGTCCTTGTAATTAGGCTCTTTTTCTATATGACCAATAACTTGCTTGTAGGCAATTTTCCCCTTTGTATTCACTATATATACAGTTCTAGCAAAAAATCCTTCTAAGAATTTAGGTGAAACAATAACAGAACCATATTTTCTTGCATTGCTTGCTCCTTTGTAGTCTGAAAGTGTGTTGATATTTTTTATATCATTTGCCTTACAAAACCTAGAGAATGCAAAAGGAGTGTCCTTAGAAATAATATTTATTTCAACATTGTTCATTTTGGCAACGCGCTTATTAAAATAAACTGTTTCTAATGCGCAAGTATCGGTATCAATAGAAGGAACAAATGCAATAATTTGAACCTTGTCTTTGGTGCCACCAACCGTAACTTCTTTAAGATCATTTGACACTACAACAAATGCTGGTGCGTTATCTCCAATCTTCAACCCTTGACTATTTGTAACGACCTTATGCTCTAAAAACATTGTTTCTAAGCCTTTAGAAGCATAGCTTCCAGTAACACTTAAGATTGCCAGTAGTGCCAAAAGTATTGATTTGTTTAATGATTTCATTTTTTTGTCCTTTGCTCTAATTTTAATAAAAAGCGATTATACCTTGTATTTTTTTAAAAACAACCTACTAATTGTCGCCGGTTGTTTTTTTTGATTTTCAGGATATTGCTACACCTTATCAAGGCTATTTTTTTACATTAAAAATATAGTCAATTATTCTTTATTGATTTCTACTTTTAAGCCTTTGGTGTTTTTTGAAAGTGAAAAATCAGCCTGCGCTTTCATAAGAGAATCAACGCACTCATCCAAATCACTATATTCGTCAGTGCCTGTGTCAAAACGCTTGTCACGCATAAAATAAAACATATTTTTATACTTATCCTTTGCTATTTTGAGCACAACAAAAGTGTAGTAACCGTCTTCCCAAACTGCCGCTGGTTTCTCTTCGCCCCCCACTTCAATATCCCCCATATGCACGCCATGGTCTTTCTTTTGCCAGCGCCCATCAATGTGTTTTTTAATGATGTCAATTTCAGATTGAGTAAAGTCTATTGCCATAATAATTAAATGCCTTAAAATTAGTGAATTTTACGAGTATTTGGCATATCAAACACTGGCGTATCTTCAATTGGGCCACCAGCACTGGCTTCTTCATCGGTTGGTTCGCGCACCGTAACAACTTGTAAAATAAAAACCACTTCTCTGCCACACATTGGATTGTTACCATCAACGGTAACTGAATTTGCATCAACACGAGTAACGATAAAATCTTTAGGCTCGCCGGCTTCATTTTCCATGGTAACGCTCATACCAATTTTTCTGTATTCCTCTGGCACATTATCAATGTGATCAGTGAAAACCAATGACTCGTCTCTAGGACCATAAATTTCATCACAATGAATGGGTAACTCAATCACATCGCCTTGCTCTTGACCTACTAATTCTGCTGTTACCTCAGATGACAAGACTTCGCTAATCCCTTGTATGTAACCAAGTGGAAACTCCACTTCAGATAAAACTTCTTTGGTTTTTTTATCAATGACTTTATAAGTCAATTCAACAAATTTACCATCTTCAATGACCATTTTACTCATTGCTAAAAAATAGTAGCACCAAAGATTTTAATCTCATTGTCTTCGTTATAGCCCAACACTAAACGACCGAGATATTCATTGCCCGTCATATTCTTATTGGTTTGCTTGTAAAGCACAGTGACATGCTCACCACGACGAATCATACCTAAATACTCAGGATCTTTTTCCAAGCCTTTGGTTAGCTTACTGCGAGCAAATTGTTTACCCATTTCAATTTCATTGGCGCCACGAAGCATTGCTTCAGAAAAATTTCGAGTGAACGCACTATAATTTTTATTGTTAGAGTATTTAACCAAATCATTCCAAAATGGATTAGCAACTGCCAATATCTCTTTATCTGTTTTTTCAATAATATTCATTTTTTTTATTTTTAGCTAAATTATTTTTTTTGAGACCGCTATATACACTGAGCATCCACTCAATGCATATAAAGGTCTCTTTTAAACAAAATAAAAAACCAACATAAAAATGTTGGTTTTTTATCGTTTCCAACAAAAACTTATTAAAAGAGACCTTTGCATAAATAGGAGTAATCATCAGAAACCCACTTTTCACCCACTTGACGATTTTTTAAACCCAGCCTTAGTTCTGGCTAGGACAAGGTTTAAAGAAATCGCCAATTGGGCAAAAATTGGGTTTTGCCAATCATCCCTATTTATACAAAGGTTTCTAAAAGTCTTTGTTAAGCAAGATTTCTACTTCTCGCTATCACCCACTAAGTGATACAAGGGTTGTTTCTCCATCTTGTATTCACCGGTAGTGCGATTACGCTGTGAAGTCGTCAAAACATGCCAATTTTTATCGTCAAGTTTCATCTTATCACCACGATAGTAGTAACCAGGCCAGCGAGTTTCCTCACGGAACAAAGTATGCTGAACCACACACTCAGAAGTACGGTGACGGTGCTTAAGCTCCCAAGCACGCAACAACTGGTGAATGTCTTCTGCACCCACTTTTTCTAAATCTTCTTCTAAAATCTTCAACTTATGAAGGCCCATATTTAAAAGCTTGTCATTGGTCATATACTGTACTGTTACGCCACCAGCATACTCGTCCATCAACTTCTGTAGACGCTGTAAGCCAGGCATTGGTAATATATAACTTGGAGACACAGTGCCACCAACGATTTCGTTACGACCCACTGTGTAAGTCTCTAATGGTTTATAAATTTCAGCTTTACGGTCATCAATTTGCTTCTGTGAAATGCCAATACCTTCTGCCTTACCATCATCAATATATTTACAAGCAGCTTTCGCAGACAAACGACCTTCAGTAAATGAACCTGAAGAGAATGCGTGTGGCGTACCACCAACTGCATCACCTGCACCAAATAAACCATTCACAGTCATCATGCGGTTATAGCCCCAGAAATACTCAGGAATATTACCTGAAATATCCTCAGGACCTGAACACCATGCACCACAGCCTGTAGCATGTGAACCCATTACATACGGCTCAGATGTTGTTAATTCAGGGTTGATGTATTTAGGGTCAATGTCTGTTGCAGCCCATAATACCGCTTGACCAACAGTCATACCTAGGAAGTTTTCCCATCCTACTTCTTCTAAATGAGGGTCTTGGAAAGCTTCTACAGTTACCATATGAATCGGACCACGACCAGCAGCTACTTCTGAAATAAAGGCATGGTTACGCAAACAAGTTGGAATTGGCTTATGAGAGAAATGTTGATTTTCAGTATCAAGATACGCCTTGCCTACTCTTTCTGCTAATTCTGGGAACCACTTTGACTCATACTCATCGCCATAGGCATTTTGCGTATAAGTCTTAAGGTGTAAGAAATATGCACCAACGGGGCCATAACCGTCTTTGAATCGAGCAAGAACGATACGGTTTTCCATTTGTGTCATCTTAGCACCAGCCTCAATGAGCAATGCATAAGCAGAACCTGAAGACCATGGCGCATACCATACACGACCTGCACCTTCACCCACTGAACGCGGTTTAAAGATGTTAGACGCACCACCAGCACCAACGATTACTGTTTTAGATTTGAATACATGGTAGTTACCTGTACGCACATTAAAACCAACAGCGCCTGCAACACGATTTTCTTGAACATCGTCCATTAATAAGTGTGTTACCATGATACGGTTAAATGTCTTGTCAGCATTCACTTTTGCAGCTTCTGCAACGATAGGCTTATAAGATTCACCATGAATCATAATCTGCCAGCGACCTTCACGCATATATGAGCCTGTTTCAGGATTTTTCATTAGTGGTAAACCCCACTCTTCAAACTTATGTACTGCAGAGTCAACATGACGCGCCATATCAAAAGCTAAGTCTTCACGAACCATACCCATCAAGTCCATACGCGCATAGCGCACATGGTCTTCAGGATTGTTTTCACCCCAACGAGTACCCATATAACAGTTAATCGCATATAGACCTTGAGCAACCGCACCAGAACGGTCAATGTTTGCTTTCTCAGCAATTATAACCTTCTTGTCACGACCCCAGTATCTTGCTTCATAAGCGGCACCTGTACCACCTAAACCTGCACCAACAACTAAAATATCAATGTTGTCTTCAATAATTGTCTTGTAGCTCATTAGTAGTACACTCCTTCTTTAAGTTTCAAACCGTTAGACTCTAACGTGTGTAAGCCACCATCATCCAAACGAATTGACTCCGGCTCAAATGATAATAACTCTGAGCGTCGCATTTCATCGCTAGGCTCTGCTTCGTTTCTGAAGTCAGGAATTGCTGAACCCCATGGCTTAGTCGTGATTGGTGATAAGAAGTTCTTCTCACGACCATCTCTAAATTTAATCTTCCATGCAATCGTGCCTTTTTCTTCATCACGGATTACACGAACACTGTGTCCTAGCGGTGCAAAATCTGCATAGCCACGAACATCAATCGCTTGGTGTGGACATGCTTTAACACATGAGTAGCACTCCCAACACATATTAGGTTCAATGTTTAGTGCACGACGATATTTCTTATCGATATGCATAATGTCAGATGGGCAGATATCTACACAATGTCCACAACCATCACAACGAGTCATATATACAAAAGTTGGCATATTATTTCTCCTTTCTTTTAAGTTAGTTTATAAAATTAGTAATGGTTTGGCTTTTCGCGCTTAATGCCAAGACCCATATCCATTGGAGCGTCTACTAACAACTCCATAGAATGTCTTTTTTGTTGTTCAGGCTCATCTCTGCTCAACGTTGGTAAGTTCTCAGCAGAACCGTCTGCCTTTCTAATACGCTTATCATAAGCAGCAAATGGCTTGAAGAACATGTGTGAAAACTTAGACCAGTAAACACCACCAAATAACGAAACAGTAGAAAGGATAACGAGTAAAAACTCCCAACCCACTGAATTACCATTGTAAGACCAAATTAACGCAGTAATAGAAGTTGCCATTAATGACAAACTAAATGCGTCTCTTTTAAGGTCAATGTTAAAGGGTGAGTTACCTTCGGCGGCAACATCAACTTTAAATACAAACCAAAACCAAACGCTACCAACAGCTAGCATAATCGCACCAATATGCCATACTTGTGTCAATGTTGCATCAGCGCCATTTGCGCCAAAGATCATGACAGCTGTTGCTGCATTGAATAAAATAAAACCATACATAGTCAACAAGTGAACAAGACGGCGTACTGGATTTTTAAATTCACCAGCTGAAACAACATCTGTTACGATTGTTGAAGTTGCAATGCCGATTTTATCGCCAGCACTCAACTTATTTACTGCATCTGCTTTTGCTTTATTTGCACTTTCAAAGAAGAACTTTGCGCTCTTTTTGTGCAACATATCCATTATTGTCATAACGATGACAAGTGCAACCATTATCATGACATAAGTTTGCATTGTTTCGTACGGCATACCGGCCGCATTTAGCGCGGCGATTGGTGTGTTGGTGATCATAGTTTCATTCCTCCTTTAGGTTTGTATAATCAGTTGTGTAATCACATTAAAAAATCATCAAGTTTAAAACTCAACAAGCAAACAATTATATACTAATATTTACTTATTTTAAAAAATAAATTTATTTCTTACTTCGCTGAGTGTCCACTCAATTTAATTTCTACCTTATCTTCATCCTTAATGCTAGCATAGTAAGCTTGCAGAACCTTAGCCACTTCAGGACGCGAAAACTCTTCTGGTAAATCTTCACCATCTGAAAGCATCTTACGAACTTTAGTGCCCGACAATAAAACACGATCCTTCGCTTCATGTGGGCAAGTCTTCATTGAAGACATACCGCCACATTCATGACACCAAAAAGTCCAGTCAATTTTAAGTGGTTGTGTCACCAATGCATCACTTGGAATCTCGTCAAAGATATTATGCGCATCAAATGGACCATAGTAGTCATCAACACCTGCGTGGTCACGACCCACAATTAGATGTGAACAGCCATAGTTTTGTCTAAATAATGCATGTAATAACGCTTCACGCGGACCTGCATAACGCATATCTAATGGATAGCCAGATTGTAATATCGTGTTATCAACAAAATAGTTATCAATTAATACTGAAATTGCTTCTGAACGCACATCGGCTGGAATATCGCCTGCCTTAAGTCCGCCTAACACTGAATGAATCATGACGCCATCACAAATCTCTACAGCAATTTTCGCTAAGTATTCGTGTGAACGGTGCATTGGGTTGCGCGTTTGAAAGGCTGCGATTGTTTTCCAACCCTTGTTATCAAAATAAGCACGCGTCTCAGCGGGTGTCATATATAAGTCACCAAATTTTGCTGGGAAGCCACCGTCTGACAATACTTTAATCGGTCCTGCAAGGTTGTATTCACCCTGTGCCATAACCATTACAACACCTGGGTGTGCATCTTCAGTTGTTTTAAAAACTGTTTCACACTCATGCGCCTTGTCAATTGAATACTTCTCAGTTACCTGCATTGTTGCAAGAATATCGCCAGACTTACCACTTACAATAGCGACCTCATCACCAGCTTTTACATTTTCATCGTTAGTAGACAAAGTCACAGGGATTGGCCAAAATAAACCATTTGTCATTGTCATATTGTCACAAACACCTTTCCAATCGGCTTTACCCATAAAACCATCTAATGGATTGAAACCGCCAATACCCAACATAACAATATCACCTTCCTCTCTAGAAGAGCAAGTAATTTTTGGTAGTGACTGCGCTCTTGCTAACTCTGCTGTTAAAGCATCGCCTGATAGTGCTAATTCGTTGATTGTATCGCTACCATGTGGTGGGACTAATTTTGACATGTCTAATCCTATATTGAATTTAAAAAGAGAATTATACCAATAGCGATTTTTAACGCTTTCGTTTATAGTAATATTACTTCATACCTCCTAAGAGGTATATGAAAAGCATTACAACTTAATTTTAAATTTAACGCGCTGAGTGCCGTTCTTAGATTTCTTGGCAACTATTTTATCTTTCTTAATGTCGTAACTCAAAGTGCCGCCACTAAAAGAATCAAAGCCTTGAACGAAATGTGCATTACCCTCAAGGCGCACAAGTTGCTTGTCGATAAAATAGGTAATAGTCTGGGCATTCGCCTCAACAGAACGCGCTTGATTAGGTTGGTTCTGTTTGTAATGCGCCAATTTTTGCTTATTGCCTCTAGCAATTATCTTACTGATTACTTGTTTAACACTAAAAATTTGTATTTCTTCAGCGCTTAGCGCTAAAGAACCTTTTGTTACTTTAGCATTGCCTGTATAAGTACTAAACCCACGGGGTTCATCAATGAGCACAGTTTGTGCTTTCACATCAACAGGCGCTTTATAGTCACCAATTAATGCATGCAATGCAAAAGACAGCAATGACAAAAATAGGAAAATGAGCTTATTCATAATGTCCTATTACGCCACCTGTTAACTTAACTTTTTTAGCTTTGGCATTAAAATGCATCCCTGTTGAATGAATATCTACTGTCCTAGATTGATAATGTACCTTTTCTTTGGTGCTATAAATTTCTTTATTATTTGATTGGTTAATGACTAAATTTTTAGTGTTAATTATTGACCCCGATTTTTGCAAGATTTTTACCGTGTTAAGCAACTTCACAAGATTCTTATTCATATCCATATCAACGCCCTGTGCATGAATTTTATTACCATCTGCTACATAGGTAGTATCTCTTTTAGAGTAATAATGCTTTTGAGCGTTTGACTGGTCAATCGTTAAATCACGAGTAAATATCTCTTGCCCGCCGTCCTGACTGATACTGATTTTTCCCCACAACTGCATTTTATCTTTTGTCTCTATCATAGTCATACCTTCTGCAAGAACTTTGCTATGTTCATCAAAATAAGTGATTTCTCTTTGACTAATCAAGTCACTGGTTTTGGTGTTTACCGACAGTTCTTTAGCATGCATTTTATAAACAATCCCTGTATTGGATTTAATATCAACTTTGCCCTTAAACTTGATGTCACCATTGCCTAGATAATTAGCGCGCTTGGAAGTCATGGTGTAGGATTCTTCACCTTTTTCATTATAGGTGGTAACTGTTGGCTCTATTAGTAAGGCAGGGGCTTGTTTAAAATTAAAATAGTTTTTGGCTTCAACAAAATGCACAAGTTGTTGTTTGCTATTAAATTCTTGCAAGGCAAAATTATCAATTTTTTCAATATAGTTAGTGATTTTATCTGTGTTTATATTATCATCAGATGTGAACATAGATGAAACCAGCGTTATAAAAAGCCAGACAATACCAATAGGCACTATAATAAAAACCACAACTAATAAATTTCGTCTTAAGTGAAAATTAATCATAACAATAAAATAAGTGGTGTCTACGCCATAACACCAAACCATGCCTTGAACATTGAAACTGTTGAAAAAATTATCGTGCAACATAATATTAAACTATTGCAATACCGACACAAAACAGCTGATGTACAAACACAACTTAACGAAAGCGTACAACTACAACAACTCTGCTTAAAACATCATACTTTATTTATCATCAATGATGATATTAACCTAGCGAAAAAAATCTCTGCCGATGGCGTGCATTTAGGTAAAAACGATGACTCAATCCAGCAAGCACGCGAACAATTAGGGGTAAACGCTGTTATTGGTGTGTCATGCTACAACGATATTAACTTAGCACAAAGCGCACAAAATCAAGGTGCAAACTATGTGGCGTTTGGTGCATTATTCCCATCAGCCACCAAACCTGATGCCCCGCAATGTATGCTAAACATTATCACCCAAGCAAAACAACAGTTAAATATTCCCATTGTTGGCATTGGTGGTATTGACTTTGATAATCAACAACAAGCTTTCAACGCAGGCTGCAATGCAGTGGCCATGATTGCTGCTTTGTGGGATTAGGCTATTTCAATCAACTGACTAACACTAGGGCAATACAAAGCACAACGCACTGGACAGGCATAAATCTCAGACATTGCTTGTTTGTAAAATAGCAATTGCTTTGCGTGTTGTTTTTGTTGGCGTTTAATAAAACTTGCTAACGGTTCATTCTGCGCAGGTTCGGCGATTTTATAATCAATTACCCATAAAACATCATCATCTATAAACAATCTATCTATAACGATTGTACGCCCGTCCAAAAAAAACTCGGCTTCATTTAGTGATAATGCCCTTTGCTTAAAAAGCCAATCAAATTTTTCATCATTTTTAGTGTTATCCAACAGTTTGATAATAAACATCTGCCAACGCTCAATATCTTTAGGTGATGCGCCAATCTCAATCAGACGATTACGAATATTTTCAATACTCGGTGTGAATAATTCCTGCTCATAATATTGATGCACCAAAGTACCTAAAGCACTCTTAAATAAGCGTTCAAAGTTTTGTTGGTATTCAATAAATTCGCCTTGTTCTGGTGTTTTATTGATTGGTGTTTTCATTTGAGAAAATCGTTCTAATAAAGGCGCTTGGACACCTTCAAGCATATCAGGTGTCTTGTCAATACCTCCAAAAAGGTTTTTATAAAATGGCATTAATAAATGCAAAAAAGCGCCTTTAATACTATTGCCAGATTTATTGACTGCACCTAACAAATGCAAGTTTGACTTAGCACGGGTCATTGCCACATACAACAAGCGCATGGTTTCAAACTTATCTTGTTGTGACTCAATAAACTTTAGATAGATGTAGGTCGCACTTTCATTCATATCAACAGCTGGCTTGATAGGGGCTAATAGCAAAGATTTATTAGAAAACTCACGCAGTTGCATTATCGCATTATCATTACTTTGAGAGCCCTTACCTAGACTAGGAATAATGACACTATCAAATTCCAGTCCCTTTGATTGGTGGATAGTCATTAACTTAACTAATGCCTTGTCACTTGGCGCATATAAGTTTTTCATCGCACTCTCAATGGTTTTTATATTGAGCATTTGTTGCGTTTCACAGTTGTGAATAATTTTTAAAAACTCATTTTTAATTTCTAGTTTGGTATTTGATAATACATCATTGATCAATCCTAACTGATTAAGCGCATAACTCAACAATTCAACAAAATTAAATCGCCCCTGATTGTTAATAACATCTTGCAAACAGTGATGCAAATGTTTGGCTCGTTTTTGTCCATCTTCGCTGAGTTGTGCCAAGATGCTCTCATCACTCAGTTGCTGATAAATAATACAATCATCATTTTCAGACAATACCAACAAATCGTTTAAAACAAGTCCACACCAAGGTGCGCGTAAGACACTTAGCCATGCCAACTTATCGCCTAAATGTAATAGCGCTTTAGTGAGTGAAAATAAATCACGCGTTAATAAATGGTTTTGCAATTTGGTAATCTCAACTGACTCAAAATCGATATTGTCGCCTTTAAGTTGTTGTGCAATATTTTCTAAATGTGAGCGAGCACGCACTAAGATGGCTATCGTGCCGCTCTTATTATTCTGCAAAGAAGTTTGAACAATCTCACTAACTGATTTTGCCTCTAGCAAAGATTGACCATGTGCAAAAGGATGAAAAACAATGGCATTTTTATCCTCTTCATTTGAATTTGATTGCGACCTAGAATACGAAATTGCGCCTTGGTGCACATCATTATTTTCTGGAAATATTTTACTAAAGAGTCTGTTGTTGCCCTCAACAACACTTTTTGAAGAACGAAAATTAGTGCTCAATATTAACGATCTTGGTTGAATATTAGCAATACCTTCTTCCCTTACCTGCAAAAATAAACCCACTTGTGACTCTCTAAATCGATAGATTGATTGCATCGGGTCGCCCACTAAAAATAGCGTTTTGCCATCACCCTCTTGCCATTGGTTAATCAATTTTTCAATGGTATTAAATTGCGATGCTGAGGTGTCTTGAAACTCATCAATCAATAAATGCTGAATTTTGTAATCCAAAAACAAAGCAATATCGCTTACGCCTTTTTCTTCATCTAACGCCTGAGCGGCATTCAGTGCTACTTCAATAAAATCATGCGCTTGTTCCTGCTCAAAATACACATTCAAATGCGCCACACTCAACTTTAGCACCTTGGCAATTGCTAGTAAAATATTGGACTGCGCTTGAGAGAATTCTACATCCGGCAAAGAGCTCAACTGTTGCAAGGCTGCTTGTAATTCTTGGTTAAACAATGCTGATGGTAATTTTTCCTCCAAAGCCTTGCGCCAAGTGCCCTTTTTGGTTAGACAAAATTCAGCAATTGTGTGCCACGCTTCCAAATTCTCATAACCAGTACACGGCAACAACTTAACCTTATTGTATTCTAAGTTATTACTAGCTAACATTAACGCAAAGAAATTCGCGTCAAAATGTGGCTCTGCTAACGCTTGTAAATATTCAAGATGCGCCGCAACAATTTCTTTGGCGTTATTTTGCAATACTTCTTGGTTTAACGCACCGTCTCTATACAAACGCGTTAGCCATTGGTCACGCTTAGACAACATTTGCATGACTAACTTTTGAAAGCTGACAACATTGTTATCCAAATGCAATAACAAATCGGCAATTGCTCTGCCTTGCTGCTTATCATCAATCATCAGTAATACTTGCTCAGTCGCATATCGATAAGCATTATCACGCGCCCAGTTTTCAGCCATAATTTGGCGTGGCACGAGTTGTAATGGCAAAGGATAACGATTGTTAATCAGATTGTACAACCCATCAATGGTAGATATTTTTAATCGCTTTGGATTTTGTAATAACCCCCATTCTTTCTCATCCGAGCGTTGCATCACTTGCAATGCTAATTCGTAAGTTATTTGCTTGTGTGGCGCTTTTGGCTTGGTGTCAAAACTAGACTGTAATGCAGATAAAACACGCTGAGTCATCTCGTCAACCGCCTTATTGGTGAATGTCATTGCCATGATATTCTCAGGCTCATCACAAGCTGACAACAACTTTAAATAGCGTTGCGTTAATAACTCTGTTTTGCCTGAGCCCGCTGGGGCTTGAACGATAAAAGACTGGCTAATATCCAGGGCTTGATCTCTTTGTGCTTGGTCATTCACCGTTACTTGATGTTTTGTAAATAGTTTACTAATTCATTGACATTAGTATGCGGGTTATTTTTCGCATTTTGGCACGCGGTTGGTATTTTAGCTTTTAAATCATTAAAGGTAATTTCTGATTTTTTGTAATTTGGAAAATATTCTTTAAAATATTTGTCTTTTCTAAGTTCGTCAAAATTAGTAAACGGTCTATCAGTTTTTGTAAAATAAAGTAATAGCCAAAACTCAAAACAAGGCTCTGAAAAAGCATAGTAATACACGCCTTTTGGCTTTTTTATTTGCTCAATTGTGTTTTTAGTCTCTTGATATTTTGTATGTCCATCTTTATCAAAAACACAATAAACTCTATCAAAAGGGTTTCCTTTTCCTATAGAACCCTCATAAAGTTCTTTTGCTTTTCTTAACAAACTGTCTGGTGTTGTCTGCTTAATATCTAATATCTCAATATTAACGGTACTCAATTTTAAATCTTCAATCAATTTGTTAAAATAATTGATTTCAGTTTCTTTACCCTCACAAACAATCAAAACTCTATCATAAGATTCCCTTGTCGCATTCTTCCTACAGTTATAACCAGATTTTGTTTTGCGTTTTGCCATATCGTTATTTTAAATACGGGACTGCGCCATAACGACCAGAAAGATAGGCGCTTTCTAAATTATCCACACCTTTTCTAACTTTGAAATCAGCAAGTGAAAACAACTCAGTAGCATTGTTTTCTTTTTCACAAAACCACACCTGATCTTTTCTAAATGTATCTTGATTAAGTAGTGATGTCTCATGAGTAACAAAAATAAGTTGCGCACCGTGTTTGTTAATCTCTGGATTATGAAACATACTCACTAAATGTGCCATCAACTTTGGATGTAAACTGTTATGCAACTCATCCATTACCAAGCAATAGCCTTTTTTTAATACTTCCAACCATGGACCTGAAAGTTTAAATAATCTTTGTGTTCCCTCTGATTCTTGTTTTCTAAAATCAAAAGACACCACACTGCCATCATCAGATGTATGTTGAGATTCTACTTTAAAACGCTTAATTTTTGATAAACCCTCACCTTGTTTTACTGAAAACCTCTTCACTTCATCAGAAATTTTTGCTTCCTCTGCTGTTTCCTTAGATACAACAAAATCCTCAATACCTATATCAGCTGTTTTCATAAATTCTAAAATTTCTTCTTTACTTTCCTTGTTTTCATTCGCTTGATGACAAGTAAAGTAAAAACCTGGTGAATCATCAGATAAACCTTTTAACTTATCAATAGCAGAAAAAATAGTTGCTAATGATTCACTATTTAACTGCACGGCTGTTGACAAAAACAATGAGTTATCTTTGGTGCTTTCTTGCCAAATCTTTTTCTTGCCTTTAAGTGCGCTCATTGCCCCCCATTGGCTTGTTGATTGTCTATCAATTAGGTTTTGTGGACTACCTTTCGGATATTGATACAACCATTCGTCAATAATTTTATCTTGCGTTGCTGAAAAACCATAGACATAGCGCACCCCCTCATCAATCAAATCTAATTCAAACTCTGTAGGTTGATTTACACTTTCTTTAGCAAGCAAAAAAGGCTCAATGTATTTCACACCCTTGTTTGCTTGATAACTAAAAGAGTTTTCAATAATTCTTAACATAGCCCCTAAAGTCTTTATCAAATTAGACTTTCCGCTCGCATTAGCGCCATAAATAACAGCACTATTAAGCACATCAAGGGTTTTTCCTGTAGATAAAGTAATGGTAGTAAAATTATTTTCTAATTCGTTCTTTTTAGTTTTTAACAAACTGAGTGTTTGTTTTTCCTTAATTGAACGAAAATTAGTAACACTAAATTCAAGCAACATAATCAATAAAAAGTATAATAAAACTAATATTTTGACAGTTTTTGTCAAAAAGTCAAATTTGTTTAGATAGATTTTCTAATTGTGTTAGCCAAGTGTCAAAACCTTGGCATTTGCTTCTAATATTTGCCAACCCTATTTGTTTTAAAATTAAGGGCGCATGCTGAGTTTTTATGTACTGTGCATGCTTTCCAATGCGCTTAGATGGCGCGGTTTCTTTAGAATTGTTAATTTTTTCTATATCGTAAAACTCACTTAAAACAGCGTCAATCCAATCTTTCTGTGTACCTAACCCCGCTGCCATTTTTTCATTATCGCTAAACAATAACGCTTCAAATTCATACATTTGAATGTAGGGAATAATTTTATTTCGTTGATCTTTTTTAATGCTTTGTTTGATTTTTTCCTCTAAAGTTTGTTTGGTTTCATCACCACTTGCCCTCTTAAAG
The DNA here is from genome assembly GCF_900127505.1 of thiotrophic endosymbiont of Bathymodiolus puteoserpentis (Logatchev). Classification (NCBI taxonomy): domain Bacteria; kingdom Pseudomonadati; phylum Pseudomonadota; class Gammaproteobacteria; species thiotrophic endosymbiont of Bathymodiolus puteoserpentis (Logatchev). Next base: position 51,889 of record NZ_UEXF01000031.1, on the reverse strand, counting down.
CCATAAAAATCATATAGGGTTGTTGTAAAATCGTGATTGTGTATTAAGCTATTTAACTTTTGACGGATCTTATCAATACTAATACTGCCCCTCATGTTTTGTGTTTCCGCAAAAACACCATGATGCTCTGCCAAATGCGGAACAATCACCTCATTTGTAAATTTATATTCCGAATGCCCTTCTACTGAAATTAACAGTCTTACCATTTCGGCTCACCACCCAGCAAACCCTCACTCCAAGCCTCCCCCACTTGATAAGTGTCAATCCAATCTCCCAAAACTTCTTTATCCAGTCTTTTAAATTCTGATTTGCCGTTGTCATAATTCACCACAATAAAGTCATCGGGCTCAAAATAATTAGCAAGTTCAACCGATTGGGTGGAAATAATCACTTGCGAACCATCGTTTGCTACTGCCTGAATAATTTCTGACAAGACAGCAAGTGCTGTTGGATGCAAGCCGATTTCTGGTTCATCCAGCACAATGGTTGCAGGGCGCAGGTCTTTGGGTTGTAAAAATAGCGTTGCCATGCAAATAAAACGCGCTGTACCATCAGACAAAGTTTGTGCCGAGAACCCAGATCCTTCTAAATCATTTTTATGATGCCATCTTAAAATAACCTCGTTTTCATCTTTTTTTAAATCAAAATCATGGAAATAAGGAGCAACTGTTTGCACCGCTTGGACAATTTTTTGATAATCACCCTGAAAGTCTTTTTTCAATTTCAATAAAAACGGTGCAAGATTACCCGCATCACTCCACAAAAAACTATTGGCATTAATCTCTTGAAATGATTTAAATTTTGCAGTATCAGAGGTATCATGAAAATGATACAACTTGCATTGCCTTAAATATGTTCTGGAATAATCAACAATTGGCTCTTTGTTATTTTTAATATCGCTTTCTAAAGCGTTTGAAGTTATTGAACGATAAGGCCTTTCAACTTTATCACCATAAAAATACCCTTCATCATGTTGAATCAACAGACTGTCATTATCCTTATCCTTAATTAACTCAACACAATAACCGTTATTTTTTAATTTTAAATCAATGGTTATCTTATCGGTATTTTTACTGCCAAAATGTAGGAACCTTTCCGCCTTGCCATTAGTCAAAACATAGGTCTGTAATTTTTGCTTATAAATAAGATCCAACAACTTAAAAACTGAAATAAAATTACTCTTCCCCGCACCATTCGCACCAATCAAAACATTAATCGGTTTCATTTCTAAATCCAGCGCTTTAATAGATTTAAAGCCTTTGATTTTAATGTGCGATAAATTTTCCATTGTTTGATTTTACATTTTTTCAGGGGCGGAGACACCCAATAAGCCCAACCCATTTTGAAGTATTTGCTGTACGGCAATAACAAGTTGTAGACGAGAGGCTTGCAAAGTTTTATTATCAATCAAGAACTCGCTATTGTTGTAATAACTGTGGAAATCACCCGCCAAATCACGCAAATAATAAGCCAAAACATGTGGCTCATAATTTAGTGCTGCATTCTTAAGCGTGTCTGCGTAACGACTAAGTTGTTTGATAAGTGCTTGCTCATATTCATTATCAAGTAACGCTAAATCTGGCACTTGATTGCCATCTGCTTTAGCAAGCACTGAACAAATGCGTGCATGGGCATATTGAATATAAAACACAGGATTTTCATTGGTTTTAGACTTTGCCAAATCCAAGTCAAAATCCATATGCTGGTCGGCTTTACGCAAAATATAGAAAAAACGCGCCGCATCATTACCGACTTCATCACGCAATTCTTCCAAAGTGATAAACGAGCCACTGCGAGTGGACATAGAAACTTTTTCACCCTTTCTAATCAGATTAACAAACTGTACTAGTAAAATTTCTAACTTGTCAGGATTGTAGCCAAGTGCCTGAATTGATGCCTTTACTCTAGCGATATAACCATGGTGGTCGGCACCCCAAATATTGATGATTTTGTCATAGCCTCGCCCAAACTTCTCAAGATGATAAGCAATATCAGAAGCAAAATAAGTATGCATACCATTATCACGCACTACGACACGGTCTAAGTCATCGCCAAAATCTGTGGTTTTAAACCAAAGCGCCCCTTCTTTCTCAACAATATGCCCTGAGTCTTGTAATTTTTTCACCGTTTTTTTACTCAGTCCGCTATTCACTAAAGACTGTTCAGAAAACCATTGTTGGTACTGAACACCAAACTCAGCCAAATCAATTTTAATATCGCCCAAAATACTATCAATCGCTAAATCAAAGATTTTTTTGTAATCGTGTCCCAATTGAGACTTGCAATTAGCAATTAAATCATCAATATGTTTTTCTTTATCGCCGCCATCTTTTTCGTCTTTACAAGCACCATTAAAAATATCAAATTTTTCAATGCCCTTAATTGTTTTGGCAATATCAAAAATATAATCCCCTTTGTAGCCGTTATCAGGGAATTGTTGCGTTTCAACATAGCGCAAATAAACCGATGTTGCCAAAATATCCATCTGCCGACCCGCATCATTCACATAATATTCATTGTCAACTTCAAACCCTACGCCGCGCAAAAGATTAGCAACCGTTGCCCCATACGCTGCACCTCGCCCATGACCTACATGAAGTGGACCTGTTGGATTAGCAGAGACAAATTCTAACAAAACTCGTTGCCCCGCACCCACATCTGATAAACCATAATTTTTACCTTGTTTAATGATATTCTCCAGCACTAAGGCATTTGAGCCTTGAGACATAAAGAAATTAATAAAACCTGGGCCTGCAATTTCAATCTTTTCCACCTCAGCAGAATCTGGGAAGTTGGCAATAATCATCGAAGCCAATTCTCTCGGTGCGCACCCTGCCTGCTTAGACAACATCATCGCAATATTCGAGGCAAAGTCCCCTTGGATTTTATCCTTTGAATGGTCAAGTCGAATATTTTCAGGTATATTCTCCAACACGCCCTTCGCTTTCAACGACACCAACGATTCCATTAATAATACTTGTAATTGTTCTTTATTCATTTTTTTACCTTTATTTTTGATTAATCCAATCCCCAAGCATTTGTTATCTTTTCAAAGTCCTTGTGGTCGGTTATTTTCATATGCGTTATTTTATTCTATCACTAAATTCCATATTAATGTGCTTCTTGCCAAGACTGCCCGACACCCACATCAACTTTAAGTGGAATGTCTAGCTGGTAAGCATTCTGCATCAAGTTCTGTATTTTTTTAGAAAACTCATCGGCTTTTAGCGCATTCACTTCAAACACCAATTCATCATGGACTTGCATTATCATTTTAATGTCGGGATTATTTCTGCCAATCCACGCATCAACATCAAGCATGGCTTTTTTAATGATATCCGCTGAAGATCCTTGCATTGGTGCATTGATGGCTGTTCGTAGGGCATGCTGTTGTAGCATTTTGTTCTTAGCGTTGATTTGTGGCAAATATAAACGCCTACCTATCACCGTTTCAACATACCCTTGCGCCTTGGCTAATTCTTTGGTGCGCTCCATATAGTTAGCTACATTTGGATAGTTCTCAAAATACGCATCAATATATTGCTTGGCTTCGGTGCGTGAGACATCAATTTGCTTCGCCAAACCAAAGGCACTCATACCATAAATCAAACCAAAGTTAATCGCTTTGGCTTTGCGACGGTGCTCTTTAGTCACAGCGTCAAGTGGCACATTAAACATAGTGGATGCAGTGGCGCTGTGCACATCTTTGTCTTCATTGAATGCACTTAAAAGGTTTTGGTCTTTAGAGATATGCGCCATAATTCTAAGCTCAATCTGCGAATAATCTGCTGCAATAATAACTTTGCCTTCGCTGGCGATAAAAGCCGAACGAATTCTTGCGCCTTGCTCGCTACGAATGGGGATATTTTGTAGATTTGGGTTACTAGATGACAAGCGGCCTGTGGCAGTAACTGCTTGATGATAAGAAGTGTGCAGCCTTTTAGTGTGCAGGTCAATTTGCTTAGGTAGCGCCTCCAAATAAGTAGAATTGAGCTTGGTTAGCATACGATAACTGAGTATCAAGTCCACTAAGGGATGGTCTAATAATTTCAGGGCTTCTTCATTGGTTGATGGTGCGCCTTTCGGGGTTTTCTTTTTTGATTCCAACCCTAAACCTTCTTCTGAGAACAAAATTTGCTGAATTTGTTTCGGCGATTCTAAATTAAACGCATTGCCTGCTAATTCAAATGCCTGCGTCTGAATGGCTTCCATCTGCACAATAACATCAAATTGCTGCTTACCCAAGGCATTAGCATCTAATTCTACGCCATTGCGCTCCATGGTTACCAAAACAGCAATCAGGGGTAATTCTATCGTTTGATACAGTTTGTAAAGTTTGGCATAATTCACCAATTCTTGCGCCAAAACTTCGTTGAGTTTATGTGTCACAATAACATCTTCACAAGCATACGGAGCACCGTTATCAATACTCACTTGATTGAAGGTGATTTGCTTTTTACCCTTGCCTGCAATATCGGTAAAATGAATAGTGGTATGCCCTAGATAATACTCGGATAGGTCGTCCATATTATGTCTTGATGCAACTGAATTCAAACAATAGGATTTGAGCATAGTATCATCAACAATGCCGTTGAGTGTAACGCCATAATTTGCTAGGATATGGCTGTCGTATTTGAGGTTTTGTCCGATTTTTCCAATGCTTGAATTCTCTAAAATTACCCGTAATTTTGATAACACTTCATCAAAGCTCAGTTGTGCTGGTGCGTCTAAATAATCATGAGCAACAGGAACATAGAAACTGTCTTTGTCTACCAAAAATACCCAGCCGACAATTTTGCCGTTCATATAATCTAGCGAATCGGTTTCTAAATCAAAAACAAAACGTTTACATGTGCTCAGACGTTTTACCAAAGCTTCAAAATTATCTTGTGTGAATACTGTGTTTTGTGTGTATTCTTTTAACCAATCAGACTGACGCACCTCAGTCTGTGACACTTCAGGGCTTAACTCAACTATGGGCGAGGTCGTTGACTTTACGACCGGAGTTGTCACGCTTGACTCAACACCGCCAAGTTGTTTAAACCATACTTTAAAACCGTATTTTTGATAAAGGTGCATCAACTTTTCGTTGTCTGCACCTGGTTCATTATCCAAAATATCACAAGGCAACTCCACATCAAACTTGAGTTTCACTAATTTATAAGACAAATCTAGTAGGTCAAAATTCTCTCGCAATTTCTCACCCACTTTGCCACCGATTTGCTCAGCATTGACCTTGATACCTTCAATAGATTTAAACTGCCCTAGCCACTTAATCGCGGTTTTAGGCCCTACACTTGGTACTCCAGGAATATTATCGGCACTATCGCCAGTGAGTGCCAAAAGGTCCAAGATTTGCTCAGGACTAACGCCTATTTTTTCCACAACACCGTCATAATCCAACAAGTTACCTTTCATATCCAGCTGGTGTATATGCTCGTTAACCAATTGCATTAAATCTTTATCGCCACTGGCAATAATCGTATCTAGCTTATGCTCCTTGGCACAAAGCGTTAGCGTAGCAATCACATCGTCTGCTTCCACGCCATCAACACACATAAAATGAAACCCCATCGCACGAATAATTTCATACAGTGGTTCAATTTGCATAACCAACTCTTCATCAGCAGGTTTTCGATGTGCTTTGTACTGAGGGTAAATCTCATGACGGTGGTTATTGCCTTTGGCATCAAAAATTGCAATGAGTTTTGCTTCAGGGTATTGATTCTGTAGACGCTTCAACGCATTAATGACGCCAAACATTGCCCCTGTTGGAAAACCCTCATCATTGGTTAAATTTTGTGCAATAGTAGAAAAATAAGCCCTAAATAAAAAGGCTGATCCGTCTAATAGAATAAGTTGATGAGGGTTTGACATAAGGGTGAATTTTACCGATTTTTTAGACATCAAGATTAGTATAAAATACACCTATGACAATCTCATCTCAAGCCCTTATTAGCGCTCACGATATCAGTCTCACGCGCCGTGGAAAAAGCGTTTTGGATAAGGTGAGTTTTGAGCTACAGCAGGGAGAGTTTCTTACTATCATCGGTCCAAATGGTGCAGGGAAAAGCTCACTTATCAAGGTTTTATTGGGTTTGATTAAAGCCGATAGTGGCAATATTAAGCGTGCGAAAAAATTCAAATTGGGTTATATGCCACAAGCTTTTAGCCCCAATCCATTTATGCCACTAAAGGTGCTTGATTTTTGCAATCTGAATCAAAAAGTTGCACCTAGTTTCTTGCAAGAAACCGCTGAATTAATGGGGATTCAAAACTTGCTAGACTCACCTTTAAAAATCCTATCAGGTGGTGAATTACAACGCGTATTACTAACGCGTGCGCTACTCAATAAACCCAATGTATTGATCTTGGACGAACCTGCACAAAATCTTGATGTTGATGGACAAATGCAGCTCTATAAACTCATTCAAAACATTCACCAACAACAAGGCTGTGCGGTGTTGATGATCTCTCACGACCTACATCGGGTAATGAAAGAATCCACCCAAGTACTGTGCCTATATCACCATATTTGTTGCATGGGAAAACCTGAGGCGCTTATTAAAGATGCTCAATTTAATGATTTATACGCCGACCAGATGGATGAACTAATGACAACTTATGAGCATCATCACAATCATTGTCACGAAGATTAGTGGCTTGCCCTGATATAATATCTGTTTTTTGAACGATGGATACCTTATGAAAGATATTATTGAAGCGGCTTTTGAAGACAGGGCTAACATCAACCCACAAACTGCCAGTAGCGAAGTTAAACAAGCCGTTGCTGAGGCGATCCATCTGCTCGATTCAGGTCAAGCGCGTGTTGCCGAACAACAAGGTGTGGGCGATTGGACAGTTAACGAATGGCTAAAAAAAGCAGTGTTACTTTCTTTTAGATTAGAAGACAACACGCCAACGCCAGGCGGATTTACCCAATACTACGATAAAGTGCCTTCAAAATTTGCCGAACTATCAGCAGATGAATTTGCAGCAGCAGGTGTTCGTGTCGTGCCACCAGCGAGTGCGCGTCGTGGCTCGTTCATCGCCAAAGACACAGTGCTTATGCCGTCGTATGTCAATATTGGCGCTTATGTTGGCTCTGGCACAATGGTAGATACTTGGGCAACCGTTGGTTCTTGCGCACAAATTGGCAAGAATGTACACCTCTCAGGTGGTGTTGGTATCGGTGGTGTTTTAGAGCCATTACAAGCCAGCCCAACTATTATTGAAGATAACTGCTTTATTGGTGCTCGTTCAGAGGTAGTTGAAGGCGTGATTGTTGAAGAGGGTGCGGTGATTTCAATGGGTGTTTATATAGGGCAATCTACTAAGATCTTCAATCGAGAAACTGGCGAAATAACTTATGGTCGTGTACCAGCAGGCTCAGTTGTTGTATCTGGCAATCTACCTTCAAAAGATGGTAGTTATTCACTCTACTGCGCAGTGATTGTCAAACAAGTAGACGCTAAAACTCGTTCTAAAGTAGGTATCAACGAACTCCTAAGAGGCATTTAATAAAACTCGCCTTAAAAGATATTGGACACAATTAGATCAATATCTTTACCAGCTTCTTTAGCTATTGACAGATTAAAGAGGGATGTTGCTTGTCAGATAACCATATGCATTCTCCAGTATGGGCGCCATTTTGCTTATAAAATTTAAGGGTTTTACTTGACTCTGTCAAAATTCCGTAACCAAAACCAGAGCGAGAATAAACAAAATTAGCCATATGTTTGTTTATATCAACATTTTTTTGCGTGGTATTGCCAACTTTTACCAACTCTGTGCCACTATTGCCAATAATCACTTGATCATAATCAGTTTGCATATCCAGTACTTGCAGATAATGGGCATGTCCGGAAACAAATAGCGTGCGCTTGGGTAGTAAGTTCTTAAAAGCAATTTGTTGGGTTAGATTGCCATAATAATAAGTAGATTTAATTTTGTTATAAGTCCACATAGGTCGATGCGTTAGGAATATATTGGTTGAATCTTTATCAATTTTTAATTGCGCTATTGCCTTTTTATAAAGTGCCAATTGTGGCTCAGAAGTACGATCATCCTGACCAGAACTACTGTCAAACATAATATAATTAACCCCTTTCAACTTCAATATATAAGGCTTTTCCATCTCTGCACAAGCTTGCCCCGCCTTTGGATACGCCCATGGCGATAAATAGCGCGACCAGCCGTTTTGTGCTCTGCCACATTCCTCATGATTACCCCTAGAAAGAGCGATTACTGAGGATTGAAATAATGAGTTTGCAGGTGCAAACCAATCGGCATTCCAAGTATCCCAGTTGTATCCACTAGGCGAGCCTTTGCAACCTTTATCACCTTCAGGACAAGGGGTTTCTCGGTAAAAATAATCGCCTACATGCAAAATTATATCGGGGGTTTGGGCGCCAATACTGGCACTCAATTCACGCAACGGCCAAGCTTGAGCATCATTACACGCTTGTGCATTAATTTTATTAATGCGACATCCTGTATCGCCTAATATAGCAATACGATCTACCACACTGGGCAAAGTCGGCAACGCCTGCTGTTTAATTTTAATTGAACGGGTATCACGACTGACCAACAATTCACATACTGCGGGGAAATCCACTACCTTAGCAGCTCTTAAGTGCATAGCCGTAGGGACATTATCAACACTCACTTTTGGACATTGCGTATCATTTAATAAGACAACTCTGACGCTAAGCTGGTCATTTGCCACCATTTGAACCCATTGAGGATTAGACTGCGCATTACTCAAAAACGCTAATGCCAACAACGAAATACCCGTCACAAATTTAAAAAATCTCATAAAAACCTCCAATCATAATCCAGAAATAATACCCAACAGCACACTCATCCCAATATAGTGATTGTGCAAAAATGCCTCAAAACAAGCGCCTTTCTCCCGCTTTTTAATTAAAAACTGATGATAAAACATCAACCCCAACACTACAAACAACATAAGAAAATACGCTAATTTTAACTCAAACACCCACCCAATTTTAATCAAAATACCAATTAACATTAATTGCAACAAAGCAATAATGAGCCGATCAAACCGAGCAAATAAAATGGCACTGGATTTAACCCCAATCTTTAAATCTTCCTCTCTATCCGCCATGGCATACATAGTATCGTAAATCACCGTCCACACAACAGTCGCCAAAAAAACCCACCACGCACCCGCAAGCACGCTGCCATTGGTGGCAGCAAAAGCCATCGGCACACTCATTGCAAATGCACAGCCAAGCACGAACTGTGGCAGGTGCGTCCAACGCTTAGTAAACGGATAGAGTGTCGCCAAAAAAGCTGCAATCACTGCTAATTGAATGGTCAAAGTATTGGTCATCAATACCAAACCAAAGGCGATCATCATCAGCACAAAAAATAAAATAAGTGCTGATTTTGGATGAATTTCCCCTGTGGTGATGGGACGGTTTTGCGTGCGTTTGATCAATTTATCAATCCCTCTATCTGCATAATCATTAATCACACAACCTGCTGAACGCATTAAAACCACCCCTGCAACAAAAATCAAGCATAACTTTAAATCAGGCACTCTCTCTGCCGCCAAAAACAACGCCCACAAAGCAGGATAAAGTAACAAATAAATCCCAATCGGCTTGTGTAAACGCATCAGGCGAAAATAAGCCTTCATAAGGTCGCCAAAAATGCCTGTAATTCCGCTGACAACGGCGCCTTAATGGTTTGGATTTCTCCCGTACTTGGATTGGTAAAAGTCAGTTGATGCGCATGCAGGAATAAACGCCTCAAACCTTGAGCATGTAATTTTCGATCAAATTCTCTGTCACCATATTTATCATCGCACGCCAAAGGATGCCCTGCATATTGTCCATGCACACGGATCTGATGCATACGCCCAGTTTCAATGAGCACTTCAACCAAAGAAGCATCAATACTCTCAAAATTCTTTATTGGTTGAAAGTGACTAAGCGCATCTTTGCCTTTCGCATCAACCACTGTGCAGCGTGAATTCTGATATAAAGGTGCGTCAATACTATGGCGTTTTTTTGACCATGTGCCTTTAACCAGAGCCGTATAGCGTTTCTCCATTTGATGTTGAATCAGTTGCTCATGTAGATTTTTCAATACACTGCGTTTTTTGGCAATCAACAAAACGCCTGAAGTCGCACGGTCAATGCGATGCACCAACTCCACCGGCGTGTTAAACATATCTCTGAATGCCTCAATCACCCCAATATCAATACCACTACCACCATGCACTGCCAATCCACTCGGCTTATTAATCACCAACAGCCCTTTATCCTCATACAAAATACTCTCAGTCAACAACTTTTTAAGACTATCTGAGGCTTTACTCGGCTTTGATTCAGCCACCCGAATCGGTGGGATACGCACCACATCATCGACTTGTAATTTGTAATCGGCTTTTTTCCTGCCCTTATTGACCCGCACTTCACCTTTACGAATCACTCGATAGATGTGTGATTTTGGCACACCTTTAAGTATTTTAAGTAAATAATTATCTAGTCGTTGTCCTGTGGAAAACTCATCAACTGTCTTAAATTGAACGCTCATCAGAAAAACAAGGTCTTAAAATTATTGGTGGTGGCATTAGCAATTGCTTCAATACTCTCGCCCCGAATTTCGGCTAATTTTTCAACTGTATAATAAGTGTAGGCGGGCGAGTTAGGCTTGCCACGGTAGGGCACAGGGGTTAAATAAGGTGCATCTGTTTCCACCAAAATCCTATCCAACGGCACTTTTTTAGCAACCTCGCGCAAATCATCCGCACTCTTAAAAGTGATAATGCCTGAAAATGAAATATAAAACCCCAAGTCCAACGCCGCTTTAGCTGTGTCCCAATCCTCAGAAAAACAATGCATTACCCCTTGTTCCGCCTGCTCTTCTTGCATGATTTGAATGGTATCGTGCTTGGCATTGCGTGTGTGAATAATCAGCGGTTTGCCCGATTGATTGGAGGCTTGAATATGCCGCCTAAAGCGGTCTCGTTGCCAATCTGCTGTGTCTTTTTCCACATGAAAATAATCCAACCCTGTCTCGCCAATGGCAATAATATTATCCTCATCCGCCAACGCCAACAATTCTGCCACACTCGGATCTTGACCTTCCAACTCACAAGGATGTACCCCCACCGACGCATAAATCTGCGAGTATTTCTTCGCCAAAGAAAACACATCCTCGAAATGCTCTAAATCAATACAAACGCATAAAAATTCCTCCACCGACAGTGTTTTGGCATGCGCCAATAAACTGTCCATACTGCCACCAAAAGCCGCTAAATCTACTCTGTCTAAATGACAATGTGAATCAATGATTTTCATATTAATACCTCAAGTTATTGTTAAAAATTGGNACGCCAACAATTCTGCCACACTCGGATCTTGACCTTCCAACTCACAAGGATGTACCCCCACCGACGCATAAATCTGCGAGTATTTCTTCGCCAAAGAAAACACATCCTCGAAATGCTCTAAATCAATACAAACGCATAAAAATTCCTCCACCGACAGTGTTTTGGCATGCGCCAATAAACTGTCCATACTGCCACCAAAAGCCGCTAAATCTACTCTGTCTAAATGACAATGTGAATCAATGATTTTCATATTAATACCTCAAGTTATTGTTAAAAATTGGTCGTTGTTGTATCTAAATTTAGCATCTTATTGCCTATAAGGCAAGGGACGAAAATCAAGCGCCTCACGACTCGGTCTTTGACTTTTTTCCTTTGGTAGAAAAATATTTGATGCATGGTGTTGCGCATATTCTGTATTACTAAGTGACGAGGAAACAACTACTTTATAAGCATTGTTTATGCCGATAAGCCCAAGATCAAACAACAGATGAAAATCAGATCTTAATAAAATACCGTTTGTAATGTTATTTGTATTCTCTCCTTGATAAGGAACAATATGAGCTGCTTCGAGAATAGGTGGTAAGTTTGTTGCCGAAATAGCACACTTTCCATCATATATTTTCAATAATTTTTTTCTGAATTTAGCCTGTCCTCGTCTATTCGCAATAGAACGAATTATTTTTTCTTTGACCTTTTCTGCGTCTTTTGGGTCAAATGCCTTTTCACTTATTTCATCTTCTGAAATTATATGGGCTGGCGTACGACCCAACCCCACAAATTCCCATTGCCTAGGGTCGTCTAAATTTGCACTAATAAATTTTTTTTTTGTTGGATTTCCTCCTTGGCTATTGGGGTTTTTTTTCTTATCCTTTTGTGCTTTACAAATTAATTTTTTTAACTCTTTTGTATTTGGGGATAGTTTTATATCAGTAGATCCTTCTACCTCAAGCGCTCTCTGCGCCATGGATGGCCATATTTTCAAGGCATTTTTAGAAACCAAAAACACCTTGATCGTCCTTATGTTCAATTTAAAAATCCTCGACAATATCACCTCTAACGCAAGCAAATAATCAGTATTTCTTTCATTTACACCGCCTTTAGCACCGCCTCTTGACTCCATCACAAGCCCAGAATACCCCTCTATCGTTTGCACCGACACAGAAGCATTAAAGACTTCGTTATTTTCAGAAACAACATTCATAAATCAACCTCTCTATTAAAAACTAAAATCTTTTAACAATTTTTTAGCATTGCTTTTAATTTTATCAGATTTTCAAAGCTGCCTAAGTCGCCCTCAATGCCAAGTTTTGGCTCAATGGCGCCAAAAAAAACCAGTGCGATTTAGGGAGTGCAGAAAGTGGATGGAGTTAGTTTGGTTATTTTTATAAATGGTACGCCAAAAACCAAAAATAGAAATTACAAACCTAACGCCATGCCCGATTAAGTGCAATAAAAAAGCCCTGAATAATCAGGGCTTTTTTATTATTTGCAGTGCCCATAGAGGCGAACGACTGCTATCATGTGTTACTAGAACTTTAAAGAAAAATTCACACTTGACTTGTTATCGCTACCACTTGCTCTGTGCTCAAACCCGATACTTTTGCCATCCTCAACAGCGTATTTGGTTGCGACTGTTACAGCGTTGTTATTTATCCCATTAAATGANAAATCAATACAAACGCATAAAAATTCCTCCACCGACAGTGTTTTGGCATGCGCCAATAAACTGTCCATACTGCCACCAAAAGCCGCTAAATCTACTCTGTCTAAATGACAATGTGAATCAATGATTTTCATTATTCAATTATCAAAGAGTGTTTCTAACCTTTCTTTAATGTTTATATAAACTGAGGCTAGTCTCAATTGTGCTTCTTCAGTTAATCTGCCTGTATGTGCAACAGCATTCCTCATAGGCTTATATTCTATTGCGTCTCTTGCTAAGGACGCTGAATTACTATTTTTACTCTTATCAAGTAAATTTGCCAAACCATCCATGGATAAATAACTTAAACCTTCATTATTTTTCATAATGTCAATACTGATATTTCCGTTATTTGTGTTATTTTCCTCTGCTGCTTTATATTTCCTTATGTTTTTTTCTGCTTCTTCAGATAATTCTATCTTTTTATCTTTTATGTATTTCCTAATCAAATTTTCAGACATAAAACAATCCACATAAGAAAGAACATTAAATTGTGCATCGTCATTTAAATCATTTAACCATCCATTAATCTTAGTTTTACTTTCTGAGTCTTTTGGTGGTGTATATTCATCGGCAGTTTTATTAACCAAAGACATAGCGGCTCTTTGTTTTGGCGTTTTTCTTTTATCATATTCAATGTCCCCCTCTTGCCTATGTTTTATCCTCCATTCGTCCCATTGATTGGATATTTTGTTAAGTATTGTTTCTAATTCATCTAATAAGATTTTAAAATCAGCATCCCCTTCTTTTACCCCCTCTCTGGAAGTGGTAAATTTATCATCATCTTCTGAGTCTAATTGATCAAAGTGAATTTGTCCATACAAATAACTCGCCACTACTCGAGTTGAAAAAGTTGAAAAATGACTTAAAATATTTTTTTCTCTTAATCGCCCATTAACAAAAAGATCAACACCAATCTTTTCGTCAGAATTACGAATTTTCAAGTGACTTGGTTTTACAACTGATACAATAAACCCTTTAATTTTTACTTCGGAACTTATGTTTTCATTTTCTTTTAACTCACCTAATAAATTAATATAAGGATCTTCTAATTCATTTATTTTCCACAAAAATTCTGTTTTTTTCGCCAAATCTGTAAGGATATTTACCGTAATTTTTTCATCATTGATATAAATATTAAATTTTGTATCTACAAGAGAAAATCGAAAATATAAAGCTACTAATATTTTAATGTAATCTAATCTGTTTTTTATACCCTCATGAATATCTTCAAAATAAACAATTGTTCCTTTTGCGTGATCTTTTTTATACTTTGAAAAAATTTCATTATCTAGTTGACCGAGTTTTGAATTCTGCGCATTTACATCGTCATTAATGTCTTGGTCTAATTGATTATTATCAATAACACCGCCCACATAGTCTGTTTCAAGCGTTTTAGTAATAATGTTAATCTTCTTTGCACAAGATAATAGTGCTAATTTTCCAATACCTTTTCTGCCAATAAAAGGACGCCCGCCTGATGATTTCTGATCACCGTTCTTTCTTTTTGTATAGCCAATTTTCAAAAACTTATCTTGAAAATCTTGCTCTGACATACCTATACCATCATCCTTGATAACAAAATAATTTTCTTCTCTCTCGATAGTAATCCATACATTTTCCGCATCAGCATCCCATGAATTGGAGATTGCCTCGCCAATCACTGTAATAAAACTACGGTATAGATTTCTACCCAAATGGTCTAGTACACTAAGAGAAATATTGAAATTAAATCCTGATCCGTTAGTCATGGTTTTCCTTTATGTGTTCTACAATCTATATGCTCTACAATCGTTTTACCAATTACCAACCCCAACTGTGGCGGAACGGCATTGCCGATATGCCTGCTTGCCTCAACAGTACGAATTTCTTTGCCAAAATCATAACTAGCGGGAAATGTTTGCAATAACGCACCTTCTCGAATAGATATAGCTCTGTCTTGCTCAGGATGTCCAAACCTGCCTGAACCATAACTGCTAAATTGTGTTGTTATTGTGGGGGAAACTTTACTCCAACTCATGCGACCATAAACAGTTGCGTAACTTTGACCACTCTCCTTTTTGTAACAATCTGGCAATAGTGCTTTATCCCAATCCTTCCAAGTACCTCCAGGTTTTGACTGTTGTATTCTCTTTATATTTAATTCAGAAAGATTTCTAGTTTTATGTACTTTGTCTTTTTTGCAAACTTCACCACTTTTTAACACAGGCAACGATTTAATAATTTTTTCAATCGAAATGTGTTCGTTTTTTTTGTGGGTTTTTTGTGGCACTGAGATATCACCTAATTTTGAGGCTAAAAAAACCAGTCTGTTTCTATTTTGTGGGATGCCATAATCAGCACAATTGACAACTTCATAGGAAACTTGATATTTCATTTTTTTTATTTGTTCAACAAACTTGCTAAACACTTGGGTTTTAACTATCCCTCGCACATTCTCCATAGAGATAATATCAGGCTTTATAGTCTTAATTCCCCGTAGAAAATGGTCAATCATATTCCAACGGACATCTTTTTCTCTGTCTTTAACTTTAAAAGTATGAGATGAAAATGTTTGACAAGGTGCACAACCTGCTAAGACTTTAATGCTACCTTTAGAATACATATTTTTCATGGCTTTAAAATCATAACTAGAAACATCTTTGCAAATAAATTTAACGCCATTGTTTCTTTTATAGGCGTATTCACACGATTTATCATTATCAAGGCCAGCGAGCACTTTTATATTGGCTTTCTGTAACCCGTGTGTTAGACCGCCAATACCACAAAATAAATCAATTGCCTCGATTTTCATAACGCCTCCTATTGAAGCCTAAAATTCTTCGGCTTTATTTTTTTAATTTTATCAGAATTAAACTGCTTTCAATACCAAGTTTTTGCTCAGTATTGCGATGTGAATCCTTGTTTGATTGCGGTTACACCTTGCCCCTCTAGTACATTTTTGAGTTTGTGTAGGATTTCTTTAAATACTTTTTTGCCAATTTTATTCTAATGCGTGTTACGATTTTGGGTTAGATTAATTACTCGGCAATTGAGACTCCTGGATTAATACAGAGACCTCTAATTGGGTTAGTTGATTGTGCCAACTAAATTCTCTACCATTATCAAAAGTTAGGATTTCAACCCAATGTTTGATTAACTCAAGGACACCAAAAAAACCAGTGCGATTTAGGAAATGCAGATAATGTATAGAGTTAGTTTGGTTATTTTTATAAATGGTACGCCAAAAACCAAAAATAGAAATTACAAACCTAACGCCATGCCCGATTAAGTGCAATAAAAAAGCCCTGAATAATCAGGGCTTTTTTATTATTTGCAGTGCCCATAGAGGCGAACGACTGCT
The DNA here is from genome assembly GCF_900127505.1 of thiotrophic endosymbiont of Bathymodiolus puteoserpentis (Logatchev). NCBI lineage: Bacteria > Pseudomonadati > Pseudomonadota > Gammaproteobacteria > thiotrophic endosymbiont of Bathymodiolus puteoserpentis (Logatchev). The sequence continues at coordinate 35,476 of NZ_UEXF01000031.1, read as the reverse complement.
ATCATGTGTTACTAGAACTTTAAAGAGAAATTCACACTTGACTTGTTATCGCTACCACTTGCTCTGTGCTCAAACCCGATACTTTTGCCATCCTCAACAGCGTATTTGGTTGCGACTGTTACAGCGTTGTTATTTATCCCATTAAATGATTCTTTGCGGATACCAACTACAAAACCATCACGCACTAGATATTGTACTTCAAGTGAGTTAATCGACTCTGATTTGCTCTTCGTTTTAAGAGTAATATGCTTGGCTAACACCGAGATACCACTACCGAACGAATAACTGCCATGTAGTGAAACCCCCGTATACCTCGTGCTTTCAATATAACTTATTGCTTCACCCTTAATAGCACTCAGTCTGTTGTTGATACCAGCGTTTGATGGCTTGATAGCATTGTTATGATCAATTCCTGGAGGTGCATTTACAGCATTTCCATTGTTACGATCAATTCCTGAAGGTGCATCTACAGCATTTTCATTATTACGATCAATTCCTGGAGGTGCATCTACAGCATTTTCATTGTTATGATCAGTTCTTGAAGGTGTATCTACAGTACCTTCATTGTTATGCACTGACTGCTCTATGTGTTTATATTTTGAAACTTCAACTTCTTCAATTGCTTTGTTGAGCTTCATGTAGGCTTTTTCGCTTGCCCAGCGTGCTTTTCTCAACGGTATACGAATTTTCTCAATTTTGCTAACAAGTTGTGCTTGCTTGCTGGCTATTTTGAGTTTAGTAGCAAGGGCTTTGTCTAACTGAGACTTGATAGCCTTCAATCTTAGTGCTATGTTTTTCACTATGGATCTTTGAAGCACAATTTTTGCTTGATAAGTAGCAAGTTTTTTTTGCTCTTGTTCCTTCCGGTAATTAGCCATTCCTGCCGCATTCAGGTACGCAGAAAACCAAGTCTGGCTATACTTTGCTTTGTATTCATCATGCAATCGTTGATATTCTTTAATCTTATCTTTTGTTGCTGCAATTAATTGCTTAAGCGAGTTAAGCGCATTCGTTTCATTTTTCTGCTGAATAAGCATATTGTTGTAAACGCCGTTAGTCGCAGCCCATATATCCTGAGCCACGATCAAAGACACGCCTAGACTTTGGCTATCGGCATTCATGCTGTCATATTCTGTCTTTAACCTGTCATATTCTACCCTTAATCTTTGATACTCTGCTCGAGCTGCACGCATTTTCAAAACAGCAGCAGCGTCAACCTTTTGATGAAGTTGCTCTTTATCCACCTCTTGTCGGGGTTTGTCTTTAGCCACCTCTTGTTGGGGTTTGTCTTTAGCCACCTCTTGTTGAGGTTTGTCTTTAGCCACCTCTTGTTGAGGTTTATCTTTAGCCACCTCTTGTTGAGGTTTATCAACTCTTTTCCATGGGATAAGTGGGTCAAATTGGCTTGATGGAGTGTTTGCACTTGATGTCCCGAGATCTATCATTGTTGATACGGTGCGTTCTGTTGTATATTGCATTGCACTCGCTCCTAGCTGCCAATTACTGCCTGCGTAACTAGCAGAAAGTCCTCTTGATTTACTGCCTCCTAGCCATACATTAAAGTTTGTAGCGCCGAATTGTTTGCTAGCGACAATGCTATTGTATGACTTCTCTGCGAGTGCTCTACTAGCACTATTGGTCATCATTGTATCATTATTACCAAAGGGCACTACTTGCTTACCGACTGAGATGTTGGCGCCTCCGAATTGGGCGATCACCGCTAGATCGTTAAGTCCTGTGCGAGTAATCTGTAAGTCGTTGCTCGCTATTGATTGGGCTGTTGCCAGCGTCAATGCCACTGCCACAACTATAGTTATGTTGTTTTTTTGCATTTATTCATCCTTTTTATAGTCACAAAATTGTAACCAACACTTTATTATAATAGAGTTGAGCATTTAAGTCTATAAGTTTATTTCATCCAAAAAAAATCAAACAATTTTTCTTCTAAATTTTAATTCTGTTCTTACTTGTTTTTTCTTTTTCATTAGAGTTACACTGCATGCCACTTTATTTTACTGTTATTGGTCTTTTGTAATTCAATGTGGTTTCAATATCAATTAAAGGACGCCTCAGAAGCCTTACCACTTTTTAACACGGACAATGATTTAATGATTGAAACATACTTATCTTTTGCGTGGGTTTGCCTAATTTTTAGAGACCTTTGCATAAATAGGGATGATTAGCAAAATCCAATTTTTGCCCAATTGGTGATTTCTTTAAACCTTGTCCTAGCAGGGCTAAGGCTGGGTTTAAAAAATCGCCAAGTGGGTGAAAAGTGGGTTTCTGATGATTGTTCCTATTTATCCTCAAGGGAGGCTACGCACTGCAAAGGTCTCTTTTAGACTAAAAAACCAATCTATTTATATCTTGTGAAATACCGCAGAATAAATCAATCGCCTCTACTTTTACAATTAAAAATCGAAATTTTTAAACAAATCTTTTACCGTGTCCTTTAGTTCATCACTTGCAACACCGAGCTGTTGTGCAATTTTTCGACGCAAGCTAGCTTCAATTTCTTTTTTACCAGCCTCAATACCCTTTTCCTCTAATGCTTTTCTCAAATTATTCATAATCTTTTTGGTAACTTCTTTGCCAATTTTATCAATTCTAATACCTGAATCTCCACCAAAATTACTGATGGAAATATTAGGAACTTTAAGTGTGGTTCTTAGCCACTCAGAATCCACTTTAAGGCTAATATTGCTAACTTTAAAATACTTTATCTTGATGCGTTTTTCATTGGCGTTACTATTATCACTACTAGACACATCAGAGGACTGTGATGGCGCTTGATCTAAATTATCAATGAGTTGTGTCAAATTCACATTAGAATCGTTTTGCTCCAAGGTGAATGCCAACCCATCAAGAAATATCTCATCAAGAACAATCAAATTGTTATCGCTATCGCCTACTTTTAAAGAAAAATGATCCAAAGAGAAGGCATTTTCATTCTTAAAGTTAGGTGGGTTTTTCACCTCAATAAAATCAATATTAATACTCTTGTCTAAAAAATCAGAACTAAATTGACTGATTTTGACCGGTGTTTTTAATAACTCAGTAGCATATTGTTGGCTGATTTTCTTTCCTATCGGGTCAAGCAGAGTAATAATAACAATTGTTACAGTAACAATTAAACCCAGTAATGTGTAGATTATTTTTTTCATATTTTTTTCCTAATTTCTAATAAGAACCGTTCATTTGAAACATTTGATACGCACAGTTGATGGATTTTTGTACCTTCGGGCAAACTCTCTTGTCCAATATTTGCACCCTTCATTAATAAGTAACGCCCATTATCGCATAATAGATGTTGTGTTAATTTCAATGTTTTGTTGACCTTAGCAAATGCTCTGGAAGTAATCTGACCAAAACACCTCTGAGATTCAAACACCTCAACACGCTCATTCAATACGGTTAAATTTTTAAGCCCTAATTGAGATTTTACAAACTGCATAAAACGACATTTTTTACCCACTGTATCTAGCACATTAACAAAAAGCTCAGGTCGCATAATACTAATCACAATCCCTGGCAATCCTGCACCTGCGCCCACATCAAGTAGTGGTGACTTGTCAATAAACGGCATAATAGACAAGCTGTCTAATAAATGCTTTTTAACGCCTTCTTCCATTGTGCGAATCGCACTGAGGTTATAAGTTTTGTTCCATTTTGTGATTAATGTTAAATATTCAAGCAACTTAGATAGTTGCTCTTCATCAAGCTTGATGTTCATCTTTTTGGCGCCACCAAGTAATAAAGTTTCATGATTCATGATTTACTATAAGTCTTTAAATACACCAATAAAATAGAAATAGACGCAGGAGTAACACCTTGAAGTCGGCTTGCTTGACCGATAGTCTCTGGACGATGGTCGCTAAGTTTTTGTATCACTTCACTTGACAATGCCCTAATAGAATCGTAGTCTATATCGCTCGGTAAAACGGTGTCTTCATTCTTGCGATATTTTTCAATTTCTTCTAGTTGGCGTTTGATATAACCCTCATATTTAATCTGATTTTCCACCACACCGATTAAAGTTGTATCCGTTAAAAAAGGCTGCCCCGATTCAATCTGAGATAAAACTTGATAATTCACTTTTGGTCGTTTTAACAATTCTAGCAACGAATACTCGTGACTCAACGCCTGACCTAAGACTTCGCTTGCCTGCGTATCACTGGCTTGAATCCAAGTGGTTTTTAAGCGTTCTTTTTCTTGCGCTGCTACTTCATATTTAATTTTAAACGCTGCCCAACGCTCATCATCCACCAAACCTAACTCTCTACCCTTGGGTGTTAAGCGCGCGTCTGCATTGTCTTCTCTGAGTAACAAGCGATATTCAGCACGCGAAGTAAACATACGATAAGGCTCATTTGTGCCTTTGGTAATCAAATCATCTACCATCACCCCAATATAAGACTCATCGCGTTTTGGCAACCAAGGATTTTTTTCTAATACAGCGCACCCCGCATTCACACCTGCCAGTAATCCTTGTGCTGCTGCTTCTTCATAACCCGTTGTACCGTTAATTTGTCCAGCAAAATACAGTCCTGATATTTTTTTTACTTCCAGTGTTTGTCTCAAGCCTCTCGGGTCGAAAAAATCATACTCAATGGCATAACCAGGACGCACAATATCAACATTTTCAAAACCTTTGATTGAGCGAATAAAATCTTGCTGCACTTCATACGGCAAAGAAGTCGAGACACCATTTGGATAGACCTCATTGGTCATCAAACCTTCAGGCTCAACAAAAATTTGGTGTGAATCACGCTCACTAAAACGCACGACTTTGTCTTCAATTGATGGGCAATATCTTGGGCCAGTACCTTCAATATTGCCTGTAACCATTGGTGAGTCTTTTAAACCATCACGGATAAAATCATGCGTTTGCTCATTAGTATGCGTGATGTAGCAAGGGATTTGCTGTGGGTGATCGCTCGCCTTTCCCATAAAAGAAAAAGTCGGTAATGGCGTATCACCTGGCTGTTTTTGCAATACACTAAAATCAATAGTGCGCCCATCAAGCCTTGGTGGTGTACCTGTTTTTAATCGTCCCACACCTAAATCATAGGAACGAAGCCGCCTGGACAATGCATTGGATGGCGCATCGCCAGCACGGCCACCTTCGTAATTAGACTGCCCAATATGAATCACACCACCCAAAAAAGTACCAGAAGTTAAAATTACTTTATCGGCCGTAAAACGCAAACCCATTTGTGTTTTCACACCCTTAATGACATCATTCTCAATGATTAAATCTTCAACTGCCTGCTGAAACAATGATAAGTTTTCCTGATTTTCTAATTTGTGGCGAATGGCCGCTTTATACAAAACCCTATCTGCTTGAGCACGAGTAGCACGCACTGCTGGACCCTTAGAAGCATTAAGTGTGCGGAATTGAATGCCCGCCTTGTCAATCGCGTGTGCCATAGCACCACCCATCGCATCAATCTCTTTCACCAAGTGCCCTTTACCAATCCCACCAATCGCAGGATTGCAGCTCATCTGCCCAAGTGTCTCAATATTATGCGTAATCAACAGTGTCTTAACACCCATGCGTGCAGGCGCAAGCGCTGCTTCAGTGCCTGCATGCCCGCCACCGATGACGATGATTGAATAATGTTGTGAATATCCCATAATTTTCGGGCTATCCTTTGTTGTTTAGAACTTTATCAACCAATTGATGTTGTTTTTCTATTTCATCAAATTCAGCTTTAATCGTGCTTTCTTTTTTGAACATTAGTCTTAAAATAAGCAAATTTGCTATCAGCCATATGAACAATACTATTGCAAATATACAACACATAATAAATAAAATTATATCCATATTAACAAAGTTACTGACGACAATATTCAATAAAAAAATGAATACCAAGCTTATTATTAATAAGAACCCAACTAAAATTGAATTATTTGGATTGATAAAATAAGTGTGTTTTCTGCACTCAGTAACGGCACTTTCCCATTGTTCCTCAAGTTGTGAATCATATTTATTATCTTTATCAAAATCAATTTTTACCAAAGAAGTAATAAAATCTTTTAAATGCGTCTGATGATTAGTAAAAAGATATTGCACAACCGCAACCGAAACACCAGTTAAAACTACCAGTATATTTAACTGAGATAAAATCTCCTGCATTATTATGCTAGCGTAATGTCTCTATCTATCTTATCAAATAAATTAGATACAAACATGCCCATACTCTTATGGTTAAAGTTGGCAATAGCTTTAGTGCTATTTTTATCAGTTTCGTAACGGAAAGCATTGTTACCCACAACAATAAAATTAGGCAATTCATCAAAATTTGAAGCAATCTTTAAATTCTCCTTAGACTGTTGGTAGAAAGTATTATGCACTTGATCATCAATCTCTTTTTCAACAATAACACTTACCGTGTTGCCATTTTCAAGCACTTTTTGCAGTCGAGTGGTTAATTGATCGTAAAAACGCCTCAATAATTGATTAGAGATAATTTTTACATCTTCTTTATCTCTAATCGCCTTATCAAAGAGTGTACTGAAAAGCAACAAAGCATTCTCTTCGCTGGCATTGTGAATTTCTTGATCTTTCTTGCCCTCATAACACTCGTTTACAAACTCCTTATAATCAAAATCTTTGCTCATAATACTCACCTATTTATTAACAAATTTAAAATATTCCATCTTTAATGCAACGACCAGCAACATTGAAATAGTGTCACTTACTTAATTTGTGCGTCTAACTCGCCAGACAAATATCTTTGACTCATCGTATCTAATGAAGAAACTTTGATTTTATCGGCATTGCCAGCTGAGCCAAAAGCCTCAAACCTAGCGGCACAAATATCACTCATGGCATTGGTGGCTTCTTTTAAGAATTTACGCGGGTCAAAATTAGCAGTATTTTCAATCAAATGCTTACGCACTGCGCCTGTTGATGCCATACGCAAGTCAGTATCAATGTTAACTTTACGCACANGACATCATTCTCAATGATTAAATCTTCAACTGCCTGCTGAAACAATGATAAGTTTTCCTGATTTTCTAATTTGTGGCGAATGGCCGCTTTATACAAAACCCTATCTGCTTGAGCACGAGTAGCACGCACTGCTGGACCCTTAGAAGCATTAAGTGTGCGGAATTGAATGCCCGCCTTGTCAATCGCATGTGCCATAGCACCACCCATCACATCAATCTCTTTCACCAAGTGCCCTTTACCAATCCCGCCAATCGCAGGATTGCAGCTCATCTGCCCAAGTGTCTCAATATTATGCGTAATCAACAGTGTCTTAACACCCATGCGTGCAGGCGCAAGCGCTGCTTCAGTGCCTGCATGCCCGCCACCGATGACGATGATTGAATAATGTTTATTCATATTAACAATTCAAATAATGTATATTGAGTGGATCTTTTATCAAAAGTTAAAATACTACTTATGCCAGATGTTTTGACAGTATGTGCAATTAATAAATCCGATAAATCAAAAGTTGTTACTTTTACCTCTAAGTAATGGGCTTTATGCAAACACACTTAACGAAACAGTTTTCGCATCTACGCCCACCCGTTGCAATTACTATTTATCTGTTTCATAAAGCCACTTGGAGGCTATATAAAACACACCAAGAATATTGGCAGTAGTGGTACTTAACAAAGCAATCAAAACTAAACTTTCAAGTTGAAAATAATGCTTATTTCCAGTCAATAGCAATAGCACCAAAATAATATAAGCGCAAATAGCCCGAAACAATTTTTTGTATGTTCCAACTGCAAGTTGATGTTTGTTGTCTTTGTGAGATAGTTCTTGATTTTTCTTTTTAGACTCTAAAGACTCTAAAGGATCTTCCTCTTCTAACGGTGTACTCAAGTTATCTATAATCGGTTTATCTTTATTTCCTCTTTTTAGAATAAATTCACTGATTCCACCCATAACTATAAATTAAAGTTGATTGTCTTTATAAAATTTATATATATCATCAGCAGGAATGACACCATATTTATTGCTTTCCCAAGTTTTACTCCAAGGCGTATTCTTTTGATGAGTTAAACCTGATAATTGCGGACCACTATATTGCTTATAGTTTTTATATACCTCTTCAATGATCTCTGAACTATCCTTATCAATTTCTTCTTTAGGTGAGGAACTTATCTTATTTTTTACTTGATTAGAGCCATGCTCTCTCAACTTTTCATAAAGTTCTGGCACCACAGGTCCAAAATTCCAAGCTCTTGTATCTTCATAATATAATTTAGTGTCCCTAAGTGCTAAACTAAACCCATGTGCAATATAGACCATCTTTTGTAATTGCATATTAGTTAAAGGTTCGTTTTTAGCCAAATCAATAAATTTATTAGCAATAGTTATTACCGAATAAACCATACGCCCTCCTTAAAATATATTTTTGTTGTAAGAGGCCTTTGCAGTGCGTAGCCTCCCTTGCGGATAAATAGGAACAATCATCAGAAACCCACTTTTCACCCACTTGGCGATTTTTTAAACCCAGCCTTAGCCCTGCTAGGACAAGGTTTAAAGAAATCACCAATTGGGCAAAAATTGGATTTTGCTAATCATCCCTATTTATGCAAAGGTCTCTGTAAATATAATCCAATTGCTTGCAACAAATCCTGCAATCTAAGTTCAACTATTTAATCTTTGCGTCTAACTCGCCAGACAAATATCTTTGACTCATCGTATCTAATGAAGAAACTTTGATTTTATCGGCATTGCCAGCTGAGCCAAAAGCCTCAAACCTAGCGGCACAAATATCACTCATGGCATTGGTGGCTTCTTTTAAGAATTTACGCGGGNATCCTGCAATCTAAGTTCAACTATTTAATCTTTGCGTCTAACTCGCCAGACAAATATCTTTGACTCATCGTATCTAATGAAGAAACTTTGATTTTATCGGCATTGCCAGCTGAGCCAAAAGCCTCAAACCTAGCGGCACAAATATCACTCATGGCATTGGTGGCTTCTTTTAAGAATTTACGCGGGTCAAAATTAGCAGTATTTTCAATCAAATGCTTACGCACTGCGCCTGTTGATGCCATACGCAAGTCAGTATCAATGTTAACTTTACGCACACCGTGCTTAATACCTTCAACGATTTCATTCACTGGCACCCCATAAGTTTGACCCATATCACCACCATGATTGTTGATGATTTCTAACCAATCTTGTGGCACTGAAGACGAACCATGCATAACCAAATGCGTGTCTGGGATGCGTGCGTGAATTTCTTTAATGCGGTCAATACGCAGCACATCACCTGTTGGTTCTGCGGTAAATTTGTACGCACCGTGTGAAGTGCCAATCGCGATTGCTAAAGCATCCACATTGGTGGCCTTAACAAAATCAGCCGCTTCTTCCACTGAGGTAAGCAACATATCTAAATCTAGCTTACCTTCCGCACCATGGCCATCTTCTTCGCCCATCATGCCAGTTTCAAGTGAACCTAAACAACCTAATTCGCCTTCTACAGAAACACCACCTGCGTGTGCCATTTTTACCACTTCAGCGGTAACATTAACATTGTACTCAAAGCTGGCTGGGGTTTTCATATCAGCCTCTAAAGAACCATCCATCATCACCGATGAAAAACCCGATTGAATTGAACGCAAGCAAATAGCCGGCTCAGAACCGTGGTCCTGATGCATCACCACTGGAATATGGGGATACATTTCAGTCGCCGCAATAATAAGATGACGCAAGAATGGCTCACCTGCATAAGAGCGTGCACCTGCAGAGCCCTGCATGATAACTGGACTATTTGTCCTGTCTGCAGCCTGCATAATCGCGTGCACCTGCTCCATATTGTTAACATTGAATGCTGGCATACCATAGCTATTATCTGCCGCATGGTCTAATAATTCTCTTAGTGAAATTAACATATTTTTACTCCTTTTTTTATTTTGAATTAAATACTTACTAAAGTTTAACACTACTCGTTTATTTAGTAACGAACACACATATTTTTACTTTTTTTATTTTTAATTAAATACCTTCTAAAATTTAATATTGCTCATTCGTTTAGCAACGAAGACACCTATTTTCTTGCTATTTTAGCTTACTTACTCATATTCAGTATCACCAACACAAAGAATTTTCATTAGGTTAGTTCCGCCTGACTCTCCTTTATGCATACCCTTGGTTAATACCACCAAATCTCCATTTCCTACAATATCTTTTTCTGTTAATATTTTAATCACTCTGGCATTGACCTTGCTCCAATCTAAATTAGACATATCCTCAATACCGCAAGGATAAACACCACGATAAAGTGTCGTTTTACGCAAAGTAGCAATACTATCACTCATCGCATAAATTGAGATATCAGAACTCATACGCGACATCCACAATGGTGTTTTACCACTCTCAGTAAGTGTCGCTACGACTTTAACACCCAGATGATTTGCCGCATACATAGTACTCATGGCAATGGTTTCATCAATATGTGTAAAATTTTCATATAGGCGATGATGTGAAGTTTTTGCAATTGGATTTTTCTCGGCCTCTATACAAACATCGTGCATGGTCTTCACTGCATTCTCTGGATAATCACCTGCTGCCGTTTCTGCAGATAGCATCACTGCATCTGTACCATCCAATACCGCATTTGCCACATCAAAAACTTCTGCACGCGTTGGAATTGGATTGCTAATCATTGACTCTAACATCTGCGTTGCAGTAATCACAATACGGTCATTTGACCTAGCTAATTTAATCAATCTCTTTTGCTGTGCTGGTAATTGTGGATCACCAATTTCAACACCCAAATCACCACGCGCTACCATGATGCCGGCTGACTCCTGAATAATATCAGCAATAATATCATCTACCAAAGATTCAGCGCGTTCAATTTTTGAAATCACGCCTGCATCAGAACCCGCTTCTTTTAATAACTTCTTGGTAAGTCGCACATCATCACCACTCACTGGAAAGGAAAGTGCAACATAATCTGCATTTGCCTTAGCAGCAGTTAGTATGTCTTTCTTGTCTTTTTCAGTTAGTGCATCAGCCGACAAGCCACCGCCACGAAGGTTAATACCCTTCTTATCAGATAAAATGCCGCCCTGCGTTACCACGGTATTAATTTTATTGCCTTCAATGCTAGTAACCTCTAGAACAATCTTACCATCATCAAGTATTAAAACATTGCCTGTTTTAACCTCTTGTGGCAAGGTTTTGTAAGCAATACCAACACCATCTTGATTACCAGAAGTCTCGTCCATATCGCCGTCAAGTGCAAACTTATCACCGATATTTAATTCAATCTTTTTTTCATCTTTAAAGCCAGCAACACGAATCTTTGGACCTTGTAAATCCATCAAAACGCCCACATAGGTATTGTTATCATGTGCCCAATTGCGCACGGCTTTCACTCTAGCCAAGTGTTCTTCTGCACTACCGTGAGAAAAGTTAATACGCACAACATTCACGCCTGCTTTTAGAATACCTTCTAAAACACCTTGCTTATCCGTTGCTGGACCGAGTGTTGCTAATATTTTGGTTCTTCTAGGCAAGAGTTACTCCGCTGCTCGAAGTTCTAAAATCTCTACAGCTGGTAATTTCTTACCTTCTAAGAATTCTAAGAACGCACCGCCACCAGTAGAAATGTAGCTTACTTTGTCTTCAATATTGTACTTATCAACCGCTGCTAAAGTATCACCGCCACCTGCAATTGAGAATGCATCAGAATTAGCAATTGCCATTGCAACTGTCTTAGTGCCACCTTCAAATTGGTCAAATTCAAACACACCAACTGGACCATTCCATACGATAGTACCTGCATTTTTCATAATCTCAGCCAGTTCTTGCGCAGAATCAGGACCAATGTCAAAAATCATATCGTCATCTACCACCTCTGATGACGCCTTGGTTTCAGCTGCTGTAGATTCTGAAAATTCCTTGCCGCAAACTACATCATTTGGCACCGGAATTTCACAATCTTCCATCAATTTTTTAGCCGTTGGAATTAAGTCATTTTCGCACAATGATTGTCCAACATTGTGCCCCTGCGCTGCAATAAAGGTATTGGCAATACCGCCACCAACCACTAATTGGTCAACAATTTTAGATAAAGACTCTAATACTGTTAATTTGGTTGATACTTTAGAACCACCAACAATTGCTACCATCGGGCGCTTAGGGTTATCTAATGCCTTACCTAATGCCTCTAATTCACCTGATAACAACGGGCCAGAACAAGCAATCGGTGCATACTTAGCCACACCATGGGTTGAGGCTTGTGCACGGTGTGCTGTACCAAATGCATCCATCGCAAAGATGTCACACATGGCTGCCATACGCTTAGATAAAGCATCGTCGTTTGCCATTTCGCCCACATTAAAACGCACATTCTCGCAAAGCACAACTTCGCCATCATTCATCTCAATACCATCTAACCAATCTTTTTCTAAGCGTACTGTAATGTTTAATAATTCACTGAGGCGATCGGCAACGGGTTGCAAGGTAAACTCATCACTCGCTTCACCTTCTGTAGGGCGACCACGGTGTGACATCAACATGACTTTAGCGCCTTGTTTCATTGCCATTTCGATGGTTGGCAATGACGCTTTAATGCGCTTATCGCTTGTTACCACCCCTGCTTTAATAGGCACATTTAAATCCTGACGAATCAGAACTCTTTTACCACTCAATTCTAACGCTTCTAAATTTATAATCATCATTTATCCTTCCATATTTTTCCAACTAATTTAGGGTTTACAATAAAGGGATTGTAATTGCCTTGTATTGCCATAATTTGCTTGTTGCGTTTTCTTTCTTTGTCGCTCACTGGGTCGTTCTTGTGCCACCTAAGCAATATCTTTTGTGCCCATGGCGTAAAGTTATTGCCTTTTAATATCGGTGAAGACCAATTCTGAACTCTGTCATAATAAGCAGTTAGCAAGTAAAAATACCCCCTAGCAAGATCTCCTTTAAACTCATCAACAGGCTCAAAATATTTTCCTTTTAAGCTTTTATCTTTTGCCTTACCCAGTTTAGATCCATTCAAAGAAAATTTTGCCCCCTTTGGATCAACTTCTGCATAAGGGTAAGAGGCGCGCATATTATTCACATACCCATCTACTGGATATATATGATATAGATCCTTCGCCATTGGCTTTCCTAAGTCGTCACCCCACCAAGCCTTTGGAAAAGAATGCTCCCTGTTATAACAGTCACCTTCTTTTTTGTAGTGACCGCATTGATTGACAAAAAACTCATAAACATACGGCAACTTGTTCTTCTTATATGAATAAATATCAAACACTTTATTCGGTTTGTTAGGCAACGCATCCGTTTTCTTAAATGTCTTCCATAAATCTTTATAACTCAAAACCTTGTGTTTGCTTATTTTATCAAATAATTGCTTTCTTAATGACTCTCCTTGTTGTTGAGTGTCAACTGTATTTCCAACTACAGGGGCAGACGAACAACCATATAGCGTTACGCTAAATAAGACACCAATAAAAAAGTAAATTCTCATGCGACTAAGCAATATGTTGAACCAAACGAAGCATATTACAAGTGTAGCCATACTCATTATCATACCAAGACACTAACTTCACAAATGTATCGTCAAGTGCGATACCAGCATTCGCATCAAAAATTGATGAAGCACTGATGCCACGGAAATCAGACGATACAACCATATCTTCTGTGTACTGTAGTGTACCTTTCATTGCACCCTCTGAAGTTGCTTTGATGGTTGCACAAATTTCTTCATAACTGGCAGGCTTGTCTAACTCACAAGTCAAGTCAACCACTGAAACATCGACCGATGGAATGCGAAAAGCCATACCCGTTAATTTACCGTTTAATTCTGGCAATACAACGCCTACCGCTTTAGCGGCACCTGTTGATGAAGGAATGATGTTCTCAAATACTGCACGACCCCCTCTCCAATCCTTCATTGAAGGACCATCAACTGTTTTTTGTGTTGCAGTAGAAGCGTGAACCGTTGTCATTAAGCCACGCTTAAGTCCCCAGTTGTCATCAATGATTTTAGCAATTGGCGCTAAACAGTTAGTGGTACAAGACGCCGCAGAAACAATCGCTTGAGCGTTGTAAGAATCGTGGTTAACACCGTATACAAACATTGGTGTGTTGTCTTTAGCAGGTGCCGATTGAACGACTTTCTTAGCACCAGCATCAATGTGTGCTTGACAAGATTCTTCAGTTAAAAAGAAACCCGTACAGTCAATGACAACATCTACATCAATATCGCCCCATTTAAGGTCGGCTGGGTTACGCTCAGCGCTAAGGCGAACCTTCTTACCATCAATTATAAAATTGTCGCCTTCAACAGCAATATCACCATCAAAACGACCTTGTGCTGTGTCATACTTAAGCATATATGCTAAATAATCATTTTCCAGTAAGTCGTTAATGCCAACCACTTCTAACCCTGAAAAGTCCTTTTTAATTGCACGAAACACCATACGACCGATACGGCCAAAACCATTGATACCTATTTTAATTCCCATTTTCCTACTCCTTTTTTATATTTTTTTTAAAATTATGCCAAAACTTCATTTACAGTTTTAACCACATTATCTACTGTGAAACCAAATTCTTTAAATAACTGATCTGCTGGTGCGCTCTCACCGAAGCTCGTCATACAAACCACATCACCTTCTAGACCAACATACTTGTACCAAGCATCACCAACACCTGCTTCAATCGCAACACGCTTTACGCCTGGCGTTAACACAGAATCTTGATACGCCTTATCTTGTGTGTCAAATGCATCTGTTGAAGGCATTGAAACCACACGAACTTTTTTGTCACGCATTGCCGCAGCGCTTTCCACTGCTAAACCAACTTCAGAGCCTGTTGCAATTAAAATGATGTCTGGCGTGTCTTCACAATCCTGCAATACATAACCCCCTTTTTCAATATTTGCCACTTGCTCAGCCGTTCTTTCCATTGGCGTCAAATTTTGTCTTGAGAATACCAATGCAGTCGGCGCATCGCATCGAAGCATCGCCATCTTCCAAGAAACTGCTGATTCAACTGCATCACAACCTCTCCAAGTTTGAAAGTTTGGAATCATTCTCATGGTTGCCAATTGCTCAACAGGCTGATGTGTCGGACCATCTTCGCCCAAGCCGATAGAGTCGTGTGTATAAACATAAATCGTACCAATTTTCATTAGTGCCGACATACGCAATGCGTTACGCATGAATTCCATAAACATAAAGAAGGTTGCACCATAAACTTTGAAACCACCATGTAAGACCATACCATTCATCATATGTGCCATACCAAATTCACGCACACCCCATGAAATATAATTGCCGTTAGCGTTTTCTTTGTTGACTTTAACGGTGCCTGACCAGTTAGTAAGGTTAGAACCTGTTAAATCCGCACTACCACCAAACATTTCTGGTAATAATGGTCCCATTGCTTCAATTGCGTTTTGACTTGCTTTGCGTGATGCAATATTCGGCATTTCACCTTGAGTCTTAGCGATGAACTTATCCATCTCAACTGCAAAATTCGCTGGCAACTCACCCGCCATACGACGCTCGAACTCAGCTGCTTCCGCTGGAAACTCTGCCTTATAAGTAGAAAATTTATCATTCCAAGTGCTTTCATCTGTCACGCCTTGTGCTTTGTGGTCCCAACCTTCGTAAACATCAGCAGGGATTTCAAATGCTACATGGCCCCAGCCCAGTTGCTTGCGTGTTGCTGCGATTTCTTCGTCTCCCAAAGGGGCGCCATGGCAATCATGGGTACCTGCAAGGTTTGGCGAGCCAAAACCAATGGTTGTTTTGCAACAAATCAAACTTGGCTTGTCGGTAACCGCTTTCGCTTCTTCAATCGCTTTATTAATTGCCTTAGCATCATGACCATCAACAGCAACCACATGCCAATCATAAGACTTAAAACGACCCGGAACGCCTTTCTCCATCCAATCACCGATATGTCCATCAATTGAAATGTCATTATCATCCCAAAAAGCCATCAACTTGCCCAACCCTAATGTACCTGCCATTGCGCAAGACTCGTGCGACAAACCTTCCATCAAACAACCATCGCCCATAAATACATAGGTGTTATGATCAACAATCTCATGACCTGGTTTGTTAAATTGTGCGCCTAATGTACGCTCTGCAATCGCCATACCTACAGCATTAGTGATACCTTGACCTAATGGACCTGTTGTTGTTTCAATACCATCTATATAGCCATACTCAGGATGTCCTGCAGTCTTTGCATGCAATTGGCGAAAATCCTTAATGTCATCAATTGACAAATCAAAGCCTGTTAAATGCAGCAATGAGTAAATCAACATTGAACCGTGTCCATTAGATAAAACAAACCTATCTCTATCTGCCCAGTTAGCATTAGTTGGATTATACTTCATGTGGTCGTTCCAAAGCACTTCGGCAATATCTGCCATTCCCATTGGCGCACCTGGATGACCTGAATTGGCTTTCTGAACCGCATCCATACTTAAAGCACGAATCGCATTTGCTAAATTTCTGCGTGATGACATATTAAATTTCCTTGATGAAAAATTGAATAATTATACGCAAAAACTCTAAATTTATCAACACTGCCCGCAAACACCTGCCCTATCAACAAATCAACAATGAACAGTTTTTTTATAGGCGAAAAAAAAGGTCATCGCAAAATAACCTTTTTTTAAAAAATGGTGCCGAAGGCCGGACTCGAACTGGCGACCTACTGATTACAAATCAGTTGCACTACCAACTGTGCTACTTCGGCGTAATGAATTTGAAAATTATACAATCTTATCTAAAATACATTGCGCTTTTTATTACGATTGTATAAATTCTCAAATATGGTGGTTATAGGTGGACTTGAACCACCGACCCCAGCATTATGAATGCTGTGCTCTAACCAGCTGAGCTACATAACCATGAAGAGCAATATTATCGGGACTTTTGCCATAAAAGTCAATAGATAATTACAGGTGAAGATTTGTGGTGCTAAAATCAACACCTATGACAACACTTAAAATTGCACTGACGGGTGGCATTGCTTGCGGAAAATCACAGATGGCTCATATTTTTGCTGAGTTAGGTGCTGATGTTGTTCGGCTTGATGATGTTTCTAAACAAGTAACTACGCCTGAATCAGATGGCCTTAGAGAGCTGGTAGATGTCTTTGGCAAAAGGATTCTTAATCAAGATAACAGCCTTGATCGACAAGTGTTGCGAACCCTCTTATTAGAAAACAAAAGCAATAAAAATCGTATTGAAGTCATTTTGCATCCAAAAATATTGAAAATAATGCAAGAATGGCAAAAAAATTCACAAAAATCCTTAAATATTGTAGAAATTCCACTACTTATGGAGAAAAACTTAACTTATCTGTTTGATAGAGCTATTATTTTGACCTGTAATGAAGAAAAACAGCTAAAAAGACTGAAAAATCGTGCAAATATTGACGAAAAACAAGCAAAAAATATGATTTCTATGCAAACTAGTCACGAAAATAGGTTAAAAATTTCTGCAGAATTGCCCTGTGATGTTATTGAAAACAATGGCACGATTGCCGATTTAAAAAAGCAGACTCAACAGTTATATCAAAAGCTCAATCAATCTGTAGGCATTTGACGGGCTTACTTACCGCTAAATATTACGCTATGCTAAAACCTAAAATGAGACCGTTGAATTTAAATAATTTTTTAGAGACCTTTGCATAACCCAACCAAAAACCCACCAATCTGATAAAACAACACCCATCTAAAACACCCATAAAACACCCAAAATGTCTTGGAAAAACACCCAACAAAATTCATTTGCAGATTCTCTTGTTATTGAACATAAATCTCTATCAGAACTAGACGATGTGCATAACATCATTAACTGGGGCGAGATAGAACAAACACTATCAAATCTTTATACCTCCAAAACAGCTGCAAGCGCCTATCCACCCATAATGATGTTTAAAATCCTAATTCTTCAGGCTTGGTATGCGCTTAGCGATGAAGCCTTAGAAAAACAAATTGCTAGAGATTTAATGTTCAGACGCTTCATTGATTTAAGTTTAAGCGAAGCAGTGCCAGACCATTCCACCATTTGGCGTTTTAGACAATTACTCAATACTGAAAATTTGCTAGAAGCACTACTAGAACAAATCAATCATCATTTAGAACAAAACAGTATTATTGTTTCTCTAGGTTCAATCAACATTATTGATG
>NZ_UEXF01000031.1:5703-15178 GCF_900127505.1 thiotrophic endosymbiont of Bathymodiolus puteoserpentis (Logatchev) | reverse complement strand
CCTTGGATTAGAAAGAAACAAAACTAGAGCGCAACTTATTGCCATGAGTCACAATCTTAAAACTGGGATGAATATTTTTAAACAAATGCGAAGTCTAGGGGATTGTTACGCCCAATGAGTGGGAGAGGACTAAAAATAGGGAAATAAAGCAATAAACAGCTGGGAAAATAAGGTTTTTTTGGACTTTATGAAAAAATACAGGTAGTTTTGAAAAAATCTAAAAATTAAAATTAGGGTGGAGAATTATGAGTTATGCAAAAGTCTCACTTAATACAAAAGCGCTTAAGTGGCTGAGGATTAACAACAGGGTGAAAGGCTTTTTGAGTGTGTGCACTTGGTGTTTTGGATTGGTTTTTTTAAAAAGTTTTATTTTAGCCCTAAAAAATTCCATTGAGTTGGTATGTTGAATTATTTGTTATTTGAGGCCTTTGCATAAATAGGGATGATTGGCAAAAGTCAATTTTTGCCCAATTGGTGATTTCTTTAAACCTTGTTCTAACCAAGGTTAAGGCTGAGTTTACCCTCCTAGAGGACTGCTGGGTGTCGCTAGAAAAATCGCCAAGTGGGTGAAAAGTGGGTTTATGATGATTATTTCTATTTATGCAAAGGTCTCTCTTAGTGAGAGTTTCATCAATTGCTGACCAAGAAACAAACTTTAAATGTTGATCCACTACCTACTTTGCTATCAATAGTTAATACTGCATTATGTCTCTGGGCAATATGGCTAACAATGGCCAACCCTAAACCTGTACCGCCTTGCTCTTTAGATCTGCCTTTATCAACCCGATAAAACCTTTCTGTTAAATGCGCTAAATGCTTATTTGGAATTCCTTTACCAAAATCTTGGACATCAAGACATAACTTGTTGCTGCCATCCGCATGCCACCTGACGATGATTTTTGTCCCCTTTGGGGTATAAAATATTGCATTTTGTATTAGGTTGGTACACAAACTAATAATCTCTGTTTCAACGCCAACTATCACCTCATCGGTATTAATCTCTATCGTCACCGCTTGATTTAAATCTTGACACACATGATTGATAACTTTTTCCATATTTATGCTTGTGCTAATATCTTGAATATCATCGGTACTTTCTAAGCGTGAAAGTGTCAACAAATCTTCAATGATATTTTGCATTCGTTTAGTTTGTTCGTAGGAAGTGTCAATCGGGTTGGACAATGATTTTGGTAAATTTTTATCTTCTTTGATCATTTCCAGATAACCTGAGATTACCGTTAGTGGTGTGCGTAATTCATGAGATGCGTTGGAAATGAAACTTTTGCGCATTTCTAATGTTTTGTTTCTTTGTGTTATATCGCGTGCGATTAACAATTTTGAATCAGCGCCAATTGCAATAATTTTTAACACCAACTGTGTGGACGAATCTTTAGGAGACTCTATTTCAATCTCACTGCCATCTTCATTGGCACTCAATAACTTGTACAACTTAGGGGAGCGAATTAAATTGTTAATACGCTGCCCTCTATCATTTTTGACAATATTTAATAAAACACTGGATTTGCTATTACTCCAATCAACCTCATTGTTTTGATTAAGCACAATAGCAGCATAAGGAAACCCTTTTAAAATACTTTGTGAGCGTTTTAACAAAGCATTCATGCGCTTTTTTCTATCGCTACTTTTATTTTTGTCTTGTAGTACTTTATAGTTAATCTTGTCCCATATTCCATCACTATCTGGCACATTACTTTGACTGGTTCCGTTAATTATCCAAGTGTAGAACTGATAAATCTTGTAATACATCCAAACAATATAGCCAAATAAACTTAATGCTATACTTATTAGCCAAGCATCTGTTAATAAACCACCAATCAGTATTATAAATATAACAATCGCTATACGCCACTTTTCAATAGACAAAATAGAGGGTTTCATGATGTTGTATTAATGCTAAATCGATAGCCCATATTGCGCACAGTTTGGATGTAGTTATCTGCCTCATAAGGTTTTAATATTTTTCTCAGTCTTAAAATATGAACATCAACAGTACGCTCATCTATGGCAACAAACCTTCCCCAAACCCCATCAAGTAACTGAGAGCGATTAAACACCCTGTTTTTATTTTTCATCAAAAAGTGCAACAATCGAAACTCAGTCGAGCCAATAGTAATAGCCTTGCCACCGATGGTTAATAATTGTTGCACTGGGTTAATAATAATATTGTCAACAATTAACTCATCACTAGCAGTAAGCCCTTGTGACCTGCGCAATAAAGAACGAATACGCGCATCCAGCTCTTTTAACAATACTGGTTTAGTCATATAGTCATCGGCACCCATATCAAACCCTTTCACTTTGTCTTCTTCATTAGATTTTGCTGTTAACATCATGATTGGTAAATACTGAAAACCCTCAAATTTTCTGATTTTGCCAATTAGCTGAGTGCCATCAACATCTGGCAACATCCAATCAAGCAACACCAAATCTACATCATTATCACCCAATAGGCTTATTGCTTGAGCGCCTGTATTAGCCTTGAGTATGTGGTAGTGTTTAGCTTGAAGAGATATACTAAGCATTTCTATTATCGCTTTATCATCCTCAACAATTAAGATTGTAAACATATCATTGTTCATGCGATTTCCCTACTCTAATTCCATATGGCGAACATCCTGACCTTTAACCAAGTAAACCACATACTCACAAACATTCTGAGCGTGGTCGCCGATTCGCTCTAAGGCCCTTGCACACCAAATAACATGCAACATAGTCTTAATATTGCGAGGGTTTTCCATCATATGTGTGACCAATATTCTGGAAACTCGCTCAAACTCTTCATCAATTTGTCTATCGGTTCCAGCTATTCTAATCGCTTGTTCTACATCCATACGAGCAAATGCATCAAGTGCATCTCGTAAAATAGTAATGACCTTATCCCCCAGTCTAGAGAGTTCAGCGTACATATTAACCTCATCTTTCATAGAGGTTAGTTTTTGGGTGTAACGGCCAATTTTTTCCGCTTCATCGCCAATACGCTCAAGGTCTGTAATGACCTTAATAATTGCAATAATAAGCCTAAGGTCCCCAGCAGCAGGTTGTCTTTTAGCAATGAGTTGGGCACAACTTTCATCAATCTCAACTTCAATTTTATTAATTTTATAATCTGATTCTGCAACCTCTTTTGCCAGCTCACTATCTTGCTCAATCAGTGCGCTAATGGACTTTTCTACTTGGTCTTCAACCATCCCGCCCATCTTCAGAACTTTACTTTTAACACTCTCTAATTCTTGATTGTACTGTCGTGAAATATGTTGTTGTGTTTCCATGAATAGCCTCCTAATTATTATCCAAACCTACCGGTGATATAGTTTTCAGTCAATTGATGTTCTGGGTTGGTAAACACGGTATTTGTGTCATTCACCTCAACCAAATACCCCAAATGAAAGTAAGCGGTTCTTTGTGATACTCTGGCTGCCTGCTGCATAGAGTGCGTGACTATTGCAATGGTGTATTTCTTACTTAAACTAATCATCAACTCTTCAATAACAGCGGTCGCAATTGGGTCAAGTGCGGAAGTTGGTTCATCCATCAAAATAACTTCTGGGTCAATGGCAATAGTTCTAGCAATACATAATCGTTGCTGTTGGCCGCCAGAAAGTCCAGTGCCAGGTTTGTGCAATGAGTCTTTAACCTCTTTAAAAAGACCTGCTCGAGTTAAGCTTTTTTCGACCAACTCATCAAGCTCAATCTTGCTACTTGCTAATCCGTGTAGTTTTGCCCCATAGGCAACATTGTCATAAATAGATTTTGGGAAAGGATTTGGTTTTTGAAAAACCATTCCGACCCGTGCACGCAATAAAACAGGGTCTTGTTGCTTTTGATAAATATCTTCACCATCTAACCTAATATCACCATTTATATGGCAATCTTGAATGGTGTCGTTCATACGATTAAGGCATCGTAAAAAGGTGGATTTTCCACATCCAGACGGGCCAATCATAGCAATAATCTGATTTTTACCAATATCTATATTTGCATCAAATATGGCTTGTTTTTCACCATAAAAAACATCAACATTACGCGTAGAAAATTTTGCATCCTTGATAAAAGGCTTGCCAACAGTCTGGTTAATCTCTATATCAAATTC
The DNA here is from genome assembly GCF_900127505.1 of thiotrophic endosymbiont of Bathymodiolus puteoserpentis (Logatchev). NCBI lineage: Bacteria > Pseudomonadati > Pseudomonadota > Gammaproteobacteria > thiotrophic endosymbiont of Bathymodiolus puteoserpentis (Logatchev). The sequence goes on along the minus strand of NZ_UEXF01000031.1, from coordinate 11,067 downwards.
TTCACGCTTGTGTGTATTTATCATCATTTTATTCTACTGTTTCTTTTCAAATTTTCTACGCATTATTACCGCCAACAAGTTCATAACGATTAAGAACCCTAACAACACCATGATAGCCGCTGAAGTTCTCTCTGTAAATGCGCGTTCTGGTGAATCAGACCATAAGTATATTTGCACTGGAAGCACCGTAGATGGGTCTGTAATACCTTGGGGCACATCTGCAATAAAGGCAACCATGCCAATCATTAACAGTGGCGCAGTTTCGCCCAATGCTTGTGCCATGCCAATAATGGTGCCTGTTAGTATGCCAGGCATGGCAGCTGGGACAACATGATGAAAGGTGGTTTGTACGCGTGATGCACCCAAACCTAATGCTGCCTCACGGATAGACGGGGGGACAGCCTTTAATGCCGCTCTAGAAGAGATAATAATAGTAGGGAGCGTCATTAATGTTAACACCAAGCCTCCAATCAATGGAATTGACCTCGGAACCCCAAAAAAGCCAATAAACACTGCCAATCCTAACAGTCCAAAAACAATGGAAGGCACAGCGGCCAAATTATTAATATTAATCTCAATAATATCTACCCATCTATTGTTTTTTGGTGCAAATTCTTCAAGATATATAGCCGCTGAAACACCAATTGGAAAAGACAAAAGCACAGTTACCAGCATTGTCAACAATGAGCCAATCATTGCACCTTTAATGCCTGCTTGTTCAGGCTCTCTAGAATCTCCTTGGGTAAAAAAGTTGATGTTAAATCGTTTTTCAAGGCGATTTTCAGTCAATAATTTATCAATCCAAACCAGTTGAAAATTCTTGAGTCTGCGGTCTGATTCTGGCAAAGATCTATCAATACCCCCTTTCATAAATACATCAACATCGTCTCTAGCTAAAAACCATACAGATTGTTTGGTGTTAATAGTATCGGGATTATTCATAACAAAATCTCTAAGCTGATACCTTGCACTTTTGCTAATTAATTGTCTAAGCGCTCTTTTTTGCCTCCTATCCTCAACACCGGGAAACAGTGTTTTTAGTGACTGGTTAATAACTTTTCTATAATTCGCACTAAATAGCGCTTGTTCACTATATTTGCCGTCTAAGTTGAGCAATTTACTGTCTATATCAACATCAATATTAATATAAGTTTGTTGAAAAGCTGGAAACCCTGTTGTTGAGATATTTATTAATAATGACAACAAAAATGCAATACTAATAACAATAGCGCCCAACCCATAAATTTGAAAACGCTTTTCCTTTGCATAGCGTTTGGCTAATTTATTTTTTATTTTTTTTGTGTTACTAATCATATTGTTCTCGATATTTACGCACTACATACAATGAGATAATATTAAGCACCAATGTGGTTAAGAATAACCCCAGTCCCAACGCAAATGCTGCAAGCGTTTTTGTACTATCAAACTCTTGGTCACCTGTTAATAAGGCTACCATTTGCACTGTAACTGTCGTCACTGCCTCTAAGGGGTTGAATGTTAAATTCGCTGATAAACCTGCTGCCATAACCACAATCATCGTCTCACCAATTGCACGAGAAGCCGCTAACAACACGCCACTAACAATACCAGGAAGCGCTGCAGGAATAATCACTTGCTTGATAGTCTCAGATTTGGTAGCGCCCATTGCATATGAGCCATCGCGCATTGCTTGTGGCACAGCAGAGATAACATCATCTGAGAGTGAAGATACAAATGGAATAATCATTACCCCCATTACGATGCCCGCTGCCAATGCACTTTCAGATGACAAGCTCAAACCAAGCGACTCACCCAAATCACGAATAAAAGGGGCCACTGTTATCGCAGCAAAAAAACCATAAACAACCGTTGGAATGCCAGCTAGCATTTCTAAAACTGGCTTGGCAAACAACCTAAATCTAGGCGACGAATATTCTGACAGGTATATAGCCGACATAAGCCCCAAAGGTACGGCAATCACTAGGGCAACAAACGAAATTAATAAAGTTCCAATAAATAAAGGCAAGGCACCAAAACTACCAGAGCCGCCGACTTGGTCTTCGCGAATAGCCTCTTGTGGACTCCAGTGAGTACCGAACAAAAAATCAAACACATTAACAGCTTTAAAGAAAATAATAGACTCAAATATCACTGAAAATATAATACCAATAGTTGTCAAAACTGCAATTGAGGCACAACCAATCATAAACCAGCGTATTAACCTCTCAACCAAATTGCGCGCTTTCATTTCTGGTTTAACGAAAGCTAATGCGATAAACATACCTATAAATGCCAAAACGAAAACGATGACTGATTTAACCCAATCACTAAACTCAATTAACGCGTTATAATAAAAGACTGCATGGCGTTTGACATCATCACCTATAGCAACCCCCGAGTGAGATAAATTAATAATCTCATTAATAAACAACTCAAGCTCATCTGCTGATAACTGCTGTAGCTGCGCTGGTAGCTGGGCAACAATCGCAGAATTAATAACAGATGACTCTAAAACAGACCAAAATAATAAAATTAATAATGCAGGGACACTACTCCAAAATGCAATCAAATAGCCATAGTGTTGTGGCAATGAATGCAGACGCTGATTACGCCTATCAGACAAGCTGATTGAGCGCTTCCTTCCAGTGTAATATCCTAGAAGTAGCAACGCCATGAGCGCAGTAAGTATAGCACCAAAGCTCATGTTAATTGCTTAAATATAAAACTTATCATATGCATATAGTTGGTTAATTTTACCTTTGATAAAGTATTAGGATTTACCCTAAATTTTCAACGATAAGATTGTTATTTTTACCGTTTTTATTAAATAGAGACCTTTGCATAAATAGGGATGATTGGAAAAACCCAATTTTTGCCCAATTGGTGATTTCCTTAAACCTTATCCTAGCAGGACTAAGGCTAGGTTTACCCGCCTAAAGGCTACTAGGTGTCGCTGAAAAAATCACCAAGTGGGTGAAAAGTGAGTTTCTGATGATTGCTCCTATTTATGCAAAGGTCTCAAATAATGAGTGAAGTTTAATAAGTAAATATGACAGAATTATGACAATAAAGTTTTTTTATTTTACCTTTGTCGTCATTAGCGCTCTGTTCCCTATAGGGCACCCTACAAAGCTCCAGCACAATTGATGAAATACACAAAACAGCACTTCCCTAATCCAAAAATAGAAATCAAAAAAACGCACAAACCCCAACTGGTATAATGATTTCAACCAAAAAACCGCTTCACCCATTGGGTGAAAACACAAAAGACAATCACATCCCCTCGTATTCATAATCCACTTTATAACTATAATCAACATCATTANGAAAGTAGACTTCTGCCAAGTGGGTAGAAAGTAGACTTCTGATAATTACCCCCATTCAAGTCTTGCATCCATAAAAATACAGACAATATTCCCAAGTTGATAAGATTAGCACAAATTATTCGATATTTTGGATTATTTGGGTTTTTCAGATGTGCTTAAGCCTCCTTTGTTTAGGTAGGGTTTGTTTTGTTGTTCGTTTAAATCAAGATAGCAACGGCTTAAATGCTTTAATACGGTTCTCACTATCATCAGCATGCTGATTATAAAAATGGATACTCTCACTGGCATTTAAGCTCTCAAGATTAGTGGCAATAGCGCGATAAATATATTGCTCAATAGTAAGGCTTTGGTCAGTATCACAGGCATTATTTTGTATCTACAGATAAATCCATCTCAATTTACCCTTTGATTTGTGTTCTTTGTACTTCTTTGTACAATTAAATCAAACACTGTGTCTATGCTGTATTTATTACACCTTTTTAATCAGTGCAATTACAATCCATATTCCAGCTATCCTCTTCAGATGATTTCACCAAAGCCTTTTCATTTATCGCTCCCAATTCATCCACCCAAGTTTGATAAACATACTCTTTACTAGCGCCAAAAAATCCTATATTTGTATATTCATTTTTGTCACTCTTGATGACTTTTCTTGAATACTTTTGTTCAATCCATGCCCACCATTCTATGGAATTTGGCGTTAATGCATTCGTGTTATCAAGTGCAATGGCTTGTGCTTTTTTAGAAATTAATTGATTTTTAGACTTTCCTTTGAGCATGCAAATGTATGCAATTAGATAGCATGCCGTCATAAGGCAAATCTAAATCATATTTAGACCTTGTAGGGTTTTTCCAAAACTCAATGACTTTTTGCTTGTTAATTTTTGCCTTGATCATGGGCATATTTGCGTTTTCAAAGGGCGGTTGAGTTTTGGCACTGCTGATTTTATTTTTACCACTTCTGGTAAGGTTTGTTTTGGCATCTTTAATTCTTTTTCTAATTTTTATAGCACGGTGTTTTTCATCAAATCGAATGGCGATATAATTAGTCGCCCCTTAAAAACCACCCCAAACCAAACCAACCCCCCCATTTTTCCAACCATCTAAATCAACAAAACTGCTTTTTATCCAGCACCACAAAAAACCTTAGGTATTTTACAAAAAATAAACCCAGTTTTTGCCAAAACAAAAAAATAGTGGCTATCACCAGCCATTTTCTCAAATTCCAAGCACAGGCAGCCATTAAAACATTAATCTCATCACCAACTTGCCCTTTGAGTAGGTTTCTAGAGAGTCTAAAATCTGATTTAAGATGTCCGATAATCGGCTCAATCGCTGCGCGTCTTTTACACAGTTTGCGCTTTTTGTCTTGTTGATAACGATTGTCTCGCTTAAGGGCTTTTTTAGGCAAAATGATGTTTGCACCGAGCACTACCTTTGCACCAACATAGCCTCGGTCGCATACCGCTTGTTTGATGGGTTTGTTTCTGTTGCTATTAGCATGGCTTATGGCAACATTTAAGGTTTTTGAGTCGTGAATATTTTTATCATGACTGGCCACGCCAACAATGATGTTTGTGTCTTTGGTTGAGACGATTGAGACTTTATTGCCATACTCGTATTGTTTGTGGTCTTTGCCTTTGGCAATGACATACACATCAGGCTCGTGCAATGAATAGATCTTGTTCTTATCTTTGGGTTGTTGTGCTAATACTTGTTGGTAAAACAAAAAATCTTTTTGATAAGTTTCAAACAGGCTGTGTGTGTGAAGTTTGCGTTGCAATTCTCTGATGAGTTTGTTGGCAATAGTTCTTAGGCGGGTTAAGGCTTTTTTAGCCTTGGCACGCTTTTTAACATGGCGGAAGTGACGAATGGCTAAGCGGCAGTTTTTAACTTCTTTAACATAGGTTCTGCGTTGTTGAATGCCATGACGCTTTGCTAGCTTGTTAAGGCGATTGATGATTTTAATGGCAAGTTTGGCATCGGTGGGGTAAGTGATGTTTTTTTCTTGTACGGTGGTGTCAATTAATACTGTTGCTTCTTGGGCTTGTTTGCCATG
>NZ_UEXF01000031.1:3984-5628 GCF_900127505.1 thiotrophic endosymbiont of Bathymodiolus puteoserpentis (Logatchev) | reverse complement strand
CCTTTAACGCCTATACGCTTTCTAAAGTGCACCAACTCGGTGGCATTGCAAGGCATGCCTGGTATATAGTTTGAGTAGCCACAGAAGTATTGGTAATAAGGGTTGCGCTTAAACTGTAAAACAACACTTTATAACAACAGGGTCTAGATAACTTAGAAATAAGGAGATGCTACCCTTTATTATAAAACCCAATAGAAAATAAGGGGATGTTACCCTTTATTATTAAGTCCAATAAAATAAAGAAAACAATCTAGTATGTACAAATATGGTAGAAAAAGCAACAGAGCATCAATATTCAAGTATTGCTTATCACTGAAGCATAAGACAGTATCTTTTTCCCTCGTTTGTTAACATTAAGCAGTAAATTATACAAGACGAGTGGGCAGTAAGGTCTTTTGTTTGGCGATGAGGTTATGGACTAAGCCATGAATGTTAAGACATTTTTTTTGAGGGGGCGAAAAAAAACTCAGCGCTTAAACGACACTGAGTTTTTTTGGTTGAGTATAAATTAGGGTTTAATTTTGGATATTTTTGCCAATGTTGACTAGGAAAGAGGCGAAGGGCCCCATGTTCTCCATAGCTTCACCCATAGGGCCCTCAAAAGATAAACCACCAAAGGTCATATGATACATAGGACCAGATTCACCGGTGCCCATGTCTGCCCAGTCTTCCAGAGTGGCACTCATTTTGTAGTCAAAGTCGTCATTTATTTTTGTTGTTTGAATACTGTCAAAGGCAGCAATAACTTTGCCACTATGGTCAATGTGTAATTCTGCGGTTTTTTTTGAATCTTTAACGATGACTTGGAGGATTTTGTAGCCTTTGCCACCATCATTGCCAGCCCAGCCTGATTTGACTAATTCGGCTGGGGTGGATGAGGCGTTGAATGTCTTGGCAATGTCTTGTGCACCTGCGAAAACATTAAATGAGAATAAAGTAGCAAGTAGGGTGGTAATAGTAAGTAGTTTTTTCATAATAGATTTCCTTAGGTTGAGTTATTTTATAGTTTGTAGCGATAAAAAAAATTATTTTACAGTAAAAAAATTTTCGATTTTCACGGATTTTATAAATTCTTTCTGCCAGTGTTTGCCGAGTTGCTGTTCGGTAATTAACTCAATGAAGACACCTGCATAACACCTAAAACCACCCACTAAAACTAAAACCTCTATTTCTTTTGACTTTTTAAAGTCAAAACACCTGAAAATTTAAAAAAATTGATTGGTTTTTTTGGAGGCACCTTATACATTCTTCGATAAATTATCTAAAAATTTTATACGATATAATACCAAATTCAAAAAACAACTAAACCAAAAGACTCCACTCTCTACTACACAAGTTTTCAATAAAACCATCCTCACTTAGTATTTCATTCCAAGCCTGGCAAGATCTTTCAACAATATCATCATAATTTTGGAATGTAGTATTAGACAAAAATCTTTGTTTAATCTGTTGCCATAGTTGCTCCACTGGATTCAGTTCTGGAGAATAAGGCGGTAATGGTAATAATGTAACATTGCTAAAACAACGAATTGCTTTCGTCATATGCCATCCTGCCCTATCTACAATCACTAAAGCCCGTCTATCTTTTGCTGTGGCTTGAGATATTAATCTTAAATGTTCTATCATGCCTGCAGTATTAGCAAC
>NZ_UEXF01000031.1:0-2122 GCF_900127505.1 thiotrophic endosymbiont of Bathymodiolus puteoserpentis (Logatchev) | reverse complement strand
CTACTACACAAGTTTTCAATAAAACCATCCTCACTTAGTATTTCATTCCAAGCCTGGCAAGATCTTTCAACAATATCATCATAATTTTGGAATGTAGTATTAGACAAAAATCTTTGTTTAATCTGTTGCCATAGTTGCTCCACTGGATTCAGTTCTGGAGAATAAGGCGGTAATGGTAATAATGTAACATTGCTAAAACAACGAATTGCTTTCGTCATATGCCATCCTGCCCTATCTACAATCACTAAAGCCCGTCTATCTTTTGCTGTGGCTTGAGATATTAATCTTAAATGTTCTATCATGCCTGCAGTATTAGCAACAGGTAGCATTAGCCCTAGTGCTTTATCTTTAGCTGGACACACAACACCAAAAATATATCCGTATTCAAATTGCTGCTGACGAACTGCCCTAGGTCTAGTGCCTTTTTCTGCCCATATTCTGGTAACAGAACCTTGTTGCCCAATCCTAGTTTCATCTTGAAACCAAACATCGACTTTATTTAAGTCTGTGTCCGCAGGTAAGACTTCTATTGCCTTTTGTTTGAAGTTTTTTATATAGCTCTTGCGCTTCTTTGTCTTGTTTTGGATGTTTAGATCTAGCACTTATCCAGCTTAATCCTAATTTGGAGAATTCAACCCATAAGTGCAACACTTCCATTCAGACATACCTATAAAAAAGGCTAAAACGAATTCGTTTTAGCCTTTTTAAGTGGCGACTAACTTAATTCAGTCGCTAGATTCAACGCAATATAGCGCCTACATCTTAAGTGATATTAGATTATTGGCCGAATGACTCATATTTTGGCGTTCGCTATCAGATAGCGGGATTAGCCCCTTATCAGTCAAATATCCGTCCTCGCCCCAGGCATATTCACTGGTAAATTCAGCAATAAATGCCTTAATGCCTGGTATCTTCCCAATATGACTCTTCTTAACATAGAAATACAAAGGTCTTGAAATTGGATATGAGCCATTGGCGATTGCTTCAAAATCAATTTTAACACCATCAATAATAGCACCCTGAACCACATCGCTATTTTGATCTAAAAAACTATACCCAAAAACGCCTAATGCGTTAGGATTTGCCCTTAATTTTTCAACGATAAGGTTGTCGTTTTCTCCCGCTTCAATGTAGGCGCCATCTTCACGAATTGAATGGCAAATACTTTTATACTTTTTCTTTAACTGAGAAGCAAGGGATTTGTTGCCAGATTTTTTAGCAGCTTTTGAATCTTTTTTGATTTGCTTAATCCAGCTATAGGTAAAACACCCTCCCTGTAGTGCTAATTCTACAAATGCATCGCGTGTTCCAGAGGTTGGTGGTGGTCCCAATACCTCAATTTTTGCATTAGGTAACTTTGCGTTAATATCGCTCCATTTTGTATATGGATTATCAACTAATTCGCCTGTTTTTAACGCTGGAATTTGCTTAGCCAGTGCTAGGAATAATTCTTTACGAGTCAAGTTAAAAACTGGGCTTTTCTTAGAATTAGCAACAGCAATACCATCAAATCCAATCTTAACTTCAACAATATCCTTAACGCCATTTTTCTGACATTTTTTATACTCACTACTTTTCATTCTACGAGAAGCATTGGTAATATCTGGCGTAGCAATACCATTCCCAGCACAAAACAACTTCATACCACCACCAGAACCAGTAGATTCAATTTTTGGTGTTTTAGAGCCTGTGTTTTTCCCATAAGTTTCAGCAACTACTGTTGCAAAGGGATAAACCGTTGACGACCCAACTATATCAATGTGACTTCTAGAGGCTAATGCACCATAAGATGAAATAGATAAAGTCATAATAGCTGTAGAAGCAAGTGTTGCTACTAATTTATAATTATTTATCATGTGTTTTTTCTCCGTTTTTATTAAATTATGGGCAAAGTTTAATCAATGAATATGACAGAATTATGACAATAAAGTTTATTTACGCCTAAAAACATTTTTCTCTATTTTTTACCTTCCTCTACTCATTGAACGCAATAATCCCTTAACCCTTTTAACCGCCGCATTGCTTTAAAAATATCCACCCCAGTTTTAAGATTATGACTCATGGCAATGAGTTGCGCTCTAGCCTTGTTTTTCTCTATTCCAATACTCAATAACAAGAGAAT
>NZ_UEXF01000030.1:0-1689 GCF_900127505.1 thiotrophic endosymbiont of Bathymodiolus puteoserpentis (Logatchev) | reverse complement strand
AAAAACTGAAACGGTTAAAAACCACAGTGAAGCGCTAAAGAACCCATTGATCAATCTTAATGAAGAAATACAAAGATTGGAAGAGTTGCTTAAATCCACATCTGAAAAGCAAAGTAAGCATTCTGATTTTTTATCTGATATTCTTCGTGCTTTTCGTATTTTTCATGAAGTACAAGAAAATGAATTGGAACTCTATAATTCTGAACTAAAGGAATTAAAGTTGGATTTTGATGAGCATTTAAGCAACAATCCAAATTCAGAAATTATAGGAGAATTAAATAGGGTAAACGCTGTTTTGCAAGATTTTATCACTGACATTGAAGCTGAAAATTTGAGAAGAACAGAGCAATCCGTGCTACTTGCGCGTGAAGAATACGAAGCAGCCAAAGTGCTGGAAGTTGGCGATAAAGTTAAAGAATTAAAAAAGACACATAAAGTGTTCTTGAATCTTGCAAGTCGTAGTTCTGAAATGTATAAACAATTAAAACACGACATATTAGCTATAGAACATGAGATTCAAGTGTCTAAGGAGTCTCAAGCTAAACTTGAGAAATGGGATATAAGCAACATAAGCAACATAAGTCAGGGCGACATTAAAGATCCATTTGTAGGATATAAACGCCAAATTATTATAACAACAGAAAATGATCCCGACTTAATTCAAGATGAGTTACAGCTGGCAGAAAAATATCCAGACAATACAACTATTGTCCATATGGATAAAAATGGTAATTACAAAGTTGTATACGGACTTAAATTAGATCAAATACCAAAAGGCGATCTTAAGATTATGATCAATGCACATGGAACTCTAGGAAAAATTAAGAACAGAAGCATTGAGAGGATTGCCGAACATATCAGTATTATAGATCGGGTTGCTGGTGAGGATTCTGTCGTGAGGAAAGTCAGTTTGGTTTCCTGTAGTTTGGGGGGTGATTATGTAGAAAGACTTCTACCTGAGTTGCGAAAAAAAGGGGTAAGTGACACCAAAGTAAGTGTCAGACTTGCTGGTATATCAGTTCTTCCAGACGGCAGAAAAATTATAACAGATTCAGCAGGAAGTGCTTCTGGAAAATATCGCTCCAGCGCCCTTAAAAAAACTTATGCATTCAATGAAAAGGGTGAAATAATCACTGTAGATTCTTATACAGACGAGCATTATGATGTTACCCTTTCTATTGATAAAGATGGAAAGCCAAAAATAGAACGCATTTATGGTAATAAGCAGCTTAGTGAATTAAAGGGTGCGTTAAAAGTTTTTGTTAAAGCCAAAGGTTTTAGTGAAACTGAGCAAATGTTGCATCAGTTTAAAGAAGCACTGCCTTCAGATGCCTCCATATCACATCTCAACATCAAAACACCAAAAGATAACGACTGGTTTGCTCAGGGTGATGCGTTGCAACAATTCAATGAAAAGCAGACGAGCATTATGATGTTACCCTTTCTATTGATAAAGATGGAAAGCCAAAAATAGAACGCATTTATGGTAATAAGCAGCTTAGTGAATTAAAGGGTGCGTTAAAAGTTTTTGTTAAAGCCAAAGGTTTTAGTGAAACTGAGCAAATGTTGCATCAGTTTAAAGAAGCACTGCCTTCAGATGCCTCCATATCACATCTCAACATCAAAACACCAAAAGATAACGACTGGTTTGCTCAGGGTGATGCGTTGCAACAAACGCAAAATTTAGAT
>NZ_UEXF01000029.1:0-1425 GCF_900127505.1 thiotrophic endosymbiont of Bathymodiolus puteoserpentis (Logatchev) | reverse complement strand
GCCACTATTTTTTTGTTTTGGCAAAAACTGGGCTTATTTTTTGTAAAATACCTAAGGTTTTTTGTGGTGCTGGATAAAAAGCAGTTTTGTTGATTTAGATGGTTGGGAAAATGGGGGGTTGGTTTGGTTGGAGTGAGTTTTTAAGGGTTGACTATTTACTGGATTTTTGGTGGAAAATTCGCCATTTTATGGGTTTTATAAATTATGTTGGGTTAATGCAGGAGTCTTTTTAGTGTTTTCTTGGGCGTTAGTTGGTTAACTGAAAATCCAGCTGTTTTGGTATATAAAATAACAAATCCATATATTTAGCATAAACAAAACAATAATTCCCACTATTCTTATCATTTTGTTGTTAATTGAATTATCTTCTTTTAATGATTTAATATAAGAATAGTATGTTACTGGAACATCAAAACTATCGCCAATAAAAAAATTATAAATACTTAAATTTATAAATGCAAAAAGAAAAGAAACTCCAGTCACAGTATAAGCACATGAATCATTACATGTATTTCCCCAAGGATGCATTATTATAAAAATAAATACAAAAATAATACAAAAAAGAAACACTTTAATCTTCATTATTCAAACTATTAATAGATTCTATTCCAACAGGAACTAAATTTGATGGAGTTTTTGGAACTCCAATTTTTCTCAACCCTACTGGAATAATATAATTTATACCATTCTTAATAGTATTATCAAAATTACCATTCTGATAATCGTTAACACCGCCAACACCAAATTTTGCTGCATTATAATATGGTGCTGTTGGTGGATAAACACTAAGACCAAAGTCTCCAACAGCCTTTAAATCTTGTTTAGTCTCAACCTTAACCCTAGAAACATACTCCTCTTGTTTCATGACCTCTACACCATCTAAATTTTGTTCTGGATTTTTTGTAATTTCTTTCTTGAAAGGTCTATTACTCAATAAATTAATCGCCGATTCAAGTTCTTGTTTAGTTTTATACTTGTTGCGTAAAAAAGACGGTTTACTTAATTCTCTTTTAATTTCTGCAAGTTTTTCTTGTTGGTTTTTATCATATAGCTTTTTATATTTTCTTCTAGTGTTATTTTTACATTCATGTCCATTTATTCCGCATTTTGTCATTTCTTCTGCATAAACACTTTGTTGACCTATTTTTAAAAAATCCTCTCCCTTACTTTTATCAATCCTCGCATACTTTTGATTATTCTCTTTAAGAATTTGACTGTGATCATTGCCAGTGTGGTTGTTAGTGCTTGCTAAGTTACCATCACCATAATTTTCTGAGGCAAACTCAACATAATCCCCGAAGTCATCTCCATAGTTGTCAGCATAGATTTCATTATCTGTTTTACTTGCGTTGTTTTGTGGGTTGGTGTTGATGCTTGGGTCTTGGTTGTCTAACGCATGGCTGGTTTCGTGTCCTATGGTGGTTG
>NZ_UEXF01000028.1:140130-194699 GCF_900127505.1 thiotrophic endosymbiont of Bathymodiolus puteoserpentis (Logatchev) | reverse complement strand
CTTTGTCAGTTAATCATCAATGTCAATTGTTAGGTGTTAACAGAAGTGGGATTTATTACAAGCCAAAAGTAAATAACACCAAGCAATCTATCAAAAACCACATCACCAAGGTGTTTGAAAAAATACCCATCTATGGTGAGAAAAAAGTCCATCAACAATTACTTGAAGACGGCTACAAGGTGAGTTTAAACACCGTAGCACGCTATCGGCAAGAATTAGGTTTAAAGGCAGTATTAGCAGTTAAACAAGTTAATACAACTATACCAATCAAAGCACACAAGAAATACAGTTACAAGCTACGAGGGCTTAATATCAGTCATTCTAACCATGTATGGAGCACCGACATTACCTATGTCAAGATTGCAGGGGGTATGGTCTATATGGCAGCTATTATTGATTGGCATTCAAAAGCTGTTCTATCACACAGGATATCCAATACCATGGATTCTCAATTGGTAATGGGTGTACTTAATGACGCTTTAGAGAAACACCCACACCCAGAGATATTTAACACTGATCAAGGTAGTCAATATACCAGTGAGATACACACTAAACGATTAAAAGATTTAGGTATTACAATATCTATGGATGGTAAAGGTAGGGCTACAGATAATATCTGTATTGAGCGTTTCTGGAGGAGCGCAAAATGCGAAAGAATTTATTTAAATGAATATCAATCCATCAGTGATTTAATCACTGATATGGATGATTATATTGAGTTTTACAATCATCAAAGATTCCATGAAACATTGAAATATAAAAAACCAATGGATGTGTATCAAGAAAGTATAAAATTGAATCAGGAAAAGAAGAAGGTCTCTTAAGATGTTCTATATAAGAAATTTTAAAAAGTTGTCAGGGGTTTTGGGGTAATGTAAAGGCACGCTAAAGAGACAAGAAAAACAAAACATTTAACAAAAACATTACACAAAATTTACAATAAATTAGGTTGGTGATTATGCAAAACAATACAAAAATTATGATGGCAACAACGGCAATCTTAACAGTGTTAGGTGTGGGTATTTATTTATTGACACAGGGGGATTCTAATGCATTGATTAAAACCAATAATATTGGGAACGATGCTATTATTAAAGATAATAGCAATCTAAAGAATATTGTCAGTAATAACAAAAACAAATCTTTAAAAAAAATCAAACAGAACGGTTACTATAGTCACTATAATCCAAAATTGACTAATTTAGAAAATTGGAAACTTTGGCTAAACAATCTTAAAAATGGCGACTCATCTTATAATAGTTTTGAAAAAAGAATTGATGGCATACTAAGAAACCTTCCAGCTGGTGATAATATTTTTTATAGTGATATTTATGATTTATTTCTACACGACACACCATCTGGCCCAAAAAAACTCATTATTTCAATATTAGGCTCCGCTGCCACCAAAGAATCAGCAGAATTATTATACAAACTGATTAACGATGGTCTGTTGATTGAAGTAGGCGATAAACACGGGTCCTCTGATGAAGAGCTTGTAGCCAGAAGAGCAATCCGCAGTTTTGCAAACCAAAAATGGGTATATGGCAAACCCAATCGTCATGTCGCCAAGGTTATGGAAAAAAACTGGCAAGGGCTACAAAATATAATGCTCTATCGCGCTACAGCAGATTCACTGGCTTATATTGGCGAAGATAGCTCGCTTGTTTTATTCTTTGATGAATTTTTAAGTGTTACCGATCCTATTAAAATAAAAATACTCAATCAATCAGTAAAAAACTTTACTAGGGGAGGCAGTAATCCGCAAATAAAAGACAAGTTAAAGCATCACCTAGGCAGTTTCAAAGAAAACAATGAAAGATCAAGAATACAAAGACAAGTTAGCGGTCTTTTATTAGCAACCACGGGTGACGCCAGAGACAAAGAAGCAGTTCTGCGTTGGGCACAAGAGGCCCCAGGCACAGATGCAGAACAAGCCAGAGAGTTTTTTATAGCAATGTTTGAAGATGACAGTAGAGAAGATAGTGATTTAATTAGCAAACATATCAGCCGAGAAAGAATAAACTCCCCTTTAATAAGACAAGTGATAGAAGAAGAAATTGTTAATACTAATAATAGACAACAAGCATTTGAAGAAGAGATGCAAAGACAAGATCGGCTGCATAACAACAAATGGTAATAAAAAACCAACAGTTTCTAGCTTTGAATATAGACCTTATACTGATTATAAAAAGTTTGAATCTTGTGTTGCCAGCATTCACGGCACTATGTATATTGGTATTCATGGATATGTTGGTGGTAGTTATAAATTACTCGGAGGGCGTAAATCAAACTGCGTAAATCCTTAAAAAGCATTTAACCCTATAAAATCAAATGCATTAAAAATACAAGGAGAAACACAAATGAGTTTAATCAACCAAACAGAACTAAAAAGACAAATAAAATCAGGGGAATTTTTACCTTGCTTGACAACATCACAGATGAGTTTAAAAATATCTTGTGAGAGGTTATTCAAAGGAATTGTCGAGTCATCTGGGTTATCAAAAGCACCAAATATCACCCAAAGACAACAGCAATCCTAACTAGTCATCCCTTAAAAACTACACAAAACATTAATTTATAACAATAAAACTAACAATGGCATATGACGAAAGCAATTCGTTGTTTTAGCAATGTTACATTATTACCATTACCGCCTTATTCTCCAGAACTGAATCTAGTGGAGCAACTATGGCAACAGATTAAACAAAGATTTTTGTCTAATACTACATTCCAAAATTATGATGATATTGTTGAAAGATCTTGCCAGGCTTGGGATGAAATACTAAGTGAGGATGGTTTTATTGAAAACTTGTGTAGTAGGGAGTGGAGTTTTTTGGTTTAGTTGTTTTTTGAATTTGGTATTACTTCAGGTAATACATTATCAGATTCAAAATGCTCATGCATATCTCCACGAGGTGGCAATGGATTTTCAGCGGGTATTAAGGGCATTTTTGGTTTTAAATATAAGCGAATATCAAGGCCAGCTTTCTCTAATTTTATAGAAGTTGCCTCAAAACTAAAAGTATTAATAACCCTTGAAGAAAATCTGCCATTATCACTATTGATAAAAAAATTACGATAAAATCTTGGGTAATTTCTATCAGTTTTATAAATCTTTATTGCTTCTTGCGTGCTATCATTGGTTATACTCTTATTTAAAATTGTTGTAGGTAGCATGTTTAATGCTCCAGCTATTTTTGTCATCCCTAAATATTGGTAGGCTGTTACTTCTGTTGCGT
Source organism: thiotrophic endosymbiont of Bathymodiolus puteoserpentis (Logatchev) (assembly GCF_900127505.1). Classification (NCBI taxonomy): domain Bacteria; kingdom Pseudomonadati; phylum Pseudomonadota; class Gammaproteobacteria; species thiotrophic endosymbiont of Bathymodiolus puteoserpentis (Logatchev). The sequence goes on along the minus strand of NZ_UEXF01000028.1, from coordinate 191,460 downwards.
TCAAGCCAGAACGAAGACTTATATCTTCATTTTTAAAATGTGAATTAAAATTTAACTCTCCTGTGGAGAAGTTCATAATATTAATAAAAGTATCAGAAGGCGGATAAGAATGCGCTTTAATTGTTAGTGCCCCATTGCTGTCGTTTGATTGTGTGGAAAACATTGTATGGGTTTCTAACAAGCTAAATTTATCAGCAGGATAAGACTTGACAATATTTTCCAGTCTTTCATACGATTCGGGAAAATTAAACAAATTATTATTCTGATAAGTGCCTTCAATAGGACTTAGTATGTCTATCTCATAATCTGCTAAATCCATGTCAACTGGAGTAACTTTAACATGCCCTGTCGGATCTATATATTTAAGTGGATTATTGCCCACATAAACATATAAATTCAAACCATCGTCGCCTTGCGAATCAGGACTTATCCATCTGGCAAGCCATGGGGCTAAATATCTGGCACCATAGTAATATAAGCCACTATTATCATCTCTTTCTTTGCCAGTGTAGCGATAGCATTTTTGTTGAACTTCGGCTTTGTTCTTGCCGGCAATAATAGCAGTACCACCATAAGGGTAGTAATGCTCATAACTGACAACTTGGGCTTTATCGTTGAGTTCTAAGGTGCTGGATTGGAGGTGACTGGTAAGTTGATAGCGGGTTTGAGTAAGATTTTGAGTAGAGTTTTGCGCTTTGTCTTTGCTAGTTTCACTGAGGATATGGGTGCCGATGTGCAGGGTATTGCTTTGTTGTTTTGCTTGGTTAGTTGAGATGTCTAATAAAGGTAGGTAGTCTCTTTGGTTTTGTACTTGATTGTTAGATTCACCCACAGTACGGACTCGTCTGCCTTGATAGTCGTAGACATAATACTCTGTGGTGTTGGCTTTGTCTGATTTAATGAGTTTATTTAAGGTGTTGTTGTAGTGCCATTCTAGGTTGTCGATATCATTTAAACCCAATAGATTGCCATTAGCATCAAAGTCAGCGGCAGACTGCTGAGTTTCGGTGCCACGATTGTTGTTAGGATGGATGGCGATGGTTTGTTGCCAAGCACTACTATTTGCTTGGTGTGAAAAGTGAGTTAAATTATTACCTATGTCGTAGCTGTAGGTTTGATGGTAGGTCTCTAATAAATTCATAAAATAATACATGGTTTTTGAGGTGATAGTTTTACTAACTTCACTGGCACCCTCTATTCTATATTGCCAAAGAAATCATAATTGATTTTTATGTCTAATATAGATAAATATATAAAACTCCAACAAATTAAGCAAAGCCATGACACCCGAGCAACAAAAAATACAATCGCTCAAGAAACAAAGGGACAATGAACTCTTAAAAAAAGGCAACAGCCTTGTTCACAGTGGACAATCAAAACACTCTATGATTGCTAAAATGAACAGGGCTTGTAAACAGTACAAAACCAATAAATTGTACCAATTACTCAAACTTCCTCTTAGCAGTTATTACTATCAAGTCAAAGGTAAGTCGCTCAATAATAATACCAACGCCATGATTAAATTCATTAAACAAACTGCCATTGAAGTTGGACACACCTATGGCAAACGCGTTTGTACAATATTGTAAAAGCATTACCCAAAACATGAGCAGACGGGGTAATTGTTGGGACAATGCAATTATGGAACGCTTTTTTTAAAAGCTTAAAGACTGAGCGATTAAACTATCAAAGCTTTGCCAATCATCAAGAAGTAGTAAAAAATGTAGAAAGTTATATTTATTTTTACAATTACAAAAGAATTCATTCAGCCATTGGGTATATGACACCTGCTCAGAAGATGGCTGAATTGAAAAAAGTAGCTTGAAATGTGTCTAAGTTGATTGGATCATTACAGTTTTTAGCGGGTCGCCTCTTTTGGATTGTTTTCTAGCGAAGCAGAAAATGAACAAGCCCACCACGAAGCAGTAAAAAGATTTAAAAAATGACGAACTTTGCTCATTAAAACAAGTAGTGAAAGCCTTATCTTTGTCACTTAAGGTTCAATCAAATACGACAAAATCCCAAACACCAAATACACCAATGAAGTGGTTGCCAAGGTTGCAGCAATCACTCGGGCAAGTTTGAGATTTTTACCCAGTAGCCTATTGTTTACTATCCAAATAATATAACCAATAATAAGTGTGATAACTAAAATACGAAGGATAAACATAGCTGAATTTATTGTTTAAGGGTTTTGGTTATTTTAGTCGCTAAGGTGAGGCTAATGCCATTGACTTTTTGCATTTCTTCAACAGAGGCTTGTTTGAGCTCTTGCAAGCCACCAAAATGATTAAGTAGCGCTGCTCGGCGTGCTTTTCCTACACCTTCAATGCCTTCAAGTGCTGAAGTCGTGCGTTTTTTACCGCGCTTTTGTCGGTGATTTTTGATGGCAAAGCGGTGTGATTCATCGCGAATGTGGTTAATCAACATCAGGGCTTGGTCGTGTGGTGGTAGGTTGATTTTTTGTGTTTTGCCCTCTTTAACCAATATCAAAGTTTCCAGCCCTGCTTTTCTACCTTCGCCTTTTGCCACGCCCACGAGTTGAATAGACTCAACACCGATGGAGTCCATCACCATAATCGCTTGATTGAGTTGCCCCAAACCACCATCAATAAACACTATATCAGGTAAGGGTTTTTTATCTTTCAATAAACGCGAATAACGCCTAAAAACCGCCTGATTCATTGCTGCGTAATCATCGCCTGGAGTGATATTTTTGATATCGAATTGGCGATATTTTTTAATCTTTGGCAATCCTTTTTCAAACACCACGCAGGACGCAGTCGTTGCTTCGCCCATGGTGTGACTGATGTCAAAACACTCCATAGTGTTTGGTAGAGATTTAAGATTAAGGGTGGTTTGCAATTGCTTGAGTTGTGTGCGTTTGGTGTACTTTGAAGCTAGATGTTGTTTTAAGTTCTCCTTTGCGGTTAAATCGGCAATTTTTAGAAAGTGGCGCTTGTCTTTTTGTGGTGTGTCAATAATCTTTGTGGACAACGCTTGGGCAATAAGTTTTTTATCTAATAATTTTTCACTGAGTAATAATTGCGCAGGTGTATCTTTGCCTAAATAATACAAGGGCAAAAAGGCTGACAAAACTTCCTTATTGTCTTTGCCCTTGGTGTGTTTTGGAAAAACACATTCTTGACCAATTTGCTTGCCTGAGCGTACAAACAATACTTCAACAGCGTGAATGCCATCTTGCATGGCGATACTAATAACATCTATATTACCCATACTTTGAGAGCTGTGCTGTTCTTGGATCGTGCGTAGGGCAATCATTTGGTCACGCAAGTGCGCTGCTAATTCAAATTCTTGATTTTTAGCGGCTGCTTGCATTTTTTGTGAGATGTTATCCAGTGTTTGCACGCCCTTTCCTGACAAAAAAAGCGACATCATTTTGACATCTTGTGCGTAATCTTTATCGCTGATTTTATTCACACATGGTGCGCTACATAGAGCAATCTGATATTCTAAACAAGGTCGTGAACGAGAACGATAAGTGGCGTTAGTACATTGCCTAACTTTAAAAATTTTCTTTAATAAATTCAACGAGTCTCGCACCACATGTGCGGATGGATAAGGGCCAAAAAATTGGTAATTTTTATGCTTTGTACCACGATAAAAACCGACTCTTGGATGCTTGTCATTAGTGATATAAATATAAGGATAACTCTTTGCATCTTTGAGCAGGATGTTATATCTAGGTTTGTGCTGTTTAATTAGCTCGTTTTCTAACAACAACGCCTGTGTTTCTGTGTTGGTAATCACCACATCAAAATCATCAATATTAGTAACCAGTACTCTGGTTTTATCATCTTGATGGGTTTTACTAAAATAACTGGATACGCGCTTTTTTAAATTTTTTGCCTTACCCACATAAATCACCATGCCCTGTTTATCAAGCATTTGATAAACACCGGGTTGCGTTGTTAAATTTTTTAGTTTTTCTGGTGTCATCGGGTAAAATAAAAAACTTTATAAAAATGTCTATTAATTAAAAAATGATTAAAACGCTACTTATTATAGGGTCTATTTTATCGATGAATATGGCTTTAGCAACAAACAATGTCTTGCCAATTGACAACTCTAATTCACCAAGTGCAGTTGCACTTAGTATTTTCGAAAACACACTATCGTCAATTAAAAATCTTAGAAAACAACAGCAAGCCACACCTGAAAATATTAAAGTATTAATTAAAGAAAAATTATTACCTAATATTGCGATAAAAGTTTCAACGCAACTAACGCTAAAAAAACACTGGCACAATCTAAACATTCAACAACAACAAATATTCCAAGACTATATCGTAAAATCTTTAATCAAAGATTACGCCGGCGTTCTTGGCTCTTATGATAAATTTGATAGCGTTAAGATTTCAGCCGACCCCAATGTAAAACGCAAAGACGATAAGGCTATCGTCAAGTTATTTATCAGCCTTAATAATGACCCAAAGCCTACTCGTATTTCTATAAAAATGATTTATTCACAACAGTGGCGTGTGTATGATGTCGTGTTTTCAGGCGTTAGTTTGATTAAAACTTACGGAGCACAATTTGATTCGCATATTAAACGCAAGGGAATTGATAGCCTAACTGAAAAATTGACAAAAAAACTTGCAAAAGATTAAGGTTGCCTTATAAATGTATAAGTTAGTTATCCAAGGTGGTAAACCCCTAAAAGGCACCATTAAAGCCTCAGGCTCCAAAAACTCTTCATTACCCATTTTATTTGCCTCTATTTTGGCAGACAGCCCAATAACGCTTAATAATACGCCACAACTTAGCGACATATCTACCACGCTCAGATTGTTAATGAGCATGGGTGCTGATTTTATTTTAGAATCAAACTCTTCCTTATTTGTTGATTCATCAAAACTCAATAATTTAGTTGCTGATTACAATTTGGTTAAAACCATGCGTGCATCAATCTTGGTGTTAGGACCTATGTTGACAAAATATGGCGAAGCTAAGGTGTCACTACCAGGCGGTTGCGCTATTGGTACACGCCCTGTTAATCTTCACTTGAAAGCATTAGAAGAGTTGGGCGCTAGTATTAGAGTTGAAAACGGCTATATTTACGCAAAAACGGATGGCTTGATAGGTGCAAATATTCATTTTGACCAAGTCACTGTTACTGCGACAGAAAATGTCATTATGGCTGCCACTTTAGCCAAAGGTACAAGCATAATTAACAACGCTGCACAAGAGCCAGAAATCTCTGACTTGTGCTGTTTCCTTAATAAAATGGGTGCAAAAATTAGTGGTATTGACACCTCAATCATCACAGTTGAAGGTGTGCCTCAATTAAATGGCGTGGAATATTCAGTCTGCTCAGACCGTATTGAAGTAGCCACTTATTTGGTCGCCGCTGCCATTACTGGTGGCTCTATTACTGTTAAAAATGCCAACCCTCAAGCGATGCGCTCAGTGCTTGGGAAGCTAATTGAAATCGGTGCTGACATTAAAACAGAAAACCAATCAATCAGCCTCAACATGAAAGGCAAGCGACCAAAAGCCGTCAGTATTAAAACGGGCACTTATCCAAATTTTCCGACCGATATGCAAGCACAATTTACCGCATTAAATACTATTGCAGATGGCCACAGTAGTATTACTGAAAATATCTTTGAAAATCGTTTTATGCACATTCCTGAGTTAATGCGTATGGGTGCTGACCTGACATTAGAGGGCAACACGGTGGTTTGTAAAGGAGTAAAATCACTCACTGGTGCACACTTGATGGCAACTGACTTAAGGGCCTCAGCATCATTAGTGTTAGCAGGATTAGCCGCCAAAGGTACTACCACGATTGAGCGTGTTTATCACCTTGACCGTGGCTATGAAACCATTGAGGAGAAATTAAAATCATTGGGTGCTGATATCGAAAGAGTGCAGGACTAAATTAATAAAAAAATTATGTTAACAATCGCATTATCAAAAGGCAGAATTCTTCAGCAAACCCTGCCATTACTGAAAAAAGCAGGATTAGAAATTGCTGATAAAGAATTAAATTCCAGAAAATTGATTCTAGACACCAATCTTGACGATGTTAAGGTAATCGTTATTCGTGCTACTGATGTTCCTGTATTCGTGCAACACGGTGCAGCTGATATGGGTATCGCTGGCAAAGATGTATTACTTGAACATGGTGCTAATGGCTTATTTGAATTGTTAGACTTGAATATTGCCAAATGCAAACTGATGGTAGCAGCAAGTGACAAAGAAAAATTAGTGCAAAACACCTTAAAAATTGCCACCAAATATGTCAATTCTGCCAAACGCTATTTTGACGCTAAAAACCAACAAACTGAAATCATTAAACTCTATGGCGCAATGGAACTCGCGCCAGTCGTTGGTTTAGCACACTGTATTGTTGATTTGGTTGACACTGGCAATACGCTAAAGGCGAATGGTCTTATACCTCTTGAACACATTGAGAATATTAGCTCTCGCCTTGTGGTGAACACTGCGTCATTCAAAACCAAAAATGCACAAATCAAAACTTGGATTGAAAGTATTGAGAAAAATCTATGATAACCAATCTTAGCTCAACTCAGTCTGATTTTCAACACAAACTTTCCAAATTACTCGCTTGGGAAAGCGTCTCAAACAAAGAAGTTGTCAATACCGTTGATAACATTATTGCCAACATCAAAGCCAAAGGTGACGCAGCACTGATTGACTACAGTATTAAGTTCGATGGTGTTAATGCTAGCAGTATGGCAGATTTAACCCTTGATGCAAACACACTAAAAACTGCCTTTGACAACTTAGACAACAAAGAAAAAACCGCGTTACAAGTTGCCGCTGACAGAGTACGCACCTATCATGAAAAGCAAAAACAAGCCACTTGGACTTATAGAGAAGACAATGGCACGATGTTGGGGCAAAAAATCACCCCGATTGAACGAGTTGGCTTGTATGTACCTGGCGGCAAAGCCGCTTACCCTTCTTCAGTGCTAATGAACGCTATCCCTGCTAGAGTTGCTGGCGTGAATGAATTGATTATGGTCGTACCAACACCCAATGGTATTACTAATCCATTGGTACTGGCAGCAGCTTATCTCTCAGGTGTAGATAGCGTTTATACCGTGGGTGGCGCACAGGCAGTTGCAGCCCTTGCTTATGGTACTGAAACGGTGCCAAAGGTCGATAAAATCGTAGGCCCTGGTAATATCTATGTAGCAACTGCTAAACGCGCAGTATTCGGGCAAGTTGGTATTGATATGATCGCTGGACCGAGCGAGATACTAATTATTTGCGATGGCAAAACCAATCCTGATTGGATTGCCATGGATTTATTCTCACAAGCTGAACACGACGAAGACGCACAATCTATTTTATTGTGTCCTGATGCAGACTTTATCGCTCAAGTAGAAGCAAGCATCGCTAAACTTTTGCCGACCATGAATAGAAAAACTATTATTGCCAAGGCTCTTAAAGCCCGTGGTGCTTTAATCCACACCAAAGATATGGCTGAGGCTATCACACTCTCTAATCAAATCGCCCCTGAGCATTTAGAACTTTCTGTTGAAGACCCAGAATCCATGCTTGATGATATTAAGCACGCTGGCGCAATCTTTATGGGTAGAAATACCTGTGAATCTTTGGGTGATTATTGTGCAGGACCTAATCATGTGCTACCTACTTCAGGCACTGCACGCTTCTCATCGCCACTCGGTGTTTACGATTTCCAAAAAAAATCTAGTTTGATTATGGTCTCTGACCAAGGCGCGAACACACTCGGCGAAATTGCTGCTACCTTGGCTGACGGTGAAGGGTTGCAGGCTCACGCTCAATCAGCCCGCTATCGTATTAAACCATAACCATTTTTATTTGGTTTCTTTATCTTTTATGCGACCAAACTATACTTAATCTGTTCAGGGAAAAGCATACTCAATGCAGAAGTTGATATTTTAAATAGCGAACCCTTTTCGCTTACTCTACCTTTAGAATCTTTTTTTATCAAATGGTCTAAAGTAATTTCTCCTTGCTCAATAAGAAGTTCAAACATAGAGGGAATTGGCTTTTTAGTATGTAAAATCTTCTGATACTGAAAATGCTCAACACCATTTATTATTGTGCTATCAGCACCTACCCAAAAAGTCTCATTATGTTTTTCTAACAATCTATTTTTCAAATCACTCATAAGCCAAATAACAAAATCTCCTATCTCTTTTTGACTAGAGTTTTCAACCAATTTATTTATATCACTATCTAATCTCAATATTAGACCTTGACTATTTCTAGTTTTCGTTGAACTGGTACAGTACAACTTAAAATTATCTTCTCTTTGATAACCAAAGGTATCAAGAATCTCACGACTACTTTTAAATTTACTGAGTTTCCAATTTGGAACTTGGGCAAAGAGATTCTTTCTACTCTCTTTTGATTTTGAAGATTTTTCTCTATATGACTTTAGTTCAATACCTTTATAATCAGGAGCTTTTGAACTATTTTGAGCAATGCCCAGTGCTGTTTCTAAAGTATGACCAATAGCTGTATCTCCTTTTTTAATAGCAGGTAAAGTACCTTGATTAGCTATATCTTGAATCTTTCTCAAAAGCTCATTAGAAATACTATTATTTTGTTTTTGTATATCTTGTACAAGTTCTAAAAGAGGATTTATAAGTAGAGATGATAATAAACTATCGATTGCTAAAGTTGAAATATTTATAACATATAATTTATCCTCAAAATAAGTAATAGCTAAAATATTATTTGCATTACTATATTCTGGCAATTTTTTAAACCAAATACGAGGGTCGCCTCTTTTCTTTTTTGCTCTAGGTCTATATAACGAAGTTTGAGATTCTATAAAACTTGATTCAGTAATCAAAAAAGTATCTTCTATAATTATTTTATGCTCTGTACCATCAGATTGAAAAACATAATCATGAATATTTTGTTCTTTTAAATAAGCTCTTACAGGAACAGTAGCATCCATGATATATTTTTCTAAAGCTGTTTTTGTAGGCTCAATTAAAGTTAATTCCACCGAATAATTTGTTAATAAAGTAACTGCTAATTTCTCTTTTTCTGTTAATGCTCTCATGAAATTAAATCTTTTATATGTTGAGCAATAACCTTTGCCATTAAAGGAGGAACAGCATTCCCAACTTGTGTGTATTGAGGAACATCTACTTTTCGCATAGCTCCACCTGTTGTCTCTTTGGATTTAAACTCAAAATAATCAGGAAAAGATTGGAATCTTGCCTGTTCTCGCACTGTCATTGTTCGAGCCAAAGTAGGATGAATAACATCATCAGGGATACTAACCACAGTAGGAGACGGTTCAATAGCTTTTAATGGTCGCTGAGAATGTTTTTTTGTAGCCAATTCAAGTACAGTATCAATCAATTCATTTTTATCTCTAGCTATAACCATATCATCAGGAGAAAGAGCTGGTACTTTTGCATTTACTAAAGCTTTTTCAATCTCATGGTAATAAACTTTATCAGAAGTAGCATTATATTTTGAAGCAATATTAAAAACTTTTGTAGAGATACCTTGTTCTGAAAAATACTGATAAAGCCTAAATCTTTTTTTAATTTTATCAGAATGATTTCGTAAATTATGATTAGATAACTCTTCTTTTTTATGTTTTATCACTTTTTTAAAAGCACTCTTTTTATTTAAAATATTAAGATATTTTAAATTTCTATTCTCTTCATCGTATAAATCACCTATTGCATCATAAACTGACAGAATATCCTTTTCTTTAATTGTTGGTATAGGACAAAGAGGAGAACCAATATTTCCATCAAAAAAGTTTGATGAAAACCAAATATCAGTAGTCGCTGTTAATGATTTTACTTCTGCTATATCTTTTCTAATACCTAATAAAAAAACTCGTGGACGATGTTGAGGAACACCATAATGCATAGCATTTAATTGTAACTCTTGTACTATATATTGAGGGCTATTTTCACTATTACCCACACCTGATTCAAGTACTTTTTTAATTTTTTGAAATGGAGAATCTTCATTGTGCTTATTGAATCTTCTTCTCATTCCTACAACATTTTCCATTAAAACAGCTTTTGGTTTAAATATCTCTACATACTCTAAAAATTGCCAAGGTAATTCATTTCTATGGTCTTTAGGATTTCTTTTCCCTGCCATAGAAAAGCCTTGACATGGAGGACCTCCAATGATTAAATCAGTTAAAGGTAGTTTTTCTTTTAATTGATCAATAAATTCTTCATTTTCTAATAGAGTAATCGTCTCTCCAACATACAATCCTGTCTCAATTTTTTTTTCAGTAGATTGGTTTAAATAGGTTTTCCAACTCTTATCACTATCAAGTGGTTTAATAAGATTATGATAAAAAGTTTCTGATGCCATAGGAGACTTTTCTATAGCTAAGCCAAGCTTAAAACCAACTGATTCAAAACCAAGAGAGAGTCCGCCACAACCAGCAAATAAATCTATATATTTCATATTATATTAAAATAAGAAAAAGTTCAGGATGATTTTTACTTGATGAATTCGCATCTCTAGTAAATACTCTGCACAAAAATTCTATCATCTATTCCTAAAAATTCTTCAAATACCTCATAAGATGTTTTCCACCCAAGACATTTTATAGGTCTTCTATTGAGCACTTCTACTACTTTTTTAGAGACAACATTACGAAGAACCATACTCTTTGGAAGATATTGTCTAAGTAACCCATTAGCATTCTCATTCTGTCCTCTCTCCCATGAATGATATGGCTTGGCAAAGTAAGTGTCACACTTCAATGCAGTAGCCACCTCCATATGCAGAATAAACTCTCTCTACCCTTGTCAAAGGTAATGGTTTTGACCCAATCATAAAATTGTACAAATAATGCCATTTAAAACGGAAACTTGTTACCGCCGCCCATAGGCGGTAATTTCATTTTAGACAGGTCTGGTAGTCCACCCTCAGTGCCCTGCATACCGCCCATCTTTTGTATCATTTTTTGCATTTTTCCGCCACCCATTTTCTTCATTTGTTTTTGCATTTTTTCAAACTGTTTGAGTAGTTTATTAACATCTTGCGGTCCAGTGCCAGAGCCTCTAGCAATGCGATTTTTGCGTGAGCCCTTAATCAGTTTGGTGTGGGTGCGTTCTTTGGGCGTCATCGAATTAATAATGGCAATCATTTTTTTGGATTCCACTGAGCCCATCATTTGATTTTTAACGCTCTGAGATATTTGCCCCATGCCTGGCATTTTATCCATCAAGGCTTCCATACCACCCATTTGTTCCATTTGCAGGAGTTGGTCGCGCATATCTTCCAAATCAAACTGCCCTTTTGCCATTTTTTGGGCAGATTTTTCTGCTTTTTTACGGTCAACTTTTTGTCCAATTTCTTCAATGAGTGAAAGCACATCACCCATACCCAGTAAGCGTGAAACAATTCTATCTGGGTGAAATGGTTCTAACGCATCAACTTTTTCACCCACACCTAAGAACTTAATCGGCTTGCCAGTGATATGGCGTACTGAAAGCGCTGCACCACCTCGTGCATCACCATCAGTTTTGGTTAAAATAATACCTGTCAATGGCAAAGCGTCAGCAAAAACTTTGGCAGTGTGTGCTGCATCTTGACCGGTCATTGAATCAACCACAAACAAAGTTTCAATCGGATTAACTTTCTTCTGCAAGATTTGGATTTCATTCATCATCTCGCTATCAACATGCAATCTACCTGCGGTGTCCACCAAAAGCACATCAAAGAATTGTTTTTGTGCGTGTTTTTTAGCATTAGCAACAATACTCGCGGGCTTTTCTTTAATGTTAGAGGGGAAGAATGCCACGCCAACTTGTTCTGCCAATACTTCCAGCTGTTTAATCGCTGCTGGACGATAAACATCAGCACTTACTACCAATACTTTTTTGTTTTCACGCTCTTTTAAATAACGCGCCAATTTGGCAATTGAAGTGGTTTTACCCGCACCTTGCAAACCTGCCACCATTACCACTGCTGGTGGTTGCGCTTTAAGGTCTAAGGTTTTATTCTCACCACCAATAATCTGTGTTAATTCTGATTCAACTAGCTTGATAAAAGCCTGTGATGGGTTTAGCCCCTCGCCGACTTTCAAACCTAAGGCTTTTTCTTGCACCTTATCAAGAAATATTTTAATAACCTCAAGCGCAACATCTGCCTCTAACAAAGCACGGCGTACCTCACGAATAGCGTCTTTAATATTAGATTCTGACAGTTTATTCTTGCCTTGTAGGGCTTTAAAACTATTACTCAGGCGGTCGGTTAAATTATCAAACATTTTTTTGTGTTAATAAGGCAGAAGTATCCTATTATAATGACTTGTATTTACCTACGCAAAGTTGATTATGTTTTTATCTTATTTCGCAATCATCGCTTATTTATTAGCGGCCCTATTATTAATGCGTTTTTTCACACAAGATAACGCTCAACACAAACATCAAAAAAGCGTTTTTTTGTTAATTAGTTTTGCCGTAATCACACACGCTCTAACCTTTACAAACTTTTGGACGGCTAACGGTGTATTTTTTGGACTTGCCAACAGCACCTCTTTTGCTGCTTGGTTAATCGCGGTTTTGTTATTCTTATCCTCACTCTCTAAACCCGTGCATGCACTTGGTATTTTGGTTTATCCGCTGGCTGCTTTGTCGCTTGTCTTTAGTCTTTTATTCCCTGATGCTGCTGGCAAAATCATCTCTTTAAGCATTGCTTCACATGTGTTTTTATCTATTACTGCTTACGCCCTGCTTGCTTTAGCAGTGTGTCAATCAGTATTGTTAAAAATCCAAGAGAGCTACTTGCACGCCAAAAAAATCAACCCTTTTATTAATAAACTTCCGCCACTACAAACCATGGAAAGGCTCATGTTTCAAGGTTTACGAGTTGGTTTTTACCTACTAACCTTGTCACTGATTACTGGCTTTATCTTTATTGACAATTTCTTTGCGCAACACCTTATTCACAAAACTGCGCTTTCATTGGTGGCTTGGGTCATTTTTGCTGTGTTAATCTTTGGACACAAACTCTTTGGCTGGCGTGGAAAACAAACTATTGTTGCTATACAAGTAGGGTTTAGTGTATTATTAGTGGCTTATTTTGGCTCTAAATTTGTATTAGAACGCTTGTTGTCTTAAAGTAAAGTACCTCTAAAAATCCCAATACAATTTATGAAGCATGAAAAAATTTTACAATAACTACAATAAAAATATGAAACCTATAAAAAAAATTATCTATGTACTATTATTTCAATCATTGCTATTCGCCCCATCTATGGTCAAAGCCTATGGACTGGAGGGTCACTTAAGTATTTTAAATATTGCACTCAATCAGCTTTCTGTAGAAAAACGAGCAAAAATCACCCCTTTGTTATCAGATATTCTCAATCAACTTAGCGATTCTGAAAAGGATCTTGATCCCATTATATCTGCCAGTTGGTTAGACAATATGCAAAATATTGAGGTGTTAAGCAAGGCGCATTTTTCTGGTAGAACAATACACAATCCTCAAAATATCTCTCTTCCAGAGCATGCAAACGAGGTTCTTTTTTACAAATTAGATATATATTGGAACCTTGAAGAGGTTTTATATGCATTTAAACAACACAAATTAAACCCAAAAGACTATTCTCTTAGTAAATTTAAACAGTCTTTACTGCTAATGTATTTAGTACATTTAATCGGAGATGCCCACCAGCCATTACATGTGATAGAGCCTTTATATAAAGCTTACAAAACCAAAGAAAACCCTTATGGAGAAACTTATGGCGCTAATTCAGTTCTTGTTGACACATCTCAAGCTAGCATGTGCTTAAGAACAAAAAAATTACACGCAATTTGGGATGGCATGGGATGTTTAACCGATAAAGCAAGAAAACAATACCCACCAAAAACAGGGACAATTCAACAATACTTCATTAATGCTGAAAAGTTTTTTGTCAAAAACTTGGTTAAAGATTTCTCTGCAAATATAGTAAAAAGTGCCACAATAGATCCAAAAAAATATCAAATGGATTATGACACAAAAACTTGGATAAACGATTTACAGCAATTTAATAACAATGTATTTTCCGCTATAGATGCTGATATTTTTAAATTAAAAGACCCTAAAGATAGCATTGTTTTAACCGATGATTACTTAAAAAATGTTCAACAAACTACCATTAATTTAGTATATTTAGCAGGATTGCGTTTGGGTTATATCCTTAATCTTATCTATTAAGAAACCGCCTTCTCTTTGGGTTTTTAAAAAATCAGTGTAGACAGACAGTTGCACTGATTTTTTTTGGCTTGATTGAAATCTTTATTGTTGTCTAATGCGATTTTTCCAATAGAATTTTAAATTACACCTCAATCAATATGCAACACCGCCAAAAACGCCTCTTGAGGAATATCCACTCTGCCGACGCTACGCATGCGTTTTTTGCCTTTCTTTTGCTTGTCAAGTAATTTACGCTTACGCGAGACATCACCACCATAACACTTGGCAGTTACATTTTTTCTAAGGGCTTTAACATTGGTTCTGGCAACAACCTTGACGCCAATACAAGCTTGAATAGCGACATCAAACATTTGTCTTGGTACCAGCTCTTTCATTTTCTCGGCAATTTCTCTGCCCTTTCGCACTGAATCTTCACGGTGAATAATGAGTGCCAAAGCATCAACCGATTCTTGATTAATCTGAATATCAAGACGGATTAAATCAGCCACTTGATAACGCTCAAACTGATAATCCATTGAGGCAAAACCTCGTGATACCGATTTAAGTCTATCAAAGAAATCAAGCACCACTTCATTAAGTGGTAACTCATATACCATTTGTACTTGCTTGCCCATATAAGTTAGACTCTTTTGCACGCCTCGCTTCGAAACACACAAACTAATCACATTACCGACAAACTCATCTGTTACTAAAATATTTGCAGTAATAATTGGCTCTCTAAACTCAGCAATAAATTGATTTTCTGGCATTTTTGATGGGCTATCAACTCGAATGGTATTACCCTTAGTGTCTAAAATCTCATAAACCACAGTGGGTGCGGTGGTGATTAAATCCAAATCATATTCTCGTTCTAAGCGCTCTTGAACGATTTCCATATGTAGCAAACCCAAAAAACCAATTCTAAAACCAAAGCCTAAGGCGTCAGAATTTTCAGGTTCGTATTGTAATGCCGCATCATTGAGTCTAAGTTTGGACAAAGCATCACGAAACTTTTCATAATCTTCGCCTGAGATGGGAAACAAACCCGCAAATACACGAGGCTGCACTGGTTTAAAGCCCTCTAAAGCCTCGGTTACTGGGTTTTTAACACTGGTAATCGTATCGCCCACTGGTGCACCGTCAATGTTTTTAATATTGGCAATTAAGAAACCTACTTCACCTGCTTTTAAACTTGCGGTTTTGACACGCTTAGGCGTAAACACACCGACTTCATCCACCAAATGTTCTTCGCCATTTGAGAATATTTTAATCTTATCTTTTGGCTTAATCTCACCATCCATAACGCGTACAAGAGAGACAACCCCTAAATAATTATCAAACCAAGAGTCAATAATCAATGCCTTAGTTGTTGCCTCCACATCGCCTTTTGGTGCAGGGATTCTTTCAACAATTTGCTCTAAGATGTCCTCAATACCAATCCCAGATTTGGCACTGGCGTGAACAGCGTCTTGTGCTTCAACACCGATCACATCTTCAATTTCATCCACCACGCGTTCAGGGTCTGCTGCTGGTAGGTCAATTTTATTTAGTACTGTTACCACCTTCAAGCCTTGCTCAATAGCGGTATAGCAATTTGCCACCGTTTGTGCTTCTACCCCTTGCGAGGCATCAACAATCAATAGTGCGCCTTCACAAGCAGAAAGTGAACGGGAAACTTCATAAGAAAAATCCACATGTCCTGGTGTATCAATAAAATTTAGCTGATAAGTTTCACCATCTTTGGCATGATAATCCAGTGTCACACTTTGCGCTTTGATGGTGATGCCCCGTTCTTTTTCAATATCCATTGAGTCTAATACTTGTGCGGACATCTCTCTATCACTCAAGCCGCCACAAAACTGAATAAAACGATCGGCAATGGTGGATTTTCCATGGTCAATATGGGCAATAATTGAAAAATTACGAATGTTTTTCATACAGATGTTAAAATTGGAATTTTTAAACCCGAAATTATACCGTTATGAATAAAGTCCAACCAACTACCTGCCAAGCCACAAGCAATTTAGAAATTAGCATTCCTGATACCCAAGGACACAATATCGTTTTATATTTTTACCCCAAAGATGCCACACCAGGATGCACCACTGAGGGGCAAGACTTTAAAGACAGTCATCAAGCGTTCTTAGATGCAAACACCATCATTTACGGCGTCTCAAAAGACGATTTAACCAAGCATGAAAAATTTAAGTCCAAACAAGCATTCCCCTTTGAGCTCATTGCTGATGTGGAAGGAGATTTATGTGAGGCGTTTGGCGTTTGGCAACTAAAGCAATTCATGGGGCGTGAATATATGGGTATTGTACGCTCTACCTTTATCATTGATACCAAAGGTAATATTCTTAAAGCGTGGGATAAAGTCAAAGTCAAAGGCCATGTGGAAGAAGTTTTGCAAGTAGTGCAAGCATTATGAGTAATGTAGATATTGATGAGGTTAATAAGTTTGCCGCATTAGCATCGCGTTGGTGGGATAAAAACTCTGAATTCAAACCCCTGCATGATATCAACCCACTACGCCTAAACTACATTAAAGAAAAATGTGGTGGCTCGCTGAAAGGTAAAAAAATCCTTGATGTTGGCTGTGGTGGTGGCATCTTAGCAGAATCCCTCGCCCTAGAAGGTGCGATTGTTACCGGCATTGATATGGCAGAAGCAGGCTTAGAAGTTGCCAAATTACACTTACTTGAGTCGGGTTTAGAAGTGGATTATCAAAAAATCCCTGTGGAGGACTTTGCTGAACAACACCTCGAAAAATTTGATATTGTAACTTGTCTAGAAATGCTAGAACATGTGCCTGACCCATCCTCAATCATCAAAGCTTGTAGCAAATTAGTCAAACCTAGCGGGCAAACCTTCTTTTCAACCATCAACCGTAACACCAAATCCTATTTATTTGCCATTGTCGGTGCAGAATACATCCTCAAACTCCTACCACAAGGCACTCATGACTGGGACAAGTTCATCAAACCAAGTGAAATGGATGAGTGGGCAAGACACTCAGGACTAACCTTGAAAAGTATGATTGGCATGACTTACAATCCGTTTACAAAAACTTATAAATTAGAAGACGATGTGAGTGTGAATTACCTGTGTCATTATCAAAAATAAAAAACTGGATTTTAAAATATCGCTTTCCTTCTTTATTGATAAGTGCCACTATAGGTGTTCTTCTATCTAAATACTGTTATTCATTCCTGTATAACTTTATTACAAACACTGACCCTGCATCAGAAAAAGCCACTCCGTTACTTTTTGTATTGTTGGCTTTACCAACTGGTGCATTATTGTGGCTCTTTCGAACTCACGATACTCGTGAAAATATTCATCAAGATGCGTTATTTGATGCTTTACAGATGCTCACTGATAATATGGTGGTTCGTCGTGAAATCGCAACACAGAGGCTGATTGATTTAACAAAAAAAGCACCAGAATATAAAGAAACTGTAAAACTTGCCTTTATCAAAGTATTGAAAAGTTTTCCGAAAAAAAATATACCAAATCCTAATCCTGGTATGAAGAATACTTGGAATATAGAGAATACAGTGCCAGAAACCGAAAGAAGGAGCTACGCCCAACATATGCTGAAATGGTTCAATAGCAATAATTACACGGCAGAAGACCTTGATTTAGATGGGTGTATATTTGATCTACAGGATTTTACAATTGAAGGGAACGACCCAAAACTTTTTAAATTATTTACAGAAAAACAGTTTAAAAACCTTAGTTTCATTGACTCTAACATAGAAGAAGGATTGATCTCACAGATGTCAAACTAAAGAATTTTGAGCCAGAAAAAAAAGGAATGCAAATACAATGAAAAAAACATTATTTATAGCAATATTAATAGCAACTCTATCTGTAAAAGCACTTTCACCCAACGAAATGCTGATGATAGTAGGTGCAGTGAAATATTACAATGAAAACTGTGAAGGGTTAAATGCAGCGGGTTATCGCAAAATGAACCAAGGGCTAAAGCGTTTTAAAATGCACAGAACCCCTGTGCCTGTGTTGGAACAACACCCCTTAGCTGTATCAAGCTATCAAACTGCAAAAAAATTTGGCTGTGAAGGTACAAAGCAAGAAGCTTACAAAGCGGGGTTTGGTCAATACATTAACTAGAGGGCGCCCTCTAAGTCATACTGGGATTTAGAGGGGGGTTTAGAAAGTTGTGCCGTATTCGCCTTTTTCGGCTTCGTTTTTTTTGCCTAATTCTAATACCACAAACGCCACGGCATTAAACTTTTCATCAGATAGGCTTAAATGTGCCTGCTTGATGTTTCTATCAACGAGATATAAGCGTAGTTTTTCACTGGGGATAAAATAGGGCTTGCCTTCTTCGTTGTTTCTAATGGTTAAATCTTGAAAACTAACAATCCTGCCAATACCTGTGCCTAGGGCTTTGGCAAAGGCTTCTTTGGCGGCAAAGCGTTTGGCACAATACGCAGCACTATCGCCTTTGTTGGCAAATAGCGCTTGTTCGTGTTCAGACAACACACGATGCACAAAGCCGTCTTTGTTTTTATTTAATATTTGCTCAACTCGCTCGATATTAATAATATCAGTGCCGATGCCATAAATCATAATCTCGCCTCTAGCATTAAATTTTTCATCTCATTAGTAGCAGACTCAAGCCCAACAAATACCGCTCTGGCAATAATTGAATGGCCAATATTAAGCTCAACAATCTCAGGTAATTGCGCAATGGTCTTGGTGTTCTCAAGTGTTAGCCCGTGTCCTGCATTGACTTGTAAGCCAATTGAATGCGCATAAGTTGCCATACTTTTAATGCGTTCAAATTCAGCTTGTTGTTCAGGGCCTGTAGTGTCAGCGTAATGTCCAGTGTGTAGCTCAATCACGGGTGCACCGCATTGTTTGGCAGCGTCAATTTGGTCTTTTTGTGCATCAATAAATAAAGACACAACAACATTAGATGCTTTGAGCTGTGCACAAACATCCGTCATTCTTGAGATTTGATTAACCACATCCAGCCCACCCTCAGTAGTGAGTTCTTCGCGTTTTTCTGGCACTAGGCAGCAATCTTGCGGTTTGATTTTGCTGGCAATGGCAATCATCTCATCGGTACTTGCCATTTCTAGATTCATTTTGGTAGTGAGTTTCTCACGCAAGACAACCACATCCTCATCTTGAATATGGCGCCTGTCTTCACGCAGGTGCAAAGTAATGCTGTCTGCACCTGATTGTTCACATAACAATGCGCCTTCTACTGGTGAGGGGTAGTGCGTGCCTCTGGCTTGCCTAATTGTGGCTATATGGTCAATATTGACACCTAAATAAATACTCATTTTGTCTACTTGGTAAAGAATAAAGAGCGACTTTGCAAGGGTTTGTTACCAAGTAACGGTTGCAATCTCTCTCTATTTAAATTTCTACATAATTTTAATTGCTCAACATCTGGCATATTTAATACATCTTTTGCCAACATTAGTTGAATTGTGTTTCCCGATATTTTACCTATATCGCTACGCACAAAACCAGATTGCGACTGATATTGATAATAAGCCCCTTGTGCAATATCATCACCATGTATATCATTCTCTAAATCATAGCCATAGCCCAGTTCAGACAATAGATTGTTTTCAAACAATCTGAGTGACCAGTATCTTGCTTGCTGTTCTAACTTGGCAATCTGGCTGATGAATGCCTTGTAAGCATCAAACAATACAGCATGCGGGTCTTGTTCTTGCAATAATCTAGAAACCAACTCATTTATATATATGCCTAATATCAGGGTTTCTCCTTGTAGATTTCTTGGCTCGTCGTCTGCCTCCCAAGTCGTTAATGTTTTAAGCTCGCCTTTACCAGCAAAAGAGATTTTCATATGTTGAAACATTTGCAAAGGTGTTTTTGACTTGCGCAAGCCTCGTCCAACTAGACGAATCTTGCCGTGCTCTTGGGTAAAAAAATCTAACAATAAAGAAGAATCTTTAAACGCTCTACGATGAATTAAAAAAGCGGGGGTTAAATCAATCTTAGTCATCATTAGCCACCAAATGCTACGCTAATATTAACATTGTATTTGTTGCATAACAACGCCAAATAATAAATAAAATTAAGTCCATTAATGCAAATATCTTTTCATTAATCATATCCCAATGAAGCGAGTGAGCGTTTATCATCAGACCAACCTTGTTTGACTTTAACCCAAAGTTTTAAAAATACTTTACGCTGTAAAAAACCCTCAATGCTTTGACGAGATTCGGTGCCAATGAGTTTTAACATCTCGCCTTTATTGCCGATAACGATACTTTTTTGTGAGGTTTTATCAACAAAAATTCTAGCAGCAATCCTTTGCATTTCGCCATCTAATTCATATTGTTCAATTTCAACGGTAAGGTCGTAAGGCAATTCATCCGTCAAATGGCGCATTAACTTTTCACGGATAAACTCAGCAACGACAAATTTTTCACTTCTATCGGTTACATAATCAGCATCGAAAATATTGCCCTGCTCTGGCAAATATTTTAGAATTAATGTTCGTAGTGTTTTGGTATCAGGCTTATTAAACGCTGAAAGTGGGAACAAATCATCGGGCTGATATTTTTGTCCAATTTCTGCTAAAAAAGGCAAAACTGCTTGTTTGTCTTTGAGTTTATCAATCTTATTCACGCACAGTATAACGGGTACCTGCGCTTTTGACACATGTTCCAAAACTCGCGCATCTTCTTTGGTCCATTTACCCGCCTCAACCAACCACAAAATAATATCAACATCATTAATGCTGGAGCTAGCAGCTCTATTCATATAAGCATTAATAGCCTTAGTGTTGCCAATATGCATACCTGGCGTATCAACAAACACCATTTGATAATCATCAGTGGTATCAATAGCGTGAATACGATGGCGTGTGGTTTGCGGTCGGTGTGAGGTAATGGAGAGTTTTTGACCGATAAGCTCATTGGTTAAAGTCGATTTGCCCACATTTGGACGACCTATAACTGCAATAAAACCTGCCTTATGACTCATGAAGCTTTTTTCTCTTTTAATTTTTCTAGCAAAACTTCAGCGCACATTTGTTCTGCTCTCTTAATGCTTTTAGCTTCTTGTTGAACTTGCATTGAATAGTCTTTTAAAAAGCAGTTAACGGTAAATTTTGCATTATGGTCTTTGCCTACAGTTTTGATTAATTCATATTGTGGTAGTGTTTGTCCAAACTTTTGCAAGCGTTCTTGCAACTGCGTTTTAAAATCTTTTAGTGTGTCATTTGGATTAATGTCATCTATATATTCTTTAAACAAATCTAGAATTACCGTA
Organism: thiotrophic endosymbiont of Bathymodiolus puteoserpentis (Logatchev); assembly: GCF_900127505.1. NCBI lineage: Bacteria > Pseudomonadati > Pseudomonadota > Gammaproteobacteria > thiotrophic endosymbiont of Bathymodiolus puteoserpentis (Logatchev). The sequence goes on along the minus strand of NZ_UEXF01000028.1, from coordinate 169,995 downwards.
TTAACAGTATCAAAATCTGCCTCCAAGAAAATAGCACCCAAAATAGCCTCTACTGCATCAGATTGAATAGATTTACGATTATGTCCGCCACTTTTTAATTCACCCGAACCCAAAATCAATAAATTTGACAACTCAAGCTTAGCTGCAATCAATGCAAGCGTTTGCCCTCTAACCACATAAGACTTAAATCGAGACAGCTTACCCTCGGCAATACTTGGAAAACGCTGATACAACTCTCGAGAAACCACCACACCCAGTACGCTATCACCCAAGAACTCAAGACGCTCATTATTGCCCTTACCCATGCTACGATGCGTCAATGCCTGCCTCAACAAAGCAATGTCTTTAAATTGATAATTAATTTTTTTCTGTAATTCGTTCATTGTCTAATATGTGTCTATATATAATTAACGCCATTATAAAATTCAATGATTCTTATGTTTTGGCAAGAAGATATTAAAGAGGAGCATTTTACGCTTCCTGAGACGATTCAAGATGCTGTGTTTAATATTCACGCCAAAATTTTACCAATTGACCATGCTTATTTTCTGTCTCAGGCATTACTCAAACACTTACCTTGGTTGAAAGAAGTCAAGGCGGGTGTGTTTGATATTAGTGTGGCTGATGGCAATGGCTGGGAGCAAGACCATGAATCGGGTTTCTACTACCCTTCTAAACGCTCTAAACTTAATATTCGAATTCCTAAGGAAAAGTTAGATGAAGTAGAAATTTTGATTGGAAAAACATTGAATTTAGGCGAATATCAGATTGATGTAATCAAGGCGCTAGAGCCAAAATTGATGAGTGATATGCAAATTGTATTTGCCAAGCATATTGCCTGCGATGAAAATACCAGTGAAGGAGATTTTTTGCAAACCTCATTTGCGCAATTTCAAGCGCTAGGGATTCAACCTAAAAAGATGATGGCAGGTTTAAAACGCAAAATATCAACGCCAGATGGCATCATTCATACACGCTCTTTGATGGTAGCTGACCTAAGAAAAGCAGAATCTGTCAAGCTCCAAGAAGCAGGCATTGGCAAGCATCGCCTACTAGGCTGTGGGCTATTTTTGCCACAGAAAGGTATTGAAAGTGTTAATGCGGTCTAACAAGGCTTTTTCCAATCCAGCAGTTAAATATTTTTTGAGTGGTATTTAACCCAAATTTGCATTGGCTTAACTTTAGGACTACAATCAACTCATGCGCATTGTATTTCTAATATTTTCCTTCTATCTTTCATCCGTGTCTGTCGCTCAAGAAGTGGTTAAACAAGGGGATTTTTTAGGTGCAGAAACCATTGATTTTCTACCTGACTGGTTTAAAACAACCTTTATGGATCTTTCTGAAGACTTAGAAGAAGCCAATGATAAAGGTCGCCATGTCATGATTTATTTTCATCAAAATGGCTGTCCTTACTGCGCAAAATTAGTAAAAGATAACTTTCATGATAAAAAATTAGTTGCTAAATTACAAAAAGATTTTGATGTGATTGAAACCAATATATGGGGCGATACAGGTTTGAGCGATTGGACAGGTAGAGAGTTTACTGAAAAGGAATTTTCAGCACATATGAAAATCCAGTTTACCCCTACTCTCGTTTTTTTAAATCCTCAAGGCAGGACCCTACTCAGACTCAATGGTTATCAATCTATTGATAAAATGCACACTACATTAGATTATATTGCCAACAAAGTCTATCTCAAAGAATCCTATGCCAACTATCTCAACAAGTTAAAGAAAAACAAGACTGGCAAGCTTAACTCACATACAATCTTTGCATCGCCTCCGCACTTATTAATGCGTAGCGAAAACCTACCAGCACAAAAGGTTTTAGCGGTATTTTTTGAAGAGCCAAACTGTACACAATGTGATTTTTTTCATGCTGAATTAATGCCATTAGAACAAACACAAGACTATTTACAACAAATGCAAGTCGTGCGTCTTAATGCGCTGTCTAATGAAAAATTAATCACCCCATCAGGCAAACGCACCACTGCCAAAGATTGGTATGAGGCGTTAAAACTTACCTACAAACCTGCCATTGTTTTCTTTGACAAGACGGGCAATGAAATTATTCGCAAAGATGCTTATTTCAAGCAGTATCACTTGCATAGCATTATGGATTATGTTTTGACAGGTGCGTATAAAACCCAGCCAAACTTTCAGCGCTATATTGAGCATAAGTCTGATAAGTTAAGAGAACAAGGGATTACAGTTGATATTTGGAAGTAACTATACTTTCTTGACAAATTCGGATTTAAGTTTCATTCCACCAAAGTTTGGGATTTTACAATCAATATCGTGATCACCATCACACAGGCGAATATTTTTAACTTTGGTACCCACTTTCACCACCGATTGAGAGCCTTTAATTTTTAAATCTTTAATAACGCTTACTGTATCTCCATCACTTAAAACATTGCCATTTGCATCTTTAATAATACGCTCTTGCTCGTCTAAATCATTTGCTGAAAACTCGTAAGCACACTCAGGACACACCAAAAGATTGCCATCTTCATAAACATATTCAGAGCTACATTTGGGGCACTTGGGTAGGCTCATACTGTGAATGGGTATTTCACCGCTGGATGATGCTCATAATCAAGCAGTTCAAAATCATTTATTGTCACCCAAGTTTCTAAATCTTGTAGAGTTTTAATCTCTGGATTGATGTTAAGTTTTGGTAGTGGCAATGGCTCACGATTCATTTGCTCATTTTTAAAAATTTCAACTTGATTTTCATACAGATGCACATTTGACAAATGATGGCGTATCTTCTTAGCCTTCTTGCCGGTAATTTGTGCGGTAATCAATAATAAAAATGCCACTTGAAAATGATTAAACGGCTGCCCAATTGCATAATCACTACTACGCTGATAACTCTCAAGATACAAATCATCACCTAATAAATTAAAGTGATGCGTGTGCAAACACGCTGGCAAGCACGCACGATGAATAAGATTAGGGTGATTGAATGTCATCATTTCACGCCTGTCGTCAATACCGCGAGATAAATCTGTCACAATTTTTTTGTATTGGTCCATTGGTTCATCGCCTTCAACACCAGGGAAAGCACGACCAATCACACCATAACAAAGCCCCATATCATCCTCACCTTTTCTATATGGATTGTCTAACCATGCTTGATTTTCATTGGTATTAGCATTCCAAGTGTTACAGCCCAATTCTCTAAATTGAGCGGCACTTTGATAACCACGAATATAACCCAACATTTCAGCAATGGCTGATTTCCAAAAGAGCTTTTTAGTGGTTACCGCTGGCACTGTACCACCAGACAAGTCGTGCTCAAAGGTAGCGCCAATAATGGCTAAAGTTTTTTGCCCAGTACGCACATTAGATAGCCACACACCTTCATCTAAGATTCGCCTGCCAATGTCAATATATGCCTTCATCTAGACACTCTGTTTGCTTTTAAAAGTAAGTAGATGCCTAACATAATCATCGGTAAACTCAATAGCTGCCCCATAGTAAGCCAGCCAAATGCCAAATAACCCAACTGTACATCAGGCACTCTAACAAACTCAATGATAAATCTAAACAACCCGTACAAAATTAAAAATAACGCAGAAATTGTCATCGGCGCACGCGGTTTCTTGCTAAATATCCACAGAACCACGAATAATACCAAGCCTTCTAAAAATGCTTCATACAATTGTGATGGATATCGTGCAACACCCTGCTCTTGAATATAGAGTCCAAACGGACTTGTGGTTACCTTACCCCAAAGCTCACCATTGATAAAATTACCCAGTCGACCAAAACCCAAACCTAATGGCACAAGTGGTGCAACAAAATCCATCGTCGCAAAAAAGGTTTTGTTGTATTTACGATTAAATAACACCATCCCCAACAACACACCTAAAAATCCACCATGAAATGACATGCCACCATCTTGAAAAGCAAGGATAGACAGTGGGTCTGATAAGAAAGCACCAAAATTATAAAATAACATATAGCCTATGCGACCACCAAAAACAACGCCTATAGCGCCGTAAAAAATCATGTCTTCTACTTGCTGTTTGTTCCAGTCATTTAGTTGCTTAGTACGATAACTTGCCAATAAGTAAGCACTCAAAAAAGCCAACAGATACATTATTCCGTACCAGTAAATCTGGATAAAGCCTAAGTCTAGTGCGATTGGGTTGATATCAGGGTATGTCATATAGTGTGGTACGCTCGAGGTGATTTGAACACCCAACATTTGGCTTCGGAGGCCAAGACTCTATCCAATTGAGCTACGAGCGCATAATTTAGTATGCGAAAGTGTTTAAATTAGTCATTTTTAGAACAAAAAACCGCTTGCATATTGGCAACTAATTTCAAAATTTTTGCATCTTTTATTTTGCATAAAATTTTATTACCATCACGCCGTGATTCAAGAATGCCTTTGGTTCTAAGGATATCAATATGCTGAGAAATGTTAGATTGAGAAGAGCCAACTTGCTCTACAATTTCTAACACTGGTAATTCATCGCCCTTCAATACACATAAAATCTTTAAACGCAATGGGTGTGCCATCGCCTTTAGTGCTTTGGTTGCCTTATTAATGTCTTCATCTCTTTCTAATAATTTCATCATAATTTTATTTTTAAATTTTACCTAGCATACCATATATGCCGTATCTTCTGACTTTAATCAATATCATTCTTTGATAATAATTAATCAAACTGTCGTTCTCAAGTGCCACATCAAAAATTTTCCATTTACCTGATTTGTTTTTGTGGAAGGACAAATCAACATTAAAACCGTATCTAGAATAACCCTTGGCGTTTAATCTAACAACAATTATATTGCCACCTCTCATTGGTCTTGCATAAACAAAATCAAGCGACCTTGATCGACCTTTCGCTAATTTCACCAACAAAGTGTTAATAACATTTTGCTTTAATGAATTAGAAAAATATTTAACTTCCTCGTCACTTAGACTCACATAGCTCGCTGACAAAACCTCATCAGCAATATACTCAAAATCAAACAACGGTGTAATTTCCTGATTAATAAGAAAACCCATCATTTGTGGCGAGTAAGTTGCGACGCTGGTTAATTGATTAAGCTTGATAATAGCCGCCTGTATAGTTTTAACAGGGCTGTCTTCTGGTGTTGGCGCTTCATTTATTGTTGCATCTTTATAGGCAAATACAAGCGATGGTATCAATATACTAAATACTAATAGAACTGTATTTAACTTTTTCATATTTTTCTCCGTTATCTAACAAATAAAACAAGTAAAATTATAAATGTTGTACACATTATATATACTTCAAACCTTTATTAAACTAATAATTATATTATGATTTTCTTGAATTCTTTAAAACGCCCGTTATTCTTAGTGATTTTTTCCACTTTCTTTACACTTAGTGCCTGTAATGCCACAGAAAAAACAGAAAGTAAAAAACTAAACACCAAAGAAAAACAAAACCTAGAAGCATTTTTCAACGACCTTGAGGCGTTTACTCAGGTTTACAGCCAAATTAAAAGACTATATGTGGAAGATGTTGACAATAAAAAACTATTCACCAATGCCATTAAAGGCATGGTGAATGGTTTAGACCCGCACTCGGCTTATTTAGAACCAAAAGAGCAAAAGACTTTATTAGAAAGTGCATCGGGTAAGTTTGGCGGATTGGGTATCGTCATCAGCAAAAAAGACAATATCATCCAAGTCATCTCACCGATTGATGATACGCCTGCTTATAAAGCTGGCATTCAAGCTGGCGATAAGATTGTTAAAATTAACAATAAACCTGTCAATGGCATGTCATTAGAAGATGGCGTTAAATTGATGCGTGGTAAGCCAGGTACTGATATTAAAATCACTATTGTGCGTAAAAATACAAAACCATTCGTGGTAAAAATTACCCGCGAAATTATCACCATTACCTCAGTCAAAGGCTACTTACTTAAAGATGGTATTGGCTATATTCGTGTTTCCAGTTTTCAAAATCCAACCACTGACTTATTACAAAAAACCCTTGAGCGCTTAGTTAATGAAAACAAAGGTGACTTAAAGTCGCTCATTCTTGATTTAAGAAACAACCCAGGTGGGGTTTTAGATGGTGCAGTTGATATATCCAATCTATTCCTTGACGATACTGGCTTGATTGTTTCTACCAAGAGTAGACTTAAAAACAACAACACTAAATTTACCGCTGACCCGGGCGATGTATTAAATGGTGCGCCAATGGTAGTCTTAATTAATGAAGGCTCCGCTTCAGCTTCAGAGATTGTTTCAGGCGCATTACAAGACCACAAACGCGCAATCATCATGGGCAATACTTCATTCGGTAAAGGCTCAGTGCAAACTATTCTCGAACTTAAAGGTGGTTACGGACTTAAAGTCACCACTGCAAGATACTACACGCCAAACGGACGCTCTATTCAAGCCAAAGGTATTGTGCCTGATGTTAAACTGAAAAATATCAGCCTAGAAAAAGAAAAGAAAAACGCAGTAACCAACACCAAAGAAAGCGACTTGGATGGTCATTTGGAAGTAGAAGACCCTTCTGAACTGTCTTCTAAAGAAATCTTAGATGCACAAGAAAAGAAGAAAACAGAGCTAGATAAAAAGGCGCTTGAAAGACTTGAAAAAGATTATTTTGTGCATGAAGCGCGCAACTTACTTAAAGCACTTTCGGTATTACAAAAGTAATGGCTATCATTTTCTCAATTGCAAACCAAAAAGGCGGTGTTGGCAAGACGACTACCGCAGTCAATCTAAGTGCTGCACTTCAAACCATCAGAAAACGCGTGTTAATGGTTGATATTGATCCACAAGGCAATGCAACAATGGGTTGTGGTATTGACAAACACGATTTACAATACTCCACTTGCGAAGTATTGTTAGGAGAATGTAGCATTGAAAATGCTATTGTTCATTCAGACAAGGTAAAAATTGATGTTATTCCTTCCAATACCGATTTAATCACTGCTGAGATTGCCTTGATAAAAAACGGCAACTCAGAATATCTATTAAAAGAAGCGCTTGCCAAAGTTAGCAACAAATACGATTACATTATTATTGACTGTCCGCCTTCACTAAATATGCTGACTATTAATGCCTTTACTGCCTCTAACGGTATTCTTATTCCAATGCAATGTGAATATTATGCATTAGAAGGCCTTAGTGCACTCATACAAACCATTGAAAGAATTCAGGCAACCACCAACCCTGATTTAGAAATCACTGGCTTAATAAGAACCATGTATGACGCACGCAATAAACTATCAAATGAAGTCTCAGTACAACTACAACAATACTTTTCAAAAAAAGTATTTAAAACTATTATCCCTAGAAATATAAAACTAGCAGAAGCACCGAGTTTCGGTCAAGCAGCAATTAATTATGCAAGGTCTTCCAAAGGTGCAATTTCCTATGTTTCACTGGCAAGTGAAATTGTTGGAAAACAAAAAACATTAAATTAAATATGACAAACCCTTCAAAATTAGGTCGTGGATTAGATATCTTGCTAGGGCAAGCATCCAGCAACGAGCAATCTGATAACAACCTAAAAATCTTAAGAATTAATGAATTACAGCGTGGTCAATTCCAACCCAGAGACGATGTCAACCCTGATACGCTAAACGAACTTGCTAACTCAATCTCAGCGCAAGGCATTATTCAGCCGCTAGTTGCTCGCAAAATTACCTACGATAAATATGAAATCATCGCTGGAGAACGACGCTGGCGCGCTGCTAAGATTGCTGGACTCACTGAAGTCCCTGTCATTGTTCGTGAAATTAACGACCAAGTTGCCCTAGCTATTGGTCTGATTGAAAATATCCAGCGTGAGGCGCTAACACCACTTGAAGAAGCCAAAGCGCTACGCCAGTTAATTGAAGATTTCAAAATGACACATGAGGAAATCTCACATGTGGTTGGTCGTTCTCGTTCCAGCGTTAGTAATTTAATCCGCCTATTGCAACTTGGTAATGATGCTAAACAATTACTCAGTAATGGCGATATAGAAATGGGTCATGGACGCGCCCTGCTGCCGTTAAGCAACGAGCAACAGCTTGAAGTCGGCAATCAGGTCGTGCAAAAATCTTTGTCTGTGCGCCAAACGGAAGAATTGGTTAAAAGAGTGCTCAATCCAAAGCCCGCTACATCCAATACAATTGAACCTCATATTCAAGCACATACGGATTCTTTAAACAAAAAGCTTAACTCGAAAACTGAGATTAAAGACAACAATAACAAAGGTAGAATTATTATTCATTACCAATCTGAAGATGAACTTAATAACATCCTAAGCCATATTAAATAATTTTTTGCCTCCCTTTTACAAGGAAAAATACAGCTAAGACCCTTTAATCAATGATTCCATTGCGATTAAAGGTGAAAGTTTTAAGTGCTTTTATAGGATTGGAAAATAACCCACCAATATCACCATGCGCCCAAATATAAAAGGCTCTACCGATAATATATTCTTCAGGTACAAAACCCCAAAAACGACTGTCACTACTGTGTTCTCGGTTATCACCCATAACAAAATAATGCCCTTCAGGGACAACAAGCCTCACACCACGAGAACTAACATTAGGATGTAACAAAATATCGTGTGGATTGTTATCTAGCAGCTCACGATAACGCCCATGCCCCGTCATTTCAATACCTTCCTCAAACCCTGTATAGGTGCCGATTTTTTGGCGTTCAATCACTCTACCATTTACCGTGAGTCTGTCTTTAATGTATTCAATCCTATCACCTGGGAGTCCAATCACACGCTTGATAAAATCTGCACCTTTATGAACTTTACCCTGCTCATAATTAGGATACCTAAACACCACGACATCACCACGCTGCGGGTCACCAATATCCACCAACTCAGTGTTTAACACTGGCAAGTGAATGCCGTAAGAAATTTTATCTACCAATAAAAAATCATAAGTTAGAAATGTTGGCATCATTGAGTTAGATGGGATCCTAAAAGGTTCTGCTATAAAACCTCTCAGTAAAAAAACCAGCAACAATACTGGATAAAACTCTGCTGCTAATTGCACAACCATAGAGCGATGCGCATATTTTTCTGATTTATTAAGCCTCAAAAAACATACAAAATACAGCCACTTACTCAGCAAATTTTTTTTCTCTGAGCGTGCATTCACTTCTGCCCCACCCATAAAAAAATGATCAGTAAACACGATAACAAATGCCAAAATCAGAAACACTGCTAAATAAGAGGAAACATCCCAGGCAAAGAATGATGATGCGTTTTCAATAGTCATATAAAAAATAAGGAAAAGTTAAAGGTGTTTATTATATAATAATTCTTTTTATTATTTTGGAGAACAAGATGGCATTAGCAGATTTAGAGAGAGATGGGCATGGTTACTTAGTTGACCTTAATCAATGGAGTGAGAGTATCGCTACAGAACTTGCAGAAGAAGAAGGCGTTAATTTAACAGATGAGAGTTTTAAACTCATCAACTTCTTGCGTGACGAATACATTAATAACAACGCCAACCAGCCTAATGAACGCAATATGGTTAAAGGTTTAAAAGGCGACTGGGAAGGCAAACTAACCACCAAGGAGCTTTATACATTATTCCCAAAAGGTCCCGCCAAACAAGCAGGGAAAATTGCTGGACTGCCTGAGACTAAACGCAAAGGCGGCTACTAAAAATTTTAAAGTTTTCAATAAAAAAGCGCTCAATGAGCGCTTTTTTATTATTCGAGACCTTTGCATAAATAGGGATGATTGGAAAAAGCCAATGATTATTCCTATTTATGCAAAGGTCTCTATTCGTCATTCTTTAAATTTCTACAATATTCATACCCACAGAATTTGCCAATTCAACAAAATTTGGAAATGAGGTCTTGACATTATCCACACCGTTAATTTCAATGACATGCTCACATCTAAGTGATGCTACAGCAAAAGACATTGAAATACGATGGTCGTGGTGTGATTCAATAATACCATTTGGTTTTTGAAAGAGTCCACCTTGAATTTTAATACCATCTTCTAATACTTCATTTTCAATACCAAGAATACCCAAACCATCTGCCATTACTTGAATGCGGTCACTCTCTTTCACTCGTAATTCTTTTGCACCCGTTAAAACCGTCTCGCCCTGTGCACAGCTTGCTGCAATAAATATCGCTGGAAATTCATCAATAGCAAGTGGCACTAATTCTACTGGAATATAAATACCTTTTAACTGTGACGACTGAATGCGAATATCAGCCAACAATTCACCGCCAATTTCTCGTTTATTTGATAAACTAAGGTTAGCACCCATTAACTGCAAAATATCAATCACACCGATGCGTGTTGGGTTGATATTAACACCCTCTAGTGTTAGATCTGCTTGTGGTGCGATAGCAGCTGCCACCATAAAAAATGTAGCTGATGATATATCACTGGGTACTTGGATTTTCATAGCAGTTAACTCTCCACCACCACTTAGACATATTTTATTACCCTCCACCTTTACAGAGTACCCCAAGCCTTTAAGCATTCGTTCAGTATGGTCACGCGTGGTTTCTGGCTCACTCACACAAGTCTCCCCCTGTGCGTATAAACCCGCCAACAATACGCAAGATTTTACCTGTGCTGATGCGACTGGCAAATCGTAATCAATGCCTTTAAGTAACTGAGCGCCTTTAATCTTTAATGGAGGCTTGCCGTCATTACTCTCAATCACTGCACCCATATCTGTTAATGGGTCAATCACTCTACCCATCGGGCGTTTGGATAAGGATTCATCGCCTACCAACTCAGAGTCAAAATTTTGAGCCGCTAAAATACCTGACATCAGCCGCATAGAAGTACCAGAATTGCCTAAATCAAGCGCAGAATCAGGCTGTTTAAGTCCATATAGTCCAACACCATGAATCGTTACCTTGTCGCCGTCTCGTTCAATCTTGACACCCATTTTTTGAAAAGCCTCCAGCGTGGCTAAGGCATCTTCTCCTTGCAGGAAACCACTGACTTCTGTAATACCATTTGCCAGTGAGCCAAGCATAATGCTACGATGTGAGATAGACTTGTCCCCTGGTACTTTGAGCTTGCCTAATAATTTCTTGGCAGGTTGCGTGATAAATTTACTCATTTAACCAATCATCCCTTGCAGTTTTAGCATTAATGAATAATTGCTCTATTTCTTTTGCTTTGCCCTCTTCAATCAAACTTGAGAGCTTGTCTAAACTTTGCTGAAAGCCTGCAATATGCTTAACAATTTCATCAGGGTTGTTGATACAAATATCACGCCACATTGTCGCATTACTTGAAGCAATACGAGAAAAATCTTTAAAACCACCTGCGGCATAATCAAGCGCATTTGAACCACTTTCAATCACATAATCCATCAATGAGAATGCCAACATATGTGGTAAGTGCGAGGTCATTGCTAATAAATCATCATGTGTTTTGTCATTCATAATTTCCACCCTTGCACCCAGTGCTTGCCAGCATTCACTCACACGCTCAATCGCTTGTGTATCGGCATTATCCGTTGGCGTGAGAATAACGCGTTTATTGCTAAACAAACTACCATCGGCAGCTGTCACACCATTTTGCTCTTTACCAGCAATTGGGTGTGCTGGAATAAACTTAGCTGGCATAGTGCCAAATACTTCTTTGGCAGTCGCAATCACACTACCTTTGGTACTGCCAACATCACAGATAATAACATTATCATTAATGTGTGGCTTAATAAGTTCAAGAATATTTTTAAAACTGTTTACTGGTGTAGCAATTAGCACCAATTCTACCCCAGATAATGCCTGTACAATATCTAGGCTATATGTATCAATCACACCCAAGGCTTGTGCTTGTTGCAAATTAGCCTCATTTCTACCAAAACCAACAATACTAACTTGCTGAGATTTATGTAAACTCTTTTTCAAGCCTAGTGCAAACGAGCCACCAATCAATCCAACACCGATGATACAAATCTTATTCATAAGACAGATTTTAACGCAACAAGGAATTTTTCATTCTCGTTTTTTGCACCAACAGAAACTCTTAAATAGCCCTTCATTTCCACAGGACGCACAATAAAACCTTTCTCTAATAAAGCTTGATAAATCACACTTGGATCACCCACTTTCACAGCAATAAAGTTTGCTGATGATGGAATATAAGACAAACCCAATACCTTAAATCCATTGGCAAGTTGTATTAACCCTTGTCTATTAGATGAAATAGATTCTTGTAAAAAATCTTCATCTGCCAAAGCAGCAATTGCTGCACTTTGTGCAATGTGATTCACATTAAAAGGCTGGCGAATGCGATTTAAATAATCAGCAATCTTGCTACTTGAAAGGGAATACCCCACCCGTAAAGCTGCCAAGCCATACGCCTTAGAAAAAGTACGCGTAATCACCAAATTATCAAACGCTTGCAACCAGCCAACAGTAACATCATTAACATCTAAATACTCAACATACGCTTGGTCTAATACCACAATGACCGAACTTGGCACTTTTGACAAAAACGCATAAACGCCAGCGTCTTCCAATAATGTACCCGTCGGATTATTAGGATTAGCAATAAAAATCAGCTTGGTATTATTGGTAATTGCCAAGAGCATTGCATCCAAATCATGACCAAAGTCATTTGCAGGTGTGATGACTGCTTTAGCACCCAATGCTTTAGTAACCAAAGGGTAAACCACAAAAGCATATTGCGAAAAAATCACCTCATCACTCGCATGACACAGACTTACTCTAGCCAATAACTCCAAAATATCGTTAGAACCATTACCCAATGTAATGTGCTCGCTAGATATCGACAAATACTTAGCTATTGATTGCTTGAGTTCAAAACCATTGCCATCAGGATAACGCCCTACTTCAGCGATGGCTCGCTCAATCGCCATGCGCACTTTATTACTAACAGGCAAGGGATTTTCATTACTGGCGAGTTTCACAACTTCATCCAAGCCCAACTCGCGTTGTAGCTCGCTAATAGGTTTGCCTCCCTGATACGCCTTCAGGGAAAGTATAGACTCACAAATATGCACGCTATTTTTTTTCATAACTTTTCAATATAATACTCTTGGTCCAAACCTTTCTTTTCTGTGTTAATTATATTAACAAGAGCTAGCAATTGCCTCTCTTTTATTTTATTTTTATCAAAATTGGCTTTTTGATTATCATATCTCTCTCTGCTTCCATTGTTTTTAATTGTATTTTCAATGCCTTTAGGAATAAAAAATTTCGCTTTACTGAATAAATGTTTTTTATATTCATTTAAATAAATTCCAATACCTGAAATATCAAAATCACCAAAATGAATATAATCATTTGGAACTGATTTCATCCACTTAATAAAATCTTTGTTTTGATTTTGAGGATAGCGAGATATAAAAAGTGGGCTTATGTCTTTAAACAAATATTTTTGCTCCTCAATATGTCTAAAATTTCTTGAATTTTCGACACCAACAATAGTAATATCTTTACTTATTTTAAAGGTATCAAAATCATAAAAAAAAATAAAACTTCCTTCTACTGGGTTGATGACTAGTTTTTGACTGTTTAATTCCGCTTTAATGGGGTTATAACTATTTACTAAAAAACCCTTAAAAGCCCTTTCTTTTGATTTTTTTGAGTCTCTTGCAATTTTTACGAATTCAGAACGACTTGCATTTTTGTTTTCTAATGCATAAATATAGCTCTCTAAATCATTAATTTGCAATTGATTTGAAAGATAAATATTTAACGCCTCTTTATCTCTAAGTTGTATAGATTTATGATGTTTGCCTTTTTGACATAAAATATTTTCAGAAATCAATTCGTTAATTAACGCACTCTTAGCGGAGCTAAAAGTTACAGTATATCCACTCAATAATTTAATTAAAACTTTTCCTATTTTAAGAGTTAGTCGCATCAATTGAAAACCTTGGTATTTACTTTTACTAAACGTTTAATTCTTGTTATATACTTTTTATTATCTGTTTTTGATTGTTCCTTAAATAATTTGTAAGTATAGCGATAATCTATAGCATTTTGACTTGTTGGTGAGCCGTTAATAAGGAGTATGTTCCTATCGTTTGCAAATCTTAAAATTCCTTTTATATTGTTTGGGTGTAAACGACCAATTTCATCCATCATGCAATGCAATTTAAAATCTTTGAATTTCTTAGAAGCATTATCTTTAAACACATTTAAAAGTAAAATATTAATCATTGCTTTCACCAGGACATCAGTGCCCTCACTTCCAACATTAGATAATTTTTCTACCCAGCCAGAGTCATTATCATTTTCAACAATTCTAAATTGTAAATCAAATGATTCTGAAAGTGTAAGAACTGAATTTTTATACTTCTCTAATTCTTTAACCAATTGTTTTAATAGTTCAACCGCCTTATGATTTTTATTTCCTGTCTCTGATGATGTGAAAAGATTATCCTCACCCAATATCAAACTATTTTCATCGTTAAACTCTTTAATTTTAATTAACAGTTTTACAACTGGATTTGAACTTTTTTGAGTTCTCATTTCCATCTCTTTAATGGCTTCTACAAAGTTTTTGCTTATGAAGTCATTATTAATTTTTTTGATTATTTTTTCAATTTCAGCTTCTTTAGAAATAAGATCGGTTGTTTCATTTCCAATTTGCTGAATAATATGTGAAAATCGTTCGTTTACTCTTTTTTCGAATTGATTGATTTTGTCTTCTTCAATAAATTCTTTAAGGTCAATGGCAAAATTTATAAAATCAGAATCCTCGTTTAATTTAACTTTAAATCTGAAAATATTCTGTTCATTAAAATTATTAATAAAAGAATTAACAGATTGTCGTAAATCGCTAAACTTGTCAATACTCTTATAATGCCTATCATTTAGTTCTTCAATAATTAAAATAGCAGTTTTAGAACAATTGTTTTCATTAATTTTATTTAAAAAGTCATTCTGGATAGATGAAAAAGTATCAGATGTTTTAAATTGATTAAATGTTTCTACATCTTTATTAAATTCATCAATTTTAGTTTGTATTGCTTGAACAATATCATATTGTTGATTGTATTTTTTATCAAATTTTTCTTGCTCTATTCTTTGTTCTTTTTTTAGGGTATTTTGCTTTTTCCTGTTTGTAGCTTTATCAGCTCTCAATTCGGGTACTTTATCAAAAAGCTCTCTTTTATCTTTTTCGTAATCAAAAACTGTCCGCTCATTACTCTTTATAAAAGATAAATCTTCAATAATTTCAGTTAAACAATCTTCAATAATTTCTAATCTTTCTGTATCTACTCCTTTATTATTTAACTCCAAATCTTGCTGATTTTTCAATTCTTTTATACGCTTATCTGCATCAACTTTATTTTCAGTTGTTGAGGTGCTAATAGTCTTGATGGCTTCATCTTTTGCAAGCTCAACATTATTTATTTCTACCGCCCTTTCTTTCTCTTTTTTGCTTATTTCACGATCACCCCCCTTTATAATGTTTTCTAAATTCTCTTTAGCTTTGGATTTTTGAATTGAAAGACCCTCCAAATCTTCTTCAATTTTACTTAAAACAGCTGCTTTTTCAGATGTTGACTTTAATATCCACTCATCTAATTTGATTTTATTATTTTTTAAATGTTGTTCACTTTGAGATACGACATATTCATTTGTAGAAATAACTTCTTTTAGAGTATTTAGTTTTTTTCTAAATTTTACATTTAGATTTTCCAAACTGCTCTCTTTAGAATCATTAATTAGTGCGATTGACTTCTGAACTTCAGTTACTTTAGCTTTTAACAGTTCAATTTCTTGGTTATATTCTTTAACAGTTTTAATGCGGTTATCTAAGGCATTTAAATTTATTTCTAAACCGAAAATTAAAGCTGTATTGTTATCTATAAGTTTTGGACTTAATTCGGTATTAAACAATACATACTTTTCATCAATTACTTTTCCTATTGTACCTTCCCAATTAGGAACATTGTCATTTAACCAACCATAAAGAGAAGACTTGCTTTGTCTAATTTTTGTTTCAATATCCTCTATCTCAGTTGAATGCTTTTTTTGATGTACTTGCTCATTTTCAACTTTTGATTCAGCATTATGTACAATTTCTTTTTCTTTAAATTCCCATTCTTTGACTAAAATTTTTTTTGCGTTATTTGAATTGAGAATCAAGGTATTTGATTTTTGTATTTTACTATTGAGTTGCGTTTTTTCATCTTCACAACCCCTTATCTCAGCTTCGTAAAATGTTTTATGTTTCAATTCAGCCTTATCTCTTTTAAAGCTATTTTCTTTGTCAATAAAGAAATCAACTTCATTATTTGCCTTTTCTTCTAGTTCTTGATTTGCCTTCTTAATTTCTTGTATTAACTTATTGTAGCTTTCAAAAATCTCAGATTTCCTGTCTCCAAATTCACTTTCATAACGATTGATTTCTGCATTTCTCTCATTAGCGAATTCTTTCTCTTGGTTCTTAGTTTGTGTTATTAGAGCCTTATATTTTTGGCTAATTTCAGCAAACTGCGAAGTGAGAAGATTTTTCTCATCTATTTTGGCTGATTTTTTACTTGTCAAGCCTTCTTTTTTAGCAACTTTTTCAATTAATAGTTTTATGTTTTGACTCTCAAATTCAGTTTGCTTGTTTTCTGCTTCCGTCAGTTTCTTGTTAATATAATCTATCTTGGAAATAAGCTTTTGCTCTCTTTTTAAATGGATTCCCTTTAGGTTTTCTTTCTTTTGAAATAACTCTTCTAACTTGCTGTTTTCAGTAGAGTGATTTGTAGATAATTGAGACTTCTCTCTTTCTATATAATTTATTCTGCTGGATAAATTAATAGCCAACCCTTTCTTTTCTCTTTTTAAGAAATTCAGTATTCTATAATTATCAATAATTTTATCTGCTTGATTTCTTACAACTATTTCACCTTTTTTGTTTTTCTTAAACCAAATTCTAATATCCTTTATTTGTGTTTCAAAATCCCTAAGATGGTTCTTTGAATAATTAGACACATCTATTGTAAACTCATCTTCACTAATAGAATTTATAATAGTATCTTTTATAAACTTAGCCTCTAAATTTGAATTTAACAATACATTTTGAATTGTTCTTGGTATATTTTGGTATTGTTTACTTTCAATCAAAGCGTATTTACGAAATTCAGATTTTAGCCCTTTATTATCACCATAAATAATCTTTCTATATTCTTCGTAGCTTGATATTATTTTTGTGTAGTAAATAGCTTTACCTAAGGCGTCACGAGTCTTTTCCCAATTTTCGAAAGCCCTGTTATTTTCATCAATAAAGAATTTTTTTTGGTATTCAGAATTAAAAAATCTGAAAGCAACCTTTCCATTTACCTTATAAGCCAAAACACAAAATGGAATATTATCTTTCACGATTTCATAAATGATATATGAGTTTTGATATTCAAAATAATATTCATCAAAACGTTTTTTCTCTCTTGAAATACCTAATTTAGATTTATTCGCATTATAAAAAAATAATATCGCTCTAAGTAATGTACTTTTTCCTACACCTTGCGTTCCAATTAGATGCACATTTCCATCTAATCCAATCTCTGCGTATTTTACAGATGCACTATTTATAAAGACTATTTTATTCAGGTATCTCATTTGCAATTATCTCAGGTATATTAATAGTGTTTACAAGGTCTTTTAAATAGTTAAAAGAAGTAAGCACTTTGTATGTTTCAGATATTTCATTTTCTAATGTTATATAGTTGTCTTTTTCCAGTTTTTCAATTAGTTTTTTTATTTGATCTAAATAACTTTTTTTATCAGCACTTATTTTTTTAAAGTTATCTAATTTGGTTTTTAAATCCGCATTGTTTTTGAGTTGATTGACTATTTCAGAAGGAGTAAACCTAAAGCCAACATCAAAAGAAGAGTCAAAAGTTTTAAAAAAATCTAAAGTGTCAATCCAGCCAAATGCTTTTTCAATTTTTCTTTCTAAATCAGCATTTTTTTCGTTACGACTAAAATAGAAAAACTCATCTCCTTGCTCTAAAATATAGTCAATTTGATAAAAATAATCGTATAAATCTTCAAAATTATCTTCATCTTCCAGAATTTTGTAAAGCGTTTGTGTATCATCATCTGGACTATTAGAACATATAAATTGCCCTCTACGCAATACCTTAAATATGTCGGATGTATATTTTGTCATAAAAATTCTATTTTGGATAAATTAAGGTGTATTCAATGTCATTATCAATTTGAAATTCATTTTCAATATTCAATTCTGATTCGTATTGGGAGGCTACTTGACAGTATATGGTTACCCGTTCGTTAAAATCAACTTCTTTTAAGAAATCATAGCGAACAATAAAATTGAATAAATTGTCGCTTGTTGCTATAAAATGATTCTTGACTTCCTCTAAATTTATCATTGTCTCTTCTTCAACGCTGTTTTCTAAAAGTTCATTAGAAATACTTTCAGCTAATAATGGCTTAAAGTTTATTCGATCTAAATTTTTTTTTGCTATTTTTTTAATACTCGAAAAAGCATTCTCATTTTCACATAAAAAATCTATTGATAAATTTAAAGGTTCGGCTACACGAACTTCAAAAATTACTTGATTTTTTTTGGTAAGAATTTGTTTAATATCCGTTTCGCCTTCAATTAGAAAATGATCTTTTAAATATTTTAATCTTCGTAGTTTTTCTAAAAACTTTCCTTGATGTTTTATTTGATTTAGATAATCAATTATTTGCTTCTCTATTTCAATTAAATTATGTGAGCATTCACTTAAACTGTATTTTAAGTCTATAATAACTTGGTTTAATTCTTCATCTGTTGCTGTCTTAAAAAAAGTTAACTCTCCATCATTGATTAATAATAAAGTTTGTTTGATTAAATCGGTAATAATGGTTCTTTTCTCATCAAGGTTTTTTAATTTCAGATGTTTGTTTTTGTAATTTGATTCATTCTTAAAGGTGTTTTCTATATTTCGTCTTAAATCAACTACACTTCTAAATGTAATAACTCCCATTTTTCTGAAAGTCTTTTTTATAAATTTAAGGTAACTGTATTTCCTATTTTCATTATTCTCATTGAAATAGTAATTTATATTTTCATTAATACTTTTGATATTTTCATTAATGTATGAAAGGTTAATTTCTTCATTAACATCAAGTACTTGTTCAAAGAATTCAATAAATTGATCGTCAATTTCAAGAAGCCCGCCATTCTCTCTAATAACAGCCCTTTGTAAAAGAAAATTAATTCTATCCTCATCATCATCAACTAATTCTAAAGCGTAACTCAACTTGTAATTAAGAGATTTTCTTTTTACAAACATCTGAGAAATTAATTTTTCTTCCCTCTTAAGAGCTGACACTAATTCTTTAATGTCATTAAAAGTGTTCATAATTTATAGTTTAAAGTCATCAACACTACATATTGCAAAATTACAGGACTGTGACAGGATAAGAACCTAAGATATCTACCTTGAGCACTTTTTTGGCAATCTTCACCAAGGCACTGTGCACATGCGCCTCTTGCTGATGACCATCAATATCGATTAGGAACAGGTATTCCCACTTTATACCTGGCATTGGATGGCGTGCAAGTTGCAGTATATTTATATTTTGATCCTTAAAAGGTGACAACAAATCAAACAACGCCCCTGCTTCGTGTTTGGCAACGACCAATAAAGAAGTTTTATCTTTACCTGAAGGCGCAACCTCTTCTTTGCCAAGCACCAAGAAGCGTGTGACATTGCCAGTTTTGTCTTCAATGTTTTTGGCAACACGCTCCAAAGCATACAAACCAAGTGCTACTTCTGATGCAATCGCTGCAGCATTTGGCTCGTCTTTAACAAGTCGAGCTGCCAGAGCATTTGACGCTACAGACTTAAGTTGTGCTTTTGGATAATGATTTTTTAACCAGCGCTGGCATTGTTCAAGTGCTTGCTGATGTGCGTAAATTACCTCAATATCCTTAGATTGGTCTGCCATCATTAATTGGTGATGGATTAAAACTTCAACCTCGCCACAAATCTTTAAATCTTGAGAATAAAGCATATCAACCGTCGCCCCAATCACGCCATTAGACGAATTTTCAATTGGCACAACGCCATAATTTGCATTGCCTTTTTCCACTTCATGGAAAACCTCATCAACACTACCACAATCTAGCGTCGATACCGCGTGCCCGAAATGCTTGAGTGCAGCTTCTTGCGTAAAAGTACCTTCAGGACCAAGATAAGCAACATTGATACCTTGCTCAAGCGCAAGACAAGCGGACATAATCTCACGAAAGATATGCGCCATATCTTTGTCCTTAACTAAGTTATCATTGCGCTCAATAATCGTACGCAACACTTGCGCTTCACGCTCTGGACGGTAAAAACTACTACTGTATTTTGCAGTCTTTTTAACTTCTGCAACTGCTGACGCCAGTTCGGCTCTACTACCAATTAACGACTGAATCTTCTTGTCCAGTGCATCAATTTCAACTCTTAGTTTTTCTAATTCTTTAGCCATTTTATCGCTTACAAAGCCCTTACCATTAAGATACCCTCAACCTGTTTTAAATGATTAACCACTGCATCAGAAACCCCGCCTTCTATGTCAACCAAAGTATAGGCAACTTCGTCTCTTGATTTGTTTAACATATCAATAATATTCGCACCCTCATCAGCAAGTATGGTTGAGATTTGACCCACCATATTCGGAATATTTTTATGCGCAATTGCCAAACGAGATCCCCTTGTTCTCGGCATTTTCACCTCTGGAAAATTCACCGAATTTAAGATATTGCCATTTTCAAGATAATCTTTTATCTGGTTTGCCACCATAATCGCACAGTTATCTTCTGCCTCAGCCGTTGATGCCCCTAAATGTGGTAAAGCAATCACTCTATCGTGGTCTTTCTTACCATCAATTGGAAAATCCGTCACATAATATTTCACCTTGCCTGCTTCAAGTGCGCTAATTAATGCATCTTCATCAATAATACCATCTCGTGCAAAATTCAAAATCGTTGCGCCCTCTGGCAACAAAGCAATGCGGGCTTCATTTAACAAATTCTTAGTGCCCTCCACTAATGGCACATGAAAAGACACAAAATCACTTTGTGAAAACAGATCATCAACACTCTGCGCCTGTTCAACATCGGCTGAGAGCATCCAAGCACTCTTAATAGTGATACTCGGGTCAAAACCAATCACTTTCATACCTAGCATACTCGCTGCATTGGCAATCTGCACACCAATGGCACCCAAACCAACAATACCCAGCGTCTTACCTGGTAACTCTGAGCCTGAATAATTTTTCTTACCGTCTTCCACCGCAGTTTTTAGATTGTTAAGTGGCAAGCTATTAACATATGCCCATGCCTGACAAATATTACGACTGGCAAGTAACATTGAGGATATCACCAATTCTTTTACTGCATTTGCATTTGCACCTGGTGCATTGAATACCACCACACCCTTATCGCTCATCTTATCTAGTGGAATATTATTCACACCAGCACCAGCACGACCAATAGCCTTTAGATTGTCTCCAATTTCTAGCTCATGCATCTTAGCACTACGCACTAAAATTGCATCAGGGTTTGTCATTTCAGAGGCAACTTCATAATCCTCTCTTGGCAGTTTTTGTAAACCAACGCTTGAGATGTTGTTTAATGTTTGTATCTTGTTCATTATCCGTTTTCTTTCTCAAAGTCTTGCATAAATGCAACCAACTGGTCGATGCCTTCTTGTGGCATAGCATTATAGATGCTCGCTCGCATGCCACCCACAGAGCGGTGCCCTTTCAAGGTAATCAAACCATTGTTGGCTGCTTTTTCTAAGAATAAAGGATTTAAATCTTCATTCGCTAACAAAAAGGGTGCATTCATCCAAGAACGGTATCTCTTTGTCACAGGATTTGAGTAAAAATCAGACCCGTCAATCGCCTTGTAAAGTGTCTTTGCCTTACGCTCGTTAATCTTTGCCATTGCAGACAAACCACCTTGCTCCTTTAACCACTCAAATACACGACTTGCCACATACCAAGGGTAGGTTGATGGTGTGTTGTACATTGAATCATTATTCGCTTGCGTTGCATAATCAAATAAAATCGGTTGATTTTGCACCACATTACCTATCAAGTCTTCACGCACAATTATAATGCTCAAGCCAGCAATGCCGATATTCTTCTGTGCGCCTGCATAAATTACACCGTATTTTGAGACATCAATCTCACGCGATAAAATACTAGATGACATATCTGCGACCAATGGCATACCCACTTCTGGTGTGTAATCAAACTCCAAACCTGCAATCGTTTCATTCGGCGTATAGTGCAAATAAGCGCCGTCTTCATCAATATTCCAACGCTCAAAATCAGCAATATCAGTATACTTATTATCCGAACTATCCGTGCAAATATTCACACTACAATAACGCTGAGCCTCAGCAATCGCCTTCTTTGACCAATGCCCAGTATGGGTGTAATTCGCTTTAGTTTTACCACGCAATAAATTAATCGGCACCATAGAAAATTGACTAGATGCCCCGCCTTGCATAAACAAAACTTTATAGTGATCAGGAATGTTCATTAAATCACGCAAATCTTGTTCAGATTTTTGTGCCAATGCCATAAAATCTGCACCACGATGAGATATTTCCATGACCGATGCTTTGGCACTGCCATACTCTAAAAGCTCGGCTTGCATTAGTTGTAACACCTGCTTTGGCAACATTGCAGGACCTGCACTAAAATTATAAACTTGACTCATTTAAACCCGCCCCTTGATTGATTAAAAATTAAAAGCATAATTTTATCAGAACTCAGCTATTTTAATATCTATAATATAATCCAGTTTTATTATGGAAGTGGGTGTGAATCCCACACTGTCCTCGCAACGGTATTTGTTTGTAAACATCAGTCCGATACATAATTCAACTTTTTCTTAACTCACGAAGGATGAATATCATGCAAAAAATCTTACTCATAATAACGCTTATCGCCAGTCTAAATACCAATGCAGCTTTAGGCCCTATTCCCATTTACCTTAACACCGAATACCGTACCGATAGCCCAGTGATCGGCTCTATTGCATCAACCCTTAGTTTTAGTGCTGATGATATTAAAGCAACAGGTGCCAACACCTTCTTAGATTTCTTGGCAACTGTGCCAAGTGTTGGTTTGTACAACCCATACGGCAATGTAGCTGCACTCTTTATGCGTGGTGGTGATTCAGACCACACTTTAGTTTTGGTTGATGGCGTTAGTGTCAATAGTATTGATTCATTAAATGGTGCAGTAGAATACGGGTTGACAAGTATTGCACTTAACGATATTGAAAAAATAGAAATAATCAAGAACTCAGGTTCTGTCCTATATGGATCGTCTGCTATTTCAGGCGTGATTAATATTACTACAAAAAAAGGCGCAGATGGCGCAAGTGCCACACTAGGTATTAAATTTGGTACACACAATTCCAAAACTTACACGCTATCAGCCAATAACGGTGGCAAAGATGGCTTTGTTAGATTCACCCACAACAAATACACAACCGATGGCATCAATGCTCAAACTGGGGATACAACTGGTGAAAAAGACAGTATCAACAATCAAACCACACAAATTAAAGCTGGCAATAAGCACTTTGATATTGGTTATTTAGAAAGTAGAAATAAAACTCAATATGATGGCTTTAGTGGTACAGATGCTGGCGAATTAAGCGATATAAAATTAAACAAAATAGCCATCAATGCAAACAAAAAATTTAGCAACACTTGGAAGTCCACATTCTCCCTAACACAAACTAAGAGCAAAAGAGACAGTGGCGCGAGTGCTACCACCATAGGTGATAAATACAAAAAAACCACGATAACTGCACTTAACGATATAAAAATTGATGATGCTTTGCTCAATATCGGATTATCACAAGTTAAAAGCGAGAACACAACGAATAAATTAAAACACAGCAGTAAAGATTTATTTATAAATTGGCAAAAAAACATCAGTGACTTAGATATCAATGCAGGACTTCGCTACATCAAACACAATAAGTTTGGCAGCCATACTGTTTATAACATGGGATTTGGTAAAGAATTAGGCAACGGTATTAGACTGACGAGTAATTACAACACAGCCTTTCAGGCACCAACACTCAAGGAAGTCACATCTGGCAATCAAATAAATGATTTAAAACCAGAAACCTCAAAAAATATCAATATAGAATTAAGCAAAAACCATGTTTGGGGCGAGGTGAGTCTATCGTTATTTAAAACAAAAGAAAAAGATGGGATTGGCTATACAGGTGGGTGGCCG
The DNA here is from genome assembly GCF_900127505.1 of thiotrophic endosymbiont of Bathymodiolus puteoserpentis (Logatchev). Classification (NCBI taxonomy): domain Bacteria; kingdom Pseudomonadati; phylum Pseudomonadota; class Gammaproteobacteria; species thiotrophic endosymbiont of Bathymodiolus puteoserpentis (Logatchev). Next base: position 145,781 of record NZ_UEXF01000028.1, on the reverse strand, counting down.
AATTCTATTTACATAAACGAGGATCAATATAGCGCTAAAGGCGTTGATCTGTCATTAAATGCTAATATTTCTGGATATAACCTTAGCTTTAATCATGTTTATTCTAAAAGTAGTGTTAATAATAGCAACACACAGCCTATAAGAAGGCCAAAAAATATCACCAACCTAACAATTGCTAAACAATATGCTAAATTTAACGCAAGAGCACAAGTAATTACAAGATCATCTAGTTTGGATAGTGGTGTTGCATTAGATGGCTACACTTTAATTAACTTATCAAATAGTTATAACATTAACAATAGCGCTAAAGTGTTATTAAATATTAAAAATGCGACTGATAAAAATTACACCATAGCTAATGGCTACAACCAACCCAGCCGAACCGTTGAAATAGGGCTAGATTATCAATTCTAAACGCACCATCCTCATGGAGTAGTAGCAAGGACAGCACCTACGCAGTACTGCATTTGGATTTTGAATCTAAGGTACCCCTGCAGATCTAAGTCTAATTGCTATTAAATGAGACCTTTGCATAAATAGGAACAATCATCAGAAACCCACTTTTCACCCACTTGGCGATTTTTTAAACCCAGCCTTAGCCCTGCTAGGACAAGGTTTAAAGAAATCACCAATTGGGCAAAAATTGGATTTTGCTAATCATTCCTATTTATACAAAGGTCTCTAAATATTTGTGAATTGATTGCCTGCTTAATTCTGTTAAATGAAAGATTTGATTCACACCTAGCAACTGGAATATCCCACAATATGTTTATCTTCACGGTGTATCTGATATAGACAGGATATTAGGATTTACCACAGGGTTAACGGTGGTGGATACAGTGGTTATATTGTTGATACGTTTGGGTCGAAGTGCAAGATTCAGAGTGTTCCTCGCTTGATGTAGCCTTCTGGTTTGGTTAGGTAGTTAATATCCATAAAAAATCCCCAGTAAATTAAAAACTTACTGGGGGTTTTTTTCGTCAAAAAATAAGTTGACACAGTGTTATAACAAGTCAATAGGAATAGTAATCCTCCCAAAAAATTAACACCCAATAAAAGTAGAATTTTCTTACAATAAAAACATAAGGAGATTCAAATGAAGGCAACATGTAAATCAGATTTACAAATCATGCAAATACTTAGTCAACCCTTTAAAACAACACAACTAATTGATTTATAATAATAAAACTAACAATATCCCCAGACAAATCAACCAACTTTTGCTAAAATACCTCTTATTTCTTGGTCGTTTTGCTTAAAAAAATATTAACTAAATCCAGCCCAATATCCACCCAATCAAATCTTTTTCATTCAAAGCTCTTTTCTCAATTAGATGCCAATACTATTAACTAGAGAGTCTTTGACGATGCCTTTAAGCAACATTACTCTCAAGACAATGGCAGAACACCCTCAAAACCGATTAGGACTGATAAGGGAAAGCCTCACTCCAATTTCTAACGCTGGCTCTGCCCCATTTTCCCTGTATTTATTGGGTTACTAGACAAACTATTTTTTAAGTGCAAAGCCCTGCGTTGAAAGCCAAGCTCTAGATTTAGTCTTGTGCTTGATAATTGCATTTAAAGTGACATCAATGCTTTTGAAATCTTTGGCAACTGCCTTTCTAATACAAATCGCAAGAATGAACAATGCAATGCTACATGTACAGATTGCTTCTATGGCTTAATTAAAGCCATTTAAGTCATTAATAACAAAAATAAGCACCTATTCAACACCGCGATTTTTTTTGCTGTGGCTTAACACGGTGAAAGAAAATCCGCACTTAAAGACTTATTAAGCACCAACACAACTCAAAGGCTTAGGTTGCTAAGACCTCTATTAATCTATGTTGTAATGCTATCAACTTAATATCATAATCAAACTCTAGTTGATTTTGAGCGTCGTACTTTTTCCCGCACATCAAAATAAGCCCAATACCATTGGTAAGCTAGATTTTCACAGTCTTTATAGCTTTTTATTTTACAGCCTAAAATAACCCTGTACTTATGGCGTAAAAATCAAGAGCACCCAGCCCCATCCTCGGGATGACTGTGTCAAAGGGTAAGCGTGCAAATAAAAAAAGTGTTACTATCTGCTTAATCCTTAACGCAACGAACACTATAACCGGCTACACGACGAGAAAGACGGAATTGCGCGTTATTAGGCTCAATATGCAAAGCATAAGGATAGGTATCGCTTCCATTAGATCCCTCAGTCGCAGTCCACAAAAAGGCTTCTTTGCCAGCTCCCTTAATGTTGTTACCAGCAGCTGGTATCCGAAGGAAGCTCTTGAGAGCCGTTTCAAGATTCGTAACTTTATTAACTGCTCCAGCCGTCTCTACCTCTAACTCTGCCTTAGTTGGTAGACCAAAGCCCATTGGGCAAGTTCCATTATTATTAGCACTGGCATAATTTAAATAACTTCCATAACCTCCTACATTCGCCGCTCCAATATTTCTGTCAAGCCATATTTTTTTTGTATTAGGTGAGACAACCTGTTCATAAGTTAGTCCTTTAAACGATATTGCTGGACGGGAAGGAGGAATAGGAGGAATTTTTATCGTTTCTATAATAATATTAGGAGCTCTCAAAACAAGAGAAGCTATGATATTTTTAGCATCTTCTTTAGACACACCACTTACAAACCGATAATGTGTCCCTGTTTTAACAGCATTAACAGCATTTCTTATAGAGATTTTATTTGCTGCTACTCCCTCATATTTTTCCTTGATTTCTATGATTCTAGTAGAAATTGAACCCACTTTATCACCAATACCACCAGTCAAAAGTAAATAAAATCGAGAAGAATCAGCAGCAGGATCAGCAAAAACAGTAACGCCCTGTGCTTGAATACAACGAACGCTAAAACCGTAAGAACGATCTAGGTTGCCTGAATCCACGGCACTGTTGATGCTCAAATAACTAGCTTTCGAACCATCAGCAGACCGACTCCATAAGAATACGCTCGTGCCAATATCGTGAACCTTCCCATTCTTTGCTGGATCGGCGGGGTAAATTGCACGATCACGATAGCCAGCAGCTGGCAACTTGAGGGGGCTAGAAAGTGCTGCGTCAGCGCTAGTAATACCAGCATCAATAATATCTTCCTTTAACTCTGCCTTAGTTGGCACACTAAAGCCCGCTGGGCAAATGTCATTGACTCCGCCGTCTGCCCAAGCAACTGTTCTGAGTGCGCCATCGTTGTCTACATTGCCCACTACCCAATCATCATCAGGCTGAGCGTCAGCGAGAATAAACGCACCATTATTTGCTGGATCGAGGCTAGTTGCTATTGTTTTTGTTGTTGTGCTAGATTTTTCGTGCCCATCCTTTGCGCGTCCCCATTGGTATAAATCTCCATAAGCATCACTGTCGTTAAGTGAAGTAGCTACTTGTGTTGCGCCGAGATTTCTATCAAGCCACACTTTGCCTGTCTTAGATGAGGTGATCATTTTATAAGTTAACCCATTAAATACTATTGGGGTGCGTGTTTTAATACAACGAACGCTAAATTTGAAACCAGAAGTGATGCTGGTAGAGAATTCCCTATTGCTGGAGGCGATGGTCAAATAACGACCCTCTCCGCTAACAGTAGTCTTAGTCCACAAGAAGACGACATCGCCAGCCAAGTTGTCAGATGTCTGGCCACCGCCCGCAGCTGGCAACTTAAGGAAGCTAGAAAGGGCTGTTGTAGGAGTACTAATCGGAGTAGGGACGATGGTCTCTGCCGCCAACTCTCCCTCAGTTGGTACGCCAAAGCCTGCTGGGCAGATGTCGTTATTGCCACTAATGTCACTAAATGGGTAATGATCTCCATAAGCAGCGCTGTCATCCTTTTTAGTAGCTACTTGTATTGCGCCGAGATTTCTATCAAGCCATACTCTGCCTGTGTCAGGTGAGGTGACCAGTTTGTAAGTTAGTCCTTTAAACGATATTCCTCCTTCTCCCCTTTCAATCATTATTTTATTACTACGCTCTACCCAAGCAAGTGCGCCTAAGTCCATTTTGCGACTGTCTTTAAAGGCTTTGCTGGCAATGGCAAAATTGGTGAATTTTTGTTTGTTGCCCAGTGGTAGTTTGACAGTGAGTTTGCCGTAGCTTTTGGCATCCATAGTGTTGTTGTTTTCTTGACCTAGCTCAAAACTTACCGAAGGTGTGATCTCAATATCCACACCCAGAATATTACCCTTAATGTCTGGACCTGTTTTAGTGTCCCAGTAATAATAAGTGCCTTTGATTTTTGCCCAAGGTAAGTAAGGGGCTTGACCGCTAAGCTTGACATCATAACCTGACCTACCCCTCTCTTTTATACTGTTGACTAATTTTTCGTCTGAAAATACATGGTATTTATTGATATTGGCACTAAAGTTAGCACGCTGGTATTCCAAACCAAGGCTTAAGCGTTTGTGCTTGGACTTGGACTCATAGTCGGTAAACACATTAATACCTGCGATGGCCATGTCGTTTTCTACCAATAGACGATGACCAACGCCTAAGTTAACTGTAGTGCGGCGACTATCAATACTTTTGCCAGAAGCGATGCTAGCTTGAATGAAAGTTAATGCTTTGCTGTTGGCATCAAGCTCAGATATCGGCTGAATGGTTCTGAGGCTGTAATTTAGTTTTTTTGAGCTCAGTCCACCAATACTTACCTCGCTACGACCTGCACCAAATGCGTTTAAAAATGTATTGGCTTTGTTGTTCACAAAACCTTCGGTTTTGTTAATGGCTTGGTTTTTAATGTCTGTGGCAACCTTCTTGCCCAGTTGGTTGGTATTGCCTGAGTTGGTAGAACCTAGGGCGGCGCGAGTTGTGCCTGCGACTTCTTTGAGTAAAGTGGTGGCTTGGTTGTCTTTCTTGGTGGTGTTGCTCTGCTTGTGTGTGTAAGGCTTACTNTGGCATCCATAGTGTTGTTGTTTTCTTGACCTAGCTCAAAACTTACCGAAGGTGTGATCTCAATATCCACACCCAGAATATTACCCTTAATGTCTGGACCTGCTTTAGTGTCCCAGTAATAATAAGTGCCTTTGATTTTTGCCCAAGGTAAGTAAGGGGCTTGACCGCTAAGCTTGACATCATAACCTGACCTACCCCTCTCTTTTACACTGTTGACTAATTTTTCGTCTGAAAATACATGGTATTTATTGATATTGGCACTAAAGTTAGCACGCTGGTATTCCAAACCAAGGCTTAAGCGTTTGTGCTTGGACTTGGACTCATAGTCGGTAAACACATTAATACCTGCGATGGCCATGTCGTTTTCTACCAATAGACGATGACCAACGCCTAAGTTAACTGTAGTGCGGCGACTATCAATACTTTTGCCAGAAGCGATGCCAGCTTGAATGAAAGTTAATGCTTTGCTGTTGGCATCAAGCTCAGATATCGGCTGAATGGTTCTGAGGCTGTAATTTAGTTTTTTTGAGCTCAGTCCACCAATACTTACCTCGCTACGACCTGCACCAAATGCGTTTAAAAATGTATTGGCTTTGTTGTTCACAAAACCTTCGGTTTTGTTAATGGCTTGGTTTTTAATGTCTGTGGCAACCTTCTTGCCCAGTTGGTTGGTATTGCCTGAGTTGGTAGAACCTAGGGCGGCGCGAGTTGTGCCTGCGACTTCTTTGAGTAAAGTGGTGGCTTGGTTGTCTTTCTTG
>NZ_UEXF01000028.1:103612-140077 GCF_900127505.1 thiotrophic endosymbiont of Bathymodiolus puteoserpentis (Logatchev) | reverse complement strand
GTTTTTAATGTCTGTGGCAACCTTCTTGCCCAGTTGGTTGGTATTGCCTGAGTTGGTAGAACCTAGGGCGGCGCGAGTTGTGCCTGCGACTTCTTTGAGTAAAGTGGTGGCTTGGTTGTCTTTCTTGGTGGTGTTGCTCTGCTTGTGTGTGTAAGGCTTACTGAGGTCTAGATAGGCTTCTTTGTTTAGCTCTTCTTTATTAGGTTGCTCAGAGTTATCAACAGCAAAAGCATTAAAAGACAATGTGATTAAAAGACCAAACGCAAGAAAGTGCTTGAATTTGTTAAGACCGCTAAGTGCTGAGACTGATGTTAATTGGGATTTTGTTGTGTTTATTGTCATGGTAAATTAAGCTTGCGTACATAAAATTTTTCGATTATACCATTACCCTCCTCTCTATGTAAATTTTCTTGACTATCTTTAAGAATTTTTAAAAACTCTGATAAATTTTTTGCAATCTAAGATGGATCTACACAGTTTATAATTTGGGTAATTACAACCAACATAACCTTATTCTTTCCAATATTTGACAATCCAAGGTGCTGGCTGAATATGACGATACCATTTACCGCTAATACCTTTAATCGCCTCAGGTGGGTTAGGCAAACCATGGAAAATAATGACTTTTGCACCCTGAGGAATAAATGGTGCTTTAAACCAAGATTTTATCCACGATGGGCAGCAACGATATTTAAAACTTGGCACCCACTCATCTTGCCAATATTTAAGTTTTCCCAATTTGTGAATCTCTCGTGATAAATAAGCTTGCTCATGGCGAACTTCGCTTTTTACTTGTTCTGAATTTTGCTCAAAGTGAGATAATATTTGTGAGTATTGTCCGATTTCAAAACGAAATACGGATGAGTTGCCTTCAATTTTTGTTGGATTTTTCTTGTCATGCGCAATTAGAAAATCGCCTTTAACCGTAAAAAAGGCATCAATATTATCAACGATAACCACATCCAAATCCAAAAACAAAGTTTTGCCATTCAATCCACCAAAGCCCTCCTTAAAAACAGTAAGTTTGCGCCATCCTCGCTCAGGTGCATCGGCCAAATTAACTGGCAAGTCTAGTTCTGGCAATGGTTGTATCTCCACTTCATTGCGAATACCGCTACCATCCTCAGTAAAACACACAAATCTAAAGGGTATTGATAGATTGCGACTCACCATAGCATACAAGCGATTGACATATTCTGATGGGAACTTGTCACCCCATTTCATGCAAATGATATTTACGCTATTCATGGTTGATTGCACCTAAGCTTTTGCTTAGACAACTACCCTCTTTAACGCATTTACACCAAGTGGTATTTGCCAGATACCACTCAATGGTTTTTTTAAGTTCTGTAGTGAGTATTTTTTTTGAATTCATTTTGGTATTTTATCAGACATAAAAAAATATTTGACACCTCAAACTGAACTCAAACCAGCGACAAACGGATTAACAGCCTGAGTTAAAACCCTTAAACCGTGATATTAAAGCATTTTATGATGCAACAAGGGTTTAGTTTATTAGAGACCTTTGCATAAATAGGAACAATCATCAGAAACCCACTTTTCACCCACTTGGCAATTTTTTAAACCCAGCCTTAGCCCTGCTAGGACAAGGTTTAAATAAATCACCAATTGGGCAAAAATTGGATTTTGCTAATCATCCCTATTTATGCAAAGGTCTCTATTAATAACTCATTGCGTCTCTTTAATTCTTTTTAGTGTTTTTTACAGAAATACGATGATGAAAGTCATTATTATTTTTTCGTGGAAGTTGTGATTTTAGTGTGTTCCCTGCTCTAGAATAAGGCACTAAATGTTCTTCTCCGTTGCCTATTAAATCACTGCGTCCCATTTGCCTTAATGCCTGTCGTAATATGTCCCAGTTTTTAGGGTCGTGATAGCGTAAAAAGGCTTTATGCAATTTGCGTTGTTGGCCACTACGCGGTGTTTTTACTGCTTCTGACTTTCGGGTAATTTTTTTGAGTGGATTTAATTCACTGTGATACATAGCAGAAGCTATTGCCATAGGGGTGGGAATAAAGGCTTGTACTTGATCTGGCTTAAATTGATTGCGTTTTAACCAAAGTGCTAAATTTAGCATGTCTTTATCCGTGGTTCCAGGGTGTGATGAAATAAAATAAGGGATTAAGTATTGCTCTTTTCCCGCTTGCTTGGAATAGCGTTCAAATAATGTCTTAAATTGATAATAAGAACCAATACCTGGCTTCATCATTTTTGATAAGGTGCTGTCTTCTGTATGTTCAGGTGCAATTTTTAAACGCCCGCCAACATGGTGAGTGACCAGCTCCTTAATGTATTCAGGGTCACGCACAGCTAGGTCGTAACGCAAGCCTGAAGCAATAAAAATACGCTTAACGCCTTTTAATTGTCGTGCACGACGATACAGCTTGGTAAGCGGTTTGTGGTTGGTCCCAAGGTTGGGGCAAATGCCCGGATAAACACAGGAAAGACGACGACAAGACGCTTCTATTTTTTCATCTTTGCATTTCAGGCGATACATATTCGCCGTTGGGCCACCAAGGTCGGAAATATTGCCTTTAAAATCCTTATCTGTATCACGAATCGCTTCAATTTCACGAATCACCGAATCCTCTGAACGACTTTGAATAATGCGCCCCTCATGCTCGGTAATAGAACAAAAAGTACAACCACCAAAACAACCACGCATAATATTAATCGAAAAACGAATCATATCGTAAGCTGGGATCTTCAACTTTCCATAAGTAGGATGTGGTTTGCGTGTATAGGGCAATTCAAACACACTATCAAATTCTTGCATTGACAGAGGAATTGGCGGTGGATTTAACCAAACATCACGCTCACCATGACGCTGCACCAAAACGCGTGCATTGCCCGGATTTGTTTCTAGGTGAAAAACACGCGATGTATGCGCATATAGATAGCGATCTTTTGCCACCTGTTCAAAAGAAGGTAGACGGATAACGGTACTTTCTCGCTTTAACCCTTTAGTACGCTGGTCAAAATGAATAACTTGCTCCGCCCCCTGATTGGGATCAATCTGACTAAATTTGACCTGATTGCTTTTATTGTCACAACTTTGTTTATCGTTACTGGATGTATCTACATAAGGGTCTGTTTGTGGATGAGTCAGACTTTTATCCGTATCAATTTTACTTGAGTCTAAAACCGTCCAACCTCTAGGGATTCCTTGTTGCATATAAGCTGTACCACGAATATTGGTAATTTGCTTTATATCTTCACCCGCTGCAAGACGATGTGCGACCTCAACTACAGCACGCTCAGCATTCCCAAAAATCAGTAAATCAGCTTTGGAATCAGGCAAAATAGAACGGCGAATAGTTTGCGACCAGTGGTCGTATTGAGCAATACGCCTTAAACTGGCTTCAATACCGCCAATGACAACAGGAATGCCTTTGTATGCCTCCTTGGCACGCTGAGTATAAACAGTGGTCGCACGATCAGGGCGCTTTCCTGCAATAGCACCTGCAGTATAAGCATCATCAGAGCGTGGTTTTTTCTCAGCGGTGTAATGATTCACCATAGAATCCATATTACCCGAAGTGATGGCAAAAAATAAACCAGGCCTTCCTAGTTGACGAAAGTCATTTGCAGAATGCCAATCAGGCTGAGAAATAATCCCCACACGAAACCCTTGAGACTCTAGCAACCGACCAATAATCGCCATACCAAAACTAGGATGATCTACATACGCATCCCCTGTAATGATGATGATATCGCAACAATCCCATTCTAACTCGTTCATTTCTTGACGAGACATAGGCAACAATGGCGCAGGAACAAGTTTTTTCTTATAGGGCCAAAATTTTGGGTAAGAATGGATATTTTTAGGCGATGATAACATGGTGCTAAAGTATACAGGAACAAAACGATAGTTTAATAACGCACATCCTGAGATACACTTCTAAAAAGATGTGTATCCAATATAGTTACAATCAAACATAAAAAAAGCCTATCTCAAGAGATAGGCTTTATGAATTTGGCTCCTCGAGCTGGGCTCGAACCAGCGACAAATGGATTAACAGTCCATTGCTCTACCAACTGAGCTATCGAGGAATAAGCGAGATATTATAATAGAAATTCGATTTTATAGTTGCTTATTTTTATAAGCCTTAGATTCACATCATAAGTGCAACACTCAATTAGTCGGCCAAAGGGTATATTAACCACCCTTAATCCGACAAGACAAAGGAGTGAAACATGCAAAAATATATACAATTGACCTACGAACAAAGATACATTGAATTTAAATGATTTTTAAAAAAATCTAAAACCCAATTTTTAATTATTTTTCTAATGCAGGGGTCTTCAACTGTAAGTTTTTTTTACCAACGATAAAAAACCACCCCGAAGGGTGGTTTTTATTGCTAGGCTGATTCAATCACAGCTAACAAGCGCTAACTACTTAGCAGTTTGGCTCTTAGCAATTGCATCTGCGTAACCTTTAGCATAAGCATCTGCTTGCGCCTTAACGAATGCATCAGCTTGACCTTTAGCATATGCATCAGCTTGACCTTTAGCGGTCGCATCAGCTCTACCAGTAGCATTACCCTCAGCAGAACCTGAAACAGCGTTGTCAGTTTTGTTCTTAGTGTTGAAGTTCATACCAAAGTCTGTATCGTTTAACCAGTTGTTGTTGTTCTTGAATGGACCCCAGTTTGAACCACCGTTGAATGGACCAGCGTTAGAACCGCCGTTGAACGGACCCCAGTTGTTACCACCATTGAAAGGACCCCAGTTTGAACCAGAGTTCATAGGACCAAAGTTAGAACCACCGTCGAAAGGACCCCAGTTGTTGCTGCCATTATAACCGTTGTTGCCGTTATTAAAAAAACCAGCTGAAGCCGATGTAGCTGCTACTAAAGTAGCGATTACGATAATTTTTTTCATAATATTTCTCATATAATATTAACACGCCTTTATTGGTATGTTTTGTCTCAGGATTTTCCTGATAAGTGAGTATTATACTGTAACTATATTAGAAGTCAATTATATTCTAATATTAATTTTTAATAATATACATAAATGCTTTTACAATATGGCTTATAGCGTTAAAAAAAATTATAAACAAACAAAAAAAGACGCTAAAAGCGTCTTTTTTTTTGTATTTTAATTGGCTTTTGCCAATCATCCCTATTTATACAAAGATCTCTAAATACCTATAAAGAATCAATCATCGCATCACCAAACTCAGAACAAGATAACAAAGTAGCGCCTTCCATTAGTCTTTCTAGGTCGTAAGTTACCGTTTTGTTTTGAATCACATTTGACATAGCACTTAGTACATTATTTGCAGCTTTCGTCCAACCCATATGTCTAAGCATCATCTCTGCTGAAAGAATAATTGAACCTGGATTAACTTTATTTTGTCCAGCATATTTTGGTGCTGTGCCGTGTGTGGCTTCAAATACTGCGGTAGTATCTGACAAGTTAGCACCTGGTGCAATGCCAATACCACCTACTTGCGCTGCTAAAGCATCTGAGATATAGTCGCCATTTAAGTTGAGTGTAGCAATCACTGAATATTCTTCTGGGCGTAATAGGATTTGCTGTAAGAAAGCATCGGCAATGACATCTTTAACAGTGATCGTTGTGCCCGTGTTTGGATTGCTAAATGCACACCAAGGTCCATCACTGACAACTTTAGCGCCGAACTCGTCTTGTGCAAGCTGATAACCCCAATCTCTAAAACCACCTTCGGTGAACTTCATGATGTTGCCTTTATGCACCAAAGTTACTGAATCTTTGTCGTTATCAATGGCGTATTGAATAGCAGCACGCACTAAACGCTGCGTACCTTCTTGCGACACTGGCTTAATGCCAATGCCAGAAGTTTGAGGAAAGCGAATCTTGGTTGTGCCCATTTCATTTTGCAAAAAGTCGATGACTTTTTTTACCTCATCTGTGCCTGCTTGATATTCAATACCTGCATAAATATCTTCAGAATTTTCTCTGAAAATGACCATATCAACTTTTTCAGGTGCTTTGACAGGTGTTGGTGTGCCAACAAAGTATTGTACTGGGCGTTGACAAATAAACAAATCAAGCTCTTGGCGAATAGCAACATTGAGTGAGCGCATACCGCCACCCACAGGCGTGGTTAGCGGACCTTTGATTGCTACTGAAAGCGCTTGAATCGCATCAAGGGTTTCTTGCGGTAGATATTCGCCGTATAACACATTGGCTTTTTCACCAGCATAGATTTCCATCCATTGAATGGCTCTCTCACCGTGGTAGGTTTTGCTTACAACTGCGTCAATGACTTTTTTCATAATTGGTGAAACATCTGCGCCAATACCATCACCTTCAATATAACCAATAACTGGCTTGTCTGGCACTTGGATAACACCATCTTTAAAGGTGATTTTTGCGCCATCAACTGGCATATGAATATACTTATAAGTCATTGATTAATTATCTGTTATAAAACGCAGTATTATAGCGTCTTCACCATCTGAATAATATTTTTTACGCGTATTAATGACTTCAAATCCGAGTTTTTTATAAAACAATAAGGCGCTGTGATTAGAAACACGCACTTCAATAAAGATTTCTTTAACGCCTGATGTTTGCAGTTGATAATCAAACAACTTCTGACCCAAACCTTGATACTGATAATCAGGATGAATGCAAATATTGAGCAAATCAGCCGTCTTAGACACGCACAGTGCAATACTATAACCCAATATTCGATTGTCTTTAAATATTAAGTACGCTAAAATATTGGGATTGTTCAGACTATGAGTGAACTTCGCCCTATTCCAAGGTATTTTGTAAACCAGTCGCTCTATTGCCAAGACATCATCGATATCTTGTACATCAAATACTCTAAAGGAAATATTGATAGGCTTTGTTGTTGGTTTCATTTTGGTAGAAATAGCCTAATTCGTCAAAACTACGCTCAATACTATCCACATCATCAACTTGTAGTCCAATTAATACGCGTCCAAAATCGGCGCCGTGATTACGGTAATGGAATAAAGAAATATTCCAATCAGTGCCGATTTTTTTCAAGAAGTCTAATAAAGCTCCAGGACGCTCAGGAAATTCAAAACGATACAAAACCTCGTTATCAGCATCAGCACGCCCACCTACCATATAACGAATATGCGTCTTGGCAATAGAGTTGTCGCTCATATCTAAGACATCAAATGATTGCGAAAGTTTGTTAATCAGTGCTTGTTTCTCATAAAGCCCTTTGCTGAGCGCAACACCAACAAAAATACGCGCTTGGCTAGAGGGCGTGTAACGATAATTAAATTCGGTGATGGCATGGTTGTCTAACAATTCACAAAATTTTAAAAAACTACCTGGTTTTTCATCAATGGTAGCAGCAATAATGGCTTCATTGTGTTCACCCAAATCAGCACGCTCAGCGATATAGCGTAGGCGGTCAAAATTCACATTTGCACCTGAGACAATGGCGACTAAATTCTCACCTTTGATATTGTTTTGCTTAATATACTTTTTTAACCCTGCCGTGGCAAGTGCACCAGAAGGCTCTGCAATAGAGCGCACATCTTCATAAATATCTTTAATCGCAGCACAAATCTCATCATTACTCACAAGTACAACCTCATCCACTACTTCTTTGGCAATCGGATAAGTGACTTCGCCAATTTGCTTAACTGCCACGCCATCGGCAAAACGCCCTACTTCTGGCAAGGTGATACGCTCAGAATTTTTAAATGATTGATACAAGGTTGGTGAATCTTCTGGTTCAACACCGATAACTTGAATATTTGGCGCATAATGTTTGATATAAGTTGCCATACCTGCAATCAATCCGCCACCACCCACAGGGATGAAGACCTTGTCCATCTTTGGATTTTGCTTTAACAGTTCTTTAGCGATAGTCGCCTGACCTGCCATCACTTCAATATCATCATACGGGTGGATAAAGACCAAATCTTGTTGTTGTTCTAATTGCTTGGCATAGGCAAATGCATCATCATACACATCGCCATGCAATACCACTTTACCACCCAGTTGCTCAACAGCATTGACTTTGATTTTAGGGGTGTAAAGTGGCATCACAATCACCGACTCAATGCCGAGTTTGCTGGCAGACAACGCCACGCCTTGTGCGTGATTACCCGCACTAGATGCTACGACACCTTTGGCTTTTTGTTGAGCCGACAAGCCAGATATTTTTTGATAAGCGCCCCTAAGTTTAAAAGAATGCACTACCTGCTTGTCTTCACGCTTTAAATAAATGGTATTTTTGCTACGCACACTGAGTTGGTGCGCAACACTCAATGGCGTTTCACTCGCAACCTCATAAACGCGCGTGGCGTTTACTAAATCAATAAGTGTTTGCATACAATTCTTGTAAATAATCAATACCTACATAGGTGTGCTCAGTACGCTCGCCCTCTAATACTGTAAATGGCTTGTTGTTAGGTTCACCTAAGTGATTAAGCACCGCCATTGCGCCATCAAACTGATGCGTCTTAGTGTATTCATTAACAGTAATCAATGTTTTTAATCCTGCATCAGTTGACGAGACAATGCCATTGTGCGAATCTTCAAAAGCAATCGCCTGATTAGGTTTCAGGTTCATTTGCTTTAACACATAATGATAAATATCCCCTGCTGGTTTAAGATTTGGCACTATATCACCTGCACCAATCACCTCAAACCAGTCCAGCGCATCAGCACCCAATGTATGCGTGATGAGTGCATCAACATTGGCAGGCGTGGTGGTGGTGGCAATTGCCAATCTCAAACCAGCTTTGCGTGCTTCACTAAACAAACGAGCCACCCCCGTTCTTAGGGGGATAGCACCAGCATCAGCAAGACGCACATAAATTTTGGTTTTTAAACCATGCACCTTTTTAGCAAGCGCATCTATATCATCACACTCAAAATCAGGGCGATGCGTTTTCAGGTAATGTTTAATGCGTAATTGACCACCAGTCACATCCAGTAACTCGTGATAAAGCGCATTTGTCCAAAGCCAATCCAGCCCCAATTCCTTGAATGCTTCATTAAAGGCGACCAAATGCCCATCACGCTCAGTGTTTGCTAATGTGCCATCTACATCAAAAATAAGTGCTTCTAATGCCATCTTTTTATTATAATGTTCGAAAATTGCTATTTTAAATTAACAAACCGTTATGTCAGAACCTAATTTTCAAGATATTCCTAATTATAAGCCCAAGAAAAACGAAGACTTTATGTCTGAAGGGCAAATTGAACACTTTAAAGAGAAGCTTAGCGCTTGGATGAAACAGTTAATCAGCGACGCTGAAACCACCATCACTCACATTCAAGAAGACTCATCAAAAGTGGCAGATGATAACGACAGAGCCACACTTGAAGAAGAGTTTGCACTTGAGTTAAGAACGCGTGACCGTGAAAGAAAACTCATTGGCAAGATTGAAAAAACTTTGCATTTGATTGAAATGGGTGATTATGGTTATTGCAAAACTTGTGGTACGGAAATCGCCCTACCAAGATTAGAAGCTCGCCCTACGGCAGATGAGTGCATAGATTGCAAAACTATCGCTGAACGCAAAGAAGTTTAACTTTTTTGTTTTTTTCAAGGTAAATATTTACCTTGAAAAAGAAAAAATACTTGAAATTTTCGTTCTGCCAAATTCTTGAAATTTTAAAAATGTTGATAAGACTTACAGGTCTTGTTTAGCCCTTTAATTTCCAACCCTTGCTTTTCGACAATCACACCAATCTTAGTGAGTTTAATGTCTAAATCTTTTGCAATAGATTTAACACTATCAATATGTGTATTTGGCACAGTGAAACAAAGCTCATAATCATCGCCGCCGGCTAATGCCACACACCAATCTTGTGTATTGGCAATATATTGTGCAACTTCGCTTGACAACGGTAATGCTTCTAAGTCAATATTAACACCAACTTTTGAGCGTGATAAGATATGTGATAAATCTTGCTCAAGCCCATCAGAAATATCAATACAGCTATTGGCAACACCTAATAAGCGTTGTGCGAGTTTGATTTGCGGCTCAGGGCGATTAAATTGTTTTAATAGTGCTATTGATGGGGTTTGTTGATTTTGTATTTGTTGCCATGCTAAGGTGGCATCACCTAATGTGTTGGAAACAAACACACTGTCACCCACTTGCGCGCCTGAGCGTAATAAGGCTTGAGTCTTTTTTACAATACCTGTGGCATTAATAGTAATACTAAGACTACCCTTGCTAGTATCGCCACCAACCAAGGAGATATTATATTGTTTAGCGAGTGCTTTAAGCGACTCAGAAAAACCCTCAAGCCATTTTTTATCAACACTAGGCAAGGTAAGTGCTAAAGTAAAGTAAAGTGGGGTCGCACCCATTGCTGCCAAATCACTCAAATTAACCGCTAAGGCTTTATAGGCAATATCTTGCGCTGATGTCTCTGTTGGGAAATGCACCCCTTCAATCAGGGTATCAACGGTGGTAGCAAGTTGCCTGCCGTTATCAATAGACATCAGGGCACAATCATCGCCTATGCCTTGATCCCAGTCAAAATACTTATTGATTAGACTGAACTCATCCACTACATATATGCGTTTTCTTTCTGTGAGTGGTCTGTTACATCCAAGATATTTTTAATCTCAGGATAAATTGATTTAAGTTGTGCTTCTACGCCATTTTTAAGTGTTACTTTAACCGATGAACAGCCTTGACAACCACCACCAAAATTAAGCACCACATCCATGTCATCAGTAATTTCCACCAAATCCACAAATCCGCCATGAGAGGCAAGTTGTGGATTGACCTCAGCAGCGATGGTGTATTTAATTTTCTCTGCTAAAGGCGCATCATCTTTCGGCACTTCGCCCTTAGCATTTGGGGCAGTGATGGTGAGTTTTTTGCTTGAACCCTCCTCTTTCAATGCCACTTCGGAATCTTTCAAATAATCAAAATTAGCTTCATCAATAAAAGCATTAAAACCCTTGTATTCAAATTTGAAATAGTTTTTCCCTAAGTCTTTTTCATAACAAAAATTAAAAGTAACGGCAGCAGCAGGTGTGCCCGCCTTTTCAATATCGACTTTAAGTCCTAAATCTTCTTCACCTTGTTGAGCGAATAAATCTGCTACATAAATTTGCGCTTCATCTGTAATATTAAACATAGTTGTCCTTGCTAAAAATTATATTGTCTATCAATCTTACCTTATTCAAGTAGACTGCGGATAGTATCGCAATTTTACTCGTATTATCAGTGATTTTCTTAAGGGTATTTGCATCTAACAACTCCAAATAGTCCAGCTCAAAATAACGCTGTAGTCGCTCTCTAGCAGATTGCAATTCTAATTCACCCTGCTCAATTTGTTTTAAAATCTTGTGTAGTTTTGATGCAATCTTGTGTTCATCTGCATTTAGATATTGATTGCGCGTGCTCATTGCCAAGCCGTCATGCTCACGCACAATCGGCGCTCCAATAATTTTAACCCCTGAAGTAAAGTGTTTAATAATGTGTAACTGTTGATAGTCTTTCTGACCAAATACTGCCACATCAGGGTGAATAATTTCAAATAAACGCCTAACAACTTGCAATACACCGTAGAAGAAATGCGGTCGTGTCTTTCCACATAAAGTCTCAAATAGCCCCTTGTCTTGGGTAAATTCATCCTGATTAAGAACCGCATTATCTGGATAAATATCATACACATTTGGGGTAAACACTAGGTCTGTTTGTGATACTTCTAAAGCAACTAAATCAGCATCCATGGTACGAGGGTAAGTGCTAAAATCTTCATGTTCTGCGAACTGCGTTGGGTTGACAAAAATGCTTACCACTACCTTATCGGCATTTTTTTTCGCCAAATCAATCAACGATAAATGTCCTTGATGCAAACCACCCATTGTTGGCACAAAAGCAATCCTCTCACCCTTGTCTCGCCACTGTTTCATTTCACTTATGTTACTAATAATTTCCATGCTTAAATCTCCTATTCAGAGCACGCTTGAAAAAAATACGCCAATGGTGTTGGATTGATTTTTGCATATTCTAACAAAATATAGTACAACGCCTTATTGCTATTATTAATGGTTGGTGGCTTAATATCAATTTGTAAACATTGCGCAAGCACAATTAAACGCCCAATACGGCCATTGCCATCACTAAATGGATGAATCATTTCAAAATGATAATGTGATTTAGCAATATCGCTTAAATATTTGATTTTATTATATTTTTTTACCCACAACTCTAATTCTTCTACAATATCATTTGGATGTGTGAGTTGTGTATCAACATTTGGTAAAACTCTTTGCTTGGTGGAAAACTCGCCAGCATTATTTATCAAGCCACGCATTAGCACTTTATGCCAATCTTTAATTTGTTGCAAAGTGATCTCTGCTTGAAAATTTTGAGCGATTTCTTGGGTAAGATAATGAATATTTTGCACCTCTGCTACTGAGGTTGCATGAAAATTATTAGGCACAGTGTTATCAAGTACAATTGCATCAAAATCCACTTCTTGCGTGCCTGTCTCAATCTCAAGAGAACCAGCTGCCATTTGTCTAAGCGTCTTATCCATAATGGCAGGTTCAAACAAAAAACTACCCAACTCAATACCTTTGACAACCTCACTAATATTACTTACATTTGGCAAAAAAATATACTGACACCATAGCAAATCAATCTTATCTTGATTTTTAACTTTAATCTTTTGGGGGTTATCATTCCATGCAATTAGCGTCATTCGAGTAATATTGAGCGCCTGTGCAAAAGCAACTGAAGTATGGTAATAATTCTGCAAATTGCTCAACTTTTGAGCGTAGGAAATACTTTTATAATCAAAATCCATGGTGTATAATTTTTTGTATATTTTTAAATTATTATACACTTATTGTATAAATTATAAAAAATATACATTTCTATCAAAGAAAAATCAGCATTTCTAATTTTTATTTATACAGACTTAAAACTGTGTTCATCTGTTGGGAATGTTTGATTTTTAACTGCTTGAATAAAATCATTAGTTGCAGAAACAATACTGCCACTGGTTAAAAAGTTTTTCACAAATTTAGGTGGATTTTGGGTAATGCCAAGCATATCATAACCTACTAACACTTGCCCATCACAATTCACACCTGCACCGATGCCAATGGTTGGAATATTTAATGATTGTGATATTTTCTTGCCCAACTTAGCAGGAATACATTCAAGCACGATGGTTTTTACACCCCAAGCTTCAAGCGCCTTGGCATCCTTTAAAATTCTTTGTGCGTCGCCCTCACCTTTGCCTTGTACTTTATAGCCACCCATTTCTACGACTGATTGTGGTTGTAAGCCCAAGTGTCCGCAGACTGGAATATTGTTGTCTTGCAAGATTTGAAAAGAAGATTCATGCTCATGCCCACCTTCAAATTTCACCATTTGTGCACCTGCATTCATTAAATATTTGGCATTTTCCAAGGTCTGTTTAGCAGATGTGTAACTTTGATAGGGCATATCACTAATCAACAAAGCTTGGTTTGTGACTTTTGCCACTACTTGCGTGTGATAAAGCATGTCGTTCATACTCACACCTAATGTATTCTCATCGCCTTTAATTACATTACCAAGCGAGTCGCCGACTAAAATAATATCTACACCACATTTATCAAACACAGATGCAAATGATGCGTCATAGGCCGTCAAGCAAGTGATTTTTTTACCTTGATTCTTAAATATTTTTAGCGCATCAATCTTCATAATTTAATCAACTCTGATGTGTCTAACTTATCAATCAACGCTTGAATTGAACCCAATACCGGCACTTTAAAATCAGGCTCTATTTCTGCCAATGGCACTAGCACAAAGCTGCGATTCATCATCTCAGGATGTGGCACTATTAATTGTTTGGAGGCAATCACTTGCACTCCATAAGTAATAATATCCAAATCAATGGTTCTAGCACCCCATTTTTTCTCGCGTACGCGATGTTGCTTAGTTTCAATGTCCTGACAGACATACAACAATTCCAATGCACTTAGATGCGTATCTACTTCGCACACAGCATTAATATAATCTGGCTGCTTTGAGTTATCAATCGGCTTGGATTGATACAAACTCGATAACGCCACTACTTTCACATCCTGTGTATCATTCAATGCAATCAGTGCATCTCTAATCTGTTGTTTAGGGTTATTAAGATTTGAACCCAATCCAATATAAGCTAACATCAGTTTCCTTGCTGATTTTCTGTATTCAATAATAACAAAACCAAACCGATTAACTTATCTTTTTCATTTGGATTAGAAGTAGCAATCAATAGCGTTAATGTTGTTAATGTTTGTGGTGTAATACTTTGTTTATAATCAAATCCCGCTTGATTTAAAAACCAAATAAATGTAAATGCACCTGTGCGTTTATTACCATCATTAAAAGGATGATTTTTTACAATAAAATAAAGTAAATGGGCTGCCTTTCCTTCAATACTTGGATAGGCATCATCACCAAAAATAGACTGAAAAACATTGGCAAAAATTCCTGCTAAACTGTCTTTTTTCTTCTCTTGTGCAAATAAATTTGTCGCCTGTTTTTTGCTAATTAAATCTTGTTTAAATTTATCAACTGCTAAATATAAACTGTCTGCTCTTAACTTTATTTGGTTTTTATCAACGCCACAATCTGGTAACTTATTTTCATCAAATGCCTCTAAACTGAACCATGTATTAGCAAATGATTTAACTAACTCTAAAACATCGTCACTATCAATTTTATTTTTAGCAAGATACTTTACATCTTCTACAGCATTAATAAATGCTTTATAATTTTTATTAATGCGTTTAGAATTGATTGTCCAACCTTGAGTAATATGCTGTTTCAAGGTTCTAGTTGTCCACTGGCGAAATTGAATGGCTTTGGCAGAATTAGTGCGATACCCTACTGCTAAAATAATATCTAACGAATAATAAACAACAGGTTTATCAGAATTTGTAATATGCATTTTTTGCATATTGCTTTTTTCGTCAACTTCTTTATCGAGCAATATTTTCTTAATATGCCTTGAAATAACAGACTGATCTTTGTCGAAAATATTAACAATATCTTTCTGAGATGCCCAAACAGTTTCTACATTTGAATCTAATTTTAACTCAATCGCTCCATTTTTAGTTTGATAAATCACCAAAGTTTTGGAATTAGTTTGTGTCATTTTTCTATTTTAGCATTTTGTATAACTATTTTTATTAATTGGTTCAAAGACTTATAACTATAAAGAAAGTTTTGAAACATTAATGGGATTGTTAAATAACTAAAATAAAAACTGAATGAAATTAAATTTTTATTAGAAATAACAAATATCAAGAGTAGAAAATAAAAGATTGAAAGTAAGTTTAAAACTAAACCGTTTTTATAAAAATTCAACAAAATATGTAAATTAGTCGTCTTAAATCCTTTACTATCTTTTACTTCCTTTAAATAAAGAGTGTTAACAAATTTTGATACTACAAAAATAGATAAACCTACAATATAAAAACCAAAAAAAATAGACAGAACCGAAATTAGACTGTTCAAAAATTCCATATTAAATAAAAATAATTGTGGAAATAAATACTGTAACGAAAAACTAGCAATATATAAAAACAATAAAAAAAATTTATTCATTGTCTTTTATTTTTGTTATGAGTTCTCTAAAAACCGAGATGTGATCCACACTTCTAGTATTATTTTGAACATTTACTTTAATCTCTAAGCAATTAAGTATAGATTCTGGCTTAAATATAGATTCTAACCCTTTTATATCTCTACCAACTATTTTTAGGCTTGAGTAGCAGTGCTGATTTCTGATGAGTTCCGATATTGCATTTTTTATTTTGCCACTAATATTTTTGTGTTTATAATTAAAAATAACTCTCACAGAATCTGCATCATAATCATAAATATCATCTCTCAATGCCATATTGAAGTCTGTTCGACTAAATAAATCTAATTCAGAAAACAAAAAATTGACTTCCGATATGGCTTTTAAATTTTGTTCAAATAATTCTTGACTTAAAATTTCTTCAATAACAACATTTTTTCCCGTTTTATCTGTTAGTAGCTTTTGTGCAAAAACTTTTTTTTTAGAGTTTGATAAATAAACATTTTTTTCCTGCGTGTCTATTAGCAATAAAAATTGATTATCTAGTTCTATTTGTGTATTTTTTCTTGGATTTTTTTTTATTTTAAGGTCATCTTTAGTGTCAACAATGATATCAGAATAATGGCTTAAATCCCCAGATTTCACATTTATCCCATAAAATCTACTTGAAAAACGTTTAACTCTAAATGAATCAACCTTTATCACTTCTCCTTGTATAGTAGTTGGTTCTGTATCTTTATCTTCTATATTATCTAAACTAGAAAAATTTTCATCTTCCTCAATTCTTATAAAATATTGATAAAATTTAATTTTTTTTGTATTCATATATTATTACCTATAAAGTTAAAACTCTACTATTTTGCTAAAAATTTAAACATTTTCATGATTGAGAGTGGATTAAAGTACCAATAGTCTCACCTGCATGTAAGCGCGTGAGCACATTGTCAGTTTTGCCTGAGGCGATGACAGTATTGGTATTAGTTTTAGCAGCAGTTTTGGCGGCTAGGACTTTGGTATACATACCGCCAGAGCCTAATGAGCCACCTATTCTACTAGCAACTTGTTCAAGTTTTTCATCATCCACATGAATTTTATCAATCAATGTGGCATCCGAATTTTGGCGTGGGTCGGCGTCATACACGCCACCTTGGTCGGTCAAAATAACCAACTGAGATGCACCGACTAAATTTGTCACTAATGCTGCTAAGGTATCGTTGTCACCAAACTTGATTTCATCGGTAGCAACTGTATCATTTTCATTGACAATTGGCACCGTGCCTAATGCTAATAAAGCATCTAGCGTGGCGCTGATATTATTACTTTGCTCAACATTTTCAAGGTTGTCATGGGTGAGTAAGACTTGTGCAGTATGGATACTTTCCTTGGAAAATAAAGACTCATAAGTTTGCACTAAACCCATTTGACCAACAGCAGCAGCGGCTTGCAATTGATGGATGTTCTCTGGACGCTCACGCCAACCAAGGCGTTTCATACCCTCAGCAATCGCACCGCTAGAGACCAAAATCACATCAATGTTTTGGCGTTTGAGTTCACTAATTTGGCTCACCCATGCAGCAATGGCGACTTTGTCTAAGCCTTTGCCATCATTGGTTAGTAGTGCTGAACCTATTTTAATTACCCATCTTTTATTCATTACTCAATTCTTTTGTTAACTCAAACACACCTTCTATTAAGTCCTTACAACCCAAACCGTTTAGCGCCGAGATATGAAACACTTTGCCTTTATACTTAATCGCTTTAACAATTTTAGCCGTGAGTGCTGCGCGTTCATCTTCTGGCAACAAATCCATTTTGTTAATCGCCAAAAGTCGGGGTTTGTCTGCCAATTTTTGGTCGTATTTTGCCAATTCATGTTCAATGGTCAAAAAGTTTTTTACCGGGTCAGAACCATCAGCCGGCAATATATCTAATATATGCAATAATGCTTTAGCACGAGATAGGTGCTTTAAAAATTCAAAACCCAAACCCACGCCTTCGCTGGCATCTTCAATCAAGCCAGGAATATCTGCCATGACAATATGCTCATCGTAATACGACACCACGCCCAATGATGGATGAAGCGTGGTAAATGGATAATCTGCCACCTTTGGTCGTGCACTGGAAATCTGCCTGATAAGACTGGATTTACCCGCATTTGGCATACCGAGCAAACCAATATCTGCCATCACACTCATCTCCAACCCGATCTCACGCACCTCGCCGAGTGTACCCGGTGTGGTTTTTCGTGGTGCACGATTGGTACTGGATTTAAAACGCGTATTGCCCAAACCATGGAAACCACCTTTGGCAACTAGCATCATTTGTTCATGCTCAATCATCTCGCCAATTAATTCATCGGTTTCTAAATCATACACCTTGGTACCGAGTGGTATCTCAACGGTTAAATGTTGGGCTGATTTTCCGCGTTTATTTTGCCCTGACCCAGGTTGTCCATTTTTCGCTCTAAACAAGCGATTAAAACGAAATTCACTGAGCGTGTTTAGCCCTTCTTGTCCACGAAAATACACATGACCACCATCGCCACCATCGCCACCATCAGGCCCACCATCAGGGATATATTTTTCCCTTCGGAAGCCTAAGCACCCTGCGCCACCTTTGCCAGCTTCAATGCGAATTGATGCAGAATCGACAAACTTCATAAGGCTTTTATGTGATTATTCATAATTATGCAAATGCCCCTTTAAAAGCACTAAAATATTAATGAACAACATTATACCACCCGTCAATGCATCTAGCCCTATACAACTTTATTGGAATTCTACTGCTACCAGTTATGATGTTGCGTCTATTACTAAAAGGCTTGAAAACGCCTGCTTATCGTCAAAGAATTGGTGAACGATTAGGTTTCATTAAATCTATAACAGGTAGTGTCATTTGGGTGCACTGCGTCTCAATGGGAGAATTTAGAGCGGCAATTGTTTTAATTGATGCCCTGATTAAAGCCTATCCCAATCACAAAATACTCGTTACTAGTACTACGCCAACAGGATCAAAGGCAGTAAGCGAGCAATATCAAGACAAAGTATTACACACTTACTTTCCATTTGATATCTCCTTTATTGTTAAACGCTATATCAAGAAAGTACAGCCTGATTTATGCCTGTTATTAGAAACTGAAATTTGGCCAAACCTTATTCATGCACTGCACAAAAATAACACCCCAACTCTACTAGTCAATGCCAGACTCTCAGAGCGTTCACTGAAGAAATACCAAAAATTTACCAATCTAACTATGCACACACTCAACAAATTAAGCGTTATTGCTGCGCAAAATCAAAATTCTGCTGAGCGTTTTATTAAGTTAGGTGTTGATAAGGATAAAGTAATAATTGCAGGTAATATTAAATTTGAACAAAATCCAAGTACAAATAAAAACCACACCAAAGCAATAAAATCTATTATCGGAAAGCGTAAGGTGGTGGTGTTTGCCAGCACGCATAAAGGTGAAGAAGAGAAGATTATTAACGCTTATTTGAACAGGCCTTTAGATGCACTAATGCTTATCATTCCCAGACATCCTGAGCGATTTAATGAAGTTTACAAACTGGCAAAAAAACACAATATTAAAGCAGTTAAACGCTCTAGCAATGCTTCATCCTCAGGCTACGATATGTTGTTAGGTGATTCAATAGGCGAGATGATGTCGTATTTTGAGGTGGCTGATGTGGTGTTTATGGGTGGTAGCCTTGTGGAGACTGGTGGACATAATATGCTGGAGCCAGCAGCACTATCAAAACCAATTTTATTTGGTCCAAATGTCTTTAACTTTACTGAAATATCCACAGATTTACTCACGCAACAAGGCAGCATCCAAGTGCAAAACGCAGATGCGTTGATGCAAGAAATCACACAACTGCTAGAGGATGATAAAAAATCCAACAACCTAAGTAAAAATGCCAATCAATACTTTAAGTCTCAACAGGGTGCGTTAAGTGCGTTAATTAAACAAATTAAGCGGCATATTTAAGTATTAAATGTTGTTTAATAATCTAAGGTTCTTTGATTGGCATCTTTACTTTATTAGTATTTTACAAAAACTAGTGAATTTTTATAAATATATTACACCTTATACAGTATAAAATCGATATAATTTTTTTTATTTAAAGGGGTTAATTATGTTAATCAAGATAACAAAACAAAGTATGTTGTTTTTGCTAATGCTAGTATTGGCTAGTTGTGTAAAAAATGAAAGAGCGCCCAAATCTCTAGTTGTATTTGGAGATTCCTTGTCCGACCAAGGTAATGTCTTTTTAATTGTCAATCATGTAACCAGTTTAAGAAATATCCATATGTCCACGCCACCATCGTCACATAACGGGCATGTGTTTAGCAATAAATTATTGGCAGTTGAGTATTTGGCCCAACATTACGGTATCAAACTTTCTCCTGCTTGGCATTATAAAAAATCAAGCGCAGACATCAATAAAATTAAAGAGTCCTATAGTAATATTTTTACATCAAGTACATTAAACAGTGATTTTCAAAAAGAAAAGAAAAACAGTCAGCACTACAAAGAAGTGAGTTTTTTGATTAAAAAAATACTTGATAACATACATTTACCAACCCTAGCAGGCAACAATTATGCAGTCTCCAATGCAACAATTGCCTCTAATTACTCAGGTCTGGTTGATGGATTATTTAACCGTTTGTCTTTACTTTATCAAATTGAAAAATATAAAAAAGACAATAAGAAAGACAATAAGAAAGACATTAAAAATACTTTATTCGTCATTATGATAGGTGGCAATGATATTATAAATATTGCACGCTCTTCTGAGCCAAATAAAAAAGAGAAAATTTCTAATCTCATGCCTATTATGGTTAAAGCTATCCACAAACTACAAGAGTTTGGTGCAAAAAAAATACTTGTTGTTGGTGCGCCAAATGTTGGAGAAGCGCCATCATTCTATAATACATCTTTAGAGAAAATAACATCTAAATTATCAGAACAATTTAATCAAGAATTAAGTCAGGATATTACCCAATATTTTTCTAAAAAACAAGTTGCATGGTTGCCAATTAGCAAACAGTTTTCTAAAATTTTGAAAAAATGGCCAGATAAAATTAGACACAAGGCCTGTGTATCCGATATTGTTAATCATACATTTAATGTGATAAAATTTTTAGAGCATGAAGAGCTTGAAGTAAAATTTGTTAATGGCTGCACACAATCATTACTAAATAATGAGAAATATGCTTTTTATGATATTATTCATGCCAGCGATGCTGTCTATCGAGAGTTAAGCGAATTACTTATACAAAAAACTTCAGACTTTTTGTCTCAATAAGGAAAATTTGCTATTTTCTGTATCCCTAAATCGTACTGAAACTTTTAAGGATCTAACCTTAAAACTTATGATTGTAGTTTAGCATTAATCAGCTCTTTTGCACTTAATAAAAAAAACAAATCTTATTTTTCCTTCATATAAATTTCACTGTCATTGGCTAAAAATTCAGCAGATTTGTTGTCCATTTCGACTTGAATCGCATTAATCTTAGCAATTTCTGCCTTGTCCATGGTTTTAATTTCTTGGGTGATTTTCATGGAACAGAACTTTGGCCCGCACATTGAGCAAAAATGTGAAGTTTTTGCGGCTTGCTTAGGTAGAGTTTCATCGTGATATTTGCGTGCGGTATCTGGGTCTAAGCCGAGATTAAATTGATCTTCCCATCGAAATTCAAACCTTGCTTTTGACAAAGCATTATCACGAATTTGTGCACCCGGATGACCTTTGGCAAGATCAGCAGCGTGGGCAGCAATCTTATAAGCAATAATACCTTGCTTAACATCATCTTGATTCGGTAAGCCTAAATGCTCTTTTGGTGTTACATAACAAAGCATTGCGCAACCATACCAGCCAATTTGCGCCGCACCAATGGCTGAGGTAATATGGTCATAACCTGGTGCAATATCAGTGGTGAGTGGACCTAGGGTATAAAACGGTGCTTCCCCACACTCGTCAAGTTGCTTTTCCATATTCTCTTTAATCATTTGCATTGGCACATGACCTGGACCTTCAATAAAAGTTTGCACATCGTGCTTCCAAGCGATTTTAGTCAACTCCCCTAAAGTTTCTAACTCACCAAATTGCGCCGCATCATTCGCATCGGCAATACACCCTGGACGCAGCCCATCACCAAGTGAAAAAGTAATGTCATAGGCTTTCATAATCTCGCAAATTTCTTCAAAATGGGTATAAATAAAACTCTCTTGATGGTGCGCTAAACACCACTTCGCCATAATCGAACCACCTCTAGAAACAATACCTGTTATTCTATTAATGGTCAAGGGTACATGCTTAAGGCGCACGCCCGCGTGAATGGTAAAGTAATCCACACCTTGTTCGGCTTGTTCAATCAAAGTATCACGAAACACTTCCCAAGTTAAATCCTCGGCAACACCATTGACTTTTTCCAAGGCTTGATAAATTGGCACAGTGCCAATCGGTACAGGCGAATTGCGAATAATCCATTCACGAGTTTCGTGAATATTTTTACCCGTGGATAGATCCATAATCGTATCAGCACCCCAGCGGATACCCCACACCATTTTATTGACTTCCTCATCAATACTTGAACCCAGCGCCGAGTTGCCAATATTGCCATTAATCTTCACCATAAAATTACGCCCAATAATCATCGGCTCGCTTTCAGGGTGATTGATATTCACAGGGATCACCGCGCGCCCACGCGCCACTTCATCACGCACAAATTCAGGTGTAATCACATCAGGGATACTGGCGCCAAATGACTCGCCTTTTTGCTGTCCAATTTTGTCTTTGTAATCCTGCCATTTGCAATTTTCACGAATGGCAATGTACTCCATTTCAGGGGTAATAATGCCTTGACGAGCATAATGCATTTGCGTGACATTCTTACCCTGTTTAGCGCATCTTGGTGCTTGTAAGTGTTCAAAACGAAGCTCTTCTAGCGCTTGATCGTCACGACGCTCATTAGAGAAATCTGAGCTTAGCCCCTTTAATAATTCTGTGTCATCACGCTCTTCAATCCAGTTTGAACGCACATTGCCCAAGCCCTGACGCAAGTCAATTTTTACGCTTGGATCAGTATAGGCACCCGAAGTATCGTATACATAGACAGGGTCATTTTTCTCGGCAAGTTCGCCAATGGTATCCGTGAGCGTAATTCGACGCATCGGCACTTGAATGTCCTTGCGTGAACCTTTAACATAGATCTTTTTCGAATTCGGTAGTGGCTTGATGAAAGACTCATCAACATTCGACATTTTCTTTAGAGTTTCGTTCATTGTTGTATAATTCGTTGAAATAAATAATAATAAATAAAGATGACAATTTTAACCCATAGACCTCGTCGTATGAGAAAACACGCACATATCCGTGAATTAATACGTGAAAATACTTTAACAACGGATGATTTGATTTTGCCGATTTTTATTGTAGAAGGTGAAAATCAACGCCAAAGTATTGATTCTATGCCTGATGTAGAACGCCTAAGCATTGATGAGTTGTTGATTGAAGCACAAGCGTTAGTCGCATTAGGCATTCGTGCTGTGGCGCTCTTTCCTGTTGTTCCAGAAAGCAAAAAATCGCTTCACGCTGAAGAAGCCTTTAATGCAGAAGGCTTAGCGCAGCGCGCTGTGCGTGCATTAAAAGCAAAACACCCTGAGTTAGCAGTCATTACCGATGTTGCACTTGACCCGTTTACCACACACGCTCAAGACGGATTAATTAACCATGAAGGTTATGTATTAAATGACGAAACCGTTACAGTTTTAGTCAAACAAGCTCTTTCTCATGCTCAAGCAGGCGCTGATATTGTTGCACCGAGCGATATGATGGATGGTCGTATTAGCGCTATTCGTGAAGCTTTGGAAGGCAACGGGTTTATTCACACCAATATTCTTTCCTACTCTGCCAAATACGCATCCAGTTATTATGGACCATTCCGTGATGCAGTTGGTTCTGCAAAAAACCTAGGACAGTCTAGCAAAGAAACTTACCAAATGGACCCAGCTAATAGCGATGAAGCCATTCGAGAAGTTGGATTGGATATTGACGAAGGCGCTGATATGGTTATGGTCAAACCTGGCTTGCCTTATCTTGATATTGTTTACCGTATCAAACAAACTTTCGGACTACCAACTTTTGCCTACCATGTTAGTGGCGAGTATGTAATGCTTAAAGCAGCAACACAAAATGGTTGGCTTGATGAAAAGAAGGCTGTGTTAGAAACACTGATGAGTTTTAAGCGTTCGGGGGCAGATGCAGTGTTAACTTATTATGCCAAACAAGCGGCGATTTGGTTAAAAAATTCTTAATGTTTTTCGTATAGGGTAAAGGTATAACCAAAGTTTATCCAATTCTCTGGAAGTATTTCTCTCTATAATGGTGAATTTTATAAATTACACTAATTTTTCTAAAATAATTCTTTAACAATGAAAGACTTAAAATGAAGAAAAATACCAACTTATCGTTACAGGCACGCAATCGTTTAATTCGACGCAACCGTAATGGAAAAAATAGGAAGAAGTCGCTAAAAAAAGAGCAAAAACAAAAAAAATCCAAATCAAACAATCCTTGCAACCAGAATAGCAAAAAAATATTAAGGAAAATAGACTTACCAAAAAACTTTGATTTACACAAAAATACGGATACAACGCTTGAGGTAATGTATCAATTTAGAAAAATTGTAGATAAAGATGACCCAAGATTACAAAAGTTAAATTTTGACGATATTACACAAATAAATCCATCATCCGCCTTGATGCTGGTTGCCGAACTAGATGTATGGAGTATTAAATCTAGTAACTGCCTATCGTCAAACCACAAAACTTGGCACGCTGATATTAAATCTTTATATGAAATGGGCTTGTTCGAATTGTTAAAATTACCACCCCTGGAAAATAATTCACCAACAAATGACACGACTTTTTTAAAATTTATTTCAGGCAAGAATTCTGAAGGTGAAAAGGCGAAACAGTTAAGGGAAAATATTGAAAGGGTAATTGGTAAAAGTTTAGAACAAAAACTACATCTTTTCGACGGCTTAACTGAAGCTTTCACCAATACAACACAACATGCGTATGACAAAGATAACAGCAAAGAATTTGATAAGTGGTGGATAACAGCGTCATACAAACAAGAGGATAAAAAACTTATTGTATCTATGTATGACAGAGGTAATAGCATTCCAACTACAATGCATACAAATAAAAAATGGTTTTGGCTAGATGAAAGAAAAAATACAAAGCATAGTGAGTTAATTAGAATTGCTATGGAAACTAGTTTTAAAAATAAAAACACTAGAACCAAAACAAAGGAACCGAACCGTGGAAAGGGGTTAAAACAATTGTTAGATTTTATTAAAAATCAGGGTCAGTTAACTATTATTAGCAACAAAGGGTATTGTAGTTTCCAAGTGGAAAATGAAAAATTAACCACTACACAACAAAAAGAATTAAAATACCCTTTACAGGGGACATTGATTGAGTGGCAAATCAATGTTTAACAAAACAGGGAATCATATGAACATATCAATTGCAAAAGAATTTTCAGATGTGCCATCTGGCAGATATTATGCTGATGGAGAATGGACAGGAGAGAAATTTAGAACGGAATATTTAGTGCCTAAATTAAAAAAAGCAGATCGACAACACCCTGTTATTGTCAATATAAATGATACCGAAGGCTATGGATCCTCTTTTTTAGAAGAGGCGTTTGGTGGGCTGGTTCGTAAAGAGAATTTCTCACAAGATGAATTAAACACAATATTAAAAATTGAAGCAAATGATACTTATCGTATTTACAAAGAGATAATATTAGAATATATTGCAGAAGCCAAATAATGCAGTGGTGGCACTATATTCTTGTTGCCATTATGGTATTCTTGGGTAATTCTCAATTACAAAAAAAACTAATTACTTTTAAAAATAAAGAAAAAGCATTGGATTTTTTGGTGTCCATTATCCAAGAACTGGAAGATCTTTATATTCAATACTGGGGATCTGCTACTCATAATGAAACTCTCTCCTTACAAATTAAAAGGAAACAAACACAATTTGCCATTTTTTTAAACTTTGCACATAAAAAATACAAACTAGATAACGAAGATACAATCAATAAAGAGCTTCTCGCATTAATTAAAAATGCCACAAACGGGGAATTTGACTCACTTAACATGACGCAAGATACAGAAAAATCCATCAAAATTCCACAATTTATAAATAATCTTATGTTGGCATTATTAGAAAATAAGATGTAGTTTCTAATATTTTTCTAAAATTGTGTCGTTCATTAAATGCTATTTTTAATAAGATTTTCTACCACTTCAGGCTCTGCCAGTGGAAATATCACCTCAATTATTATCATCATTCTTGGTAATCTTTCTTAAAATACGGTGCATAATCTTGCCACTATGGGTTTTGGAAAATCTAGAAAAAAATTGAATTTTATCTACAATGGTAAATATGCCATATCTAAAGCAGGGCTGAGAAAGTGGTATTAGAAACACTATTCTCCTTTAAACGAGCAGGTGTGATACAACATGCTAAACAAGCCACTATTTGGTTACAAAAATAAAAATTAGACTTGCTTGTTGTTTTATCCAAAGATTTATTTAAAACGGAACTTTGGCAAATTGATATTAAAATAAATAGCTAAAAGCCTAACTGTAAACATACAAAAACCCGCAACAATAGCTGAAAGTGTAATGTCTTGACTTAAGTTTAACAAAACTATAAACAACAAAGAACCTAACCATAAAACTGTTGCATATAGTTGCGAGTTAAACACAACAGGTGCTTCGCCACACAAAACATCACGCAAAATACCGCCCATTGCCCCTGTTAATACACCCATAAAACTTGCCAGAAGTGGTGGAATATTCATCATAACCGCTACCAAAGTTCCTGCAATGCCAAAAGTTGCCAAACCTGCAGCATCCATAATTAAGAAAAGTTTTTGCGGAATGATAAAGATTCTCGCAGTGGTAAATATAAAGATTGCACTTAAGAGCGATGCAATAAAAAACACCTGATCAGCAACCCAAAATACCTCTCTACTGAGTAGCAAATCTCGCAAAGATCCTCCACCAAGTCCCGTAGTGATAGCGATAATAATGACGCCAAATAAATCAAACTTTTTGAATCCAGCTTTCAAAACCCCAGAAGCTGATGACACTATAACAGCTAACAATGTTATCCAATAGAGATTTACAAGCAGTTGTTCCATAGTCGCATTATTAAATTTTATTTTTAATTAGATCGCTCACCACTTCGGGATCTGCTAGCGTGGAAATATCGCCCAAATTATCACAATCATTCTCAGCAATTTTTCTTAAAATTCGACGCATAATCTTACCACTACGGGTCTTTGGCAATCCTGATGCAAATTGGAGTTTATCAACATTGGCAATCGGTCCGATTTCACTACGCACCAATTTAACCAACTCTGTTTTTAATTCATCGCTTGGCTGGACACCGTTAATGGTAGAAACATAAGCATAAATACCCTGCCCTTTAATGTCGTGCGGATAACCAACCACTGCTGCCTCACTAACATCTTTGTGCAATACCAAAGCAGATTCAATCTCTGCAGTACCAAGACGGTGCCCTGAGACATTTAAAACATCATCTACTCTGCCAGTAATCCAATAGTAACCATCTGCATCTCGTTTTATACCATCACCTGCAAAATACTTACCTGGAAAAGTTGAAAAATACGCTTCCATAAAACGCTCATGATTGTTATAAAGTGTGCGCATTTGCCCTGGCCACGAGCGTGCTAATACCAAAATACCTTCTGCCTCACCCTCTAACACTTCGCCTTTTTCATTTACAACTTGTGGTTCAATGCCAAAAAATGGCTTACTGGCTGAACCAGGTTTCAGTGCGGTTGCATAAGGTAATGGAGTAATCATATGCCCACCTGTTTCTGTTTGCCACCAAGTGTCAACAATTGGGCATTTACCATTACCAATCTTGTGATAATACCACTCCCATGCTTCAGGATTAATCGGCTCGCCTACTGTGCCTAAAACACGCAAACTAGAACGATTGGTTTTTTCTACAAACCTATCACCCGCACCCATGAGTGCACGAATGGCAGTTGGTGCAGTATAAAAAGTATTGACTTGGTGTTTGTCAATGACTTGCCAAAAACGCGATGCATCAGGATAAGTTGGGACACCTTCAAACATTAAGGTAGTTGCACCATTTACCAGTGGCCCATACACAATATAAGAATGCCCTGTCACCCAACCAACATCGGCGCTGCACCAATAAATATCGCCGTCCTGATAATCAAAAACATATTTGTGCGTCATAGCAACATAAAGCAAATAACCACCTGTGGTGTGCAATACACCCTTGGGCTTGCCTGTTGAACCTGAAGTGTAGAGAATAAATAGTGGTGTTTCTGCATCGAACGACTCACACGGACATTCATTTGACATATCCTCAACCAAATCATGATAGCAAACATCTTTATTGCCCCATGCCACATCACCTTTGGTATTTTGTACAACAATCACCGTGTCTACACAATCACAAGCGGCTACGGCAATATCTACATTAGCTTTAAGAGGTGTTGCCCTACCACCACGCATACCTTTATCCGCCGTAATAACTATCTTACACTCAGAATCCAAGATTCTATCTTTAAGTGCCTCAGGAGAAAATCCACCAAATACAACGCTGTGAATTGCGCCAATTCTCGCACATGCCAACATTGCATAGCTCGCTTGCAAAATCATTGGCATATAAATACAGACTCTATCGCCTTTTTTGACACCGAGTTTTTTAAGCCCGTTAGCCAATTTTGCCACTTCATCGTGCAACTGTTGGTAGCTAACTTTTTGACTCACCTCAGGGTTGTCACCTTCCCAAATAATCGCTGTTTGATTTGCACGCTGTGGCAGATGTCTGTCAATACAATTGTAAGCCACATTCAACTCACCGCCTTTAAACCACTCAATCAAACCAGTGTGGTAATCCACATTAGAGGTAGTGCTCCAGTCTTTATCCCAATCTAAAAACTCCTTGGCTTTCTGAGACCAAAAGGCATCAGAATTCTCAATAGATTCTTGATACATCGCCAGGTAAGTTTTTTCGTCAATAAGTGGAGCTCTGTCTGATTTTGCAATTGGATACATAGTAAGATAAATTTAAATAAGTATCTGTGAATAATACCTAAAAAACTGTTTTTCTATGAAGCATTTTTTAAGTTAATTGTCGTAACTTAATGGCTTCTTTATTACCCATATAATCTACTTGCGCCAAAAACAGCTCTGCTGTTGAAATCGCATCCTGCATTGCATTGTGTGCCTTATAGCGCGGTAGATTATATTTCTCTCGCAAGTTGAATAATCTTAATCCATCAGGCTGGGTATATTGCTGCATTTTTTGCATTTTTCTACGCTCAATTTTAAGAGTGTCTAACATTATTAAAGGTAGCGTGTTAATTTGATACAATTTGTGACACGCTTGATTAAGAAAACCTTTTTCAATTTTGTCAAAATGTACAACAATAACCCTATTAGCCATTTGAGATAACAGTTTATCTATTGCTTTACTTAGCGGCAAACCACACTTAAGCTCCCCATCTGTTAATTGGTGGATGGCAACATTTTGCTCTGTCAATTCTTGTTTTGGGTTGATTAAAATATGCCTAGATGTGCCTGACAAAACATGAAAATTCTTTATAACGGTATAACCAATACTGATTATCTTTTCTTTAGAAGCATCCAGCCCTGTTGTTTCAAAATCCACAACCAAAAACTCAATATCTTTAATCAAGTTCTTAGCTTCAACCAAAGGCTGCGATAAATAGTGATAAAGCGATTTTGGTAAATGCGTGCTATTAAGTAGTTTTTTGCGAGAATAATTAGCAAAAAAGTAGTCAATCATAATATTGAGGTTTGATAGCGTGAGCTCATAGCAGATTGCATATCGTTAACAATGCCAAAAGCATCTTTCAAATGCTTTTTGTCTAAAGAGGATATTTCCTGCGTTAATACAAAATTATCAACAGATTGACCCGATTTAATTTGTCGTCTTTGGTGTTTAATTCTCACTGAATTAATAAACTTATAAGCCTCAATTAAATCATTCGCCCCAGAGCCGCTCATCCCGCCCACATCAGACAACTCTCTTAATCTATCTTGTGTATTAATCGACCTAACCCCATGTGACAAAGCATAAACACGAGTAATATCGACAATCGGAACAACCCCTTTCTTTTTTAAATTTAAGGACTTTTCATTTGCACCATTCTTATCAAGAATAAAATTTCTAAAAAATCCTAGTGGTGGCGTGTAATGCAGAGCATTAGCTGCCATATGTGATTGAAAAATAGTGTTGCGCGTGGTCATATCAAATACACCTGTCAGCAAATCATCCAACAAGTGGGATTCACCATAAATACACTTCAAATCAAAAAATATACTTGCATACATTAATGCTTTTGGCTCTGGAGAAGCAATCCATTGTTTGAAATAAGACTTCCAAACAGAAAGGCTCTGCCGCCATTTTTTATTAGTTGCCATAACATCGCCTGGACAATACACATAACCACAAGCATTCAACCCATCACTAACATATTGCGCTAATTTGATGAAATATTCCCTATGCAACTCTTCTTGATAATCATCCGCTAAAATTAATAAATTATCTTGGTCAGAATGTACGATTTGCTCAGATCTAGCCAATGACCCAGCCACAACCCAAGCATACTCTATAGGTGGATCTCCTAATAGCGCTTCAGCTTGTTTGAGTAATTGCTGGTTAATAGAGCGACCTATTGAACTCACAGAGTAGGTAATGCCGTGCTCATCCATGTTTGACTCATAACTGTGTTGCAACAGCAAAGGAACTTGTTTAGAGATTTCTTCTAATTCATCTGTGGTATTTGATACTAAAATTTCATTAATTAAGAAAACCACATTGTGGCTTTGTTTGCGCAGTAAATCGGCTGCTGTAACCATACCCACCACTTGCTTGTTTTTAATAATTGGCAAGTGTCTGATGTGTGTATTAGCCATTAACAACATCGCCTCAACACCACTCTTATAATGCGCAATAGAAACTGGATTGTTAGTCATAATTTCGCTAATAGGGCTATTTATATCGATACTTAGTGCAACTACCTTGGTGCAAAAAGCACGGTCAGTCACAATACCGCATAGTTTATCTTTATCTGTCACAATCACAGAAGTGACATTATTCTTGCTCATTAATTTAGCCACTTGCTTAATACTCACATTCTTATCAACCAAATAAGCATCATTAGCTCTGGACATTGACAACACTGAATTAGCCAATAAGCTATTTTGCTTAATGAATTTTTGAGATTTAAGGCTTGTTTCTAAGTTTGCATCTACAAAGAAATTTTCGACAACGGCATTACCAGAAAATAATTCATAAAAATATTTTTTATCAATTCGATAGTAAAGTGTGTCTTCTTGACAAGAGTGCGTATAAAGTAACAATTGAGAATTATAGCCAAACCACTGACGCTCACCCAGAATGGAAAATAACTCCTCATTCTCATCTTTTATCAATACCGCACCTTTGCGCACTAAATACAAAAAATCAGGCTTTATTGTTAGTATATGTCCTTTTCTGCGATAAGCAACTTGCGTTTTTATTATTAAAGATTCAAGTTGCAAGGGTGTCGCACTATCTAGAGGTAGTGTTAATTGAAAAAAATCAATAATTTCTAAATCTTCAATTTCCATCGTTTATAACAAAGACTCCTTGTAAATAAAAACAGTCGGTACTCTAGCATAAAAGAGACTCTCATTTGCAGAAATAACAAACTGTAAGTAATCTGATTTTATAACATTTATCTGTGGGGATTGCCAAGATATCTTGCTACCGTTAGAAGGTGTCATTGATTGTGGTTTAGAGGTTTTGTCTTTTGCTTTAACCAAAGCAAACTTAATACCTTTTAAATCGCTTGAAGCATCAATAAAAAGCGTATTTAATCCATAAACCTGAGCGTCTGAAGTGATATGGATTTTTAATTCCCCATTAACCAAATCACATGCCCCGCTTTCCCAGCGACAATTAGACTTTACCAGCATTTTATAAGATTGCCCTTGTTTAGCCTTATGTGGTACTTCAGCGACATAATAATCAACTGCGAAATAACTAATAATTGCTAAAATAGGTGCAACAATCATTGATGTAATCACATGCTTATTCTTAAAAAACATATCAACTCCCTACATTTTAAATAAAAAAAACGCCCAGCAATGCTGGGCGTTTTAAGGATACTCTAAAAAATATTAATTAGTAGCTGGAATACGGATATTCTCAATCATCTTCTCAACTTCTTTAGGCACTTTGTTTGTACGACTCATTACCAAGAACGCTACTGCAAAGTTAACCAATGCACCAATGGCACCAAATGCATTTGGCTCAATACCAAAGAACCAGTTAGGCTCCATATCGCCTAAAAATGAAGTTGACTGCACAAACATAATACCTTTGTGCTGGAATACATATAGCAATGTAATGCCAATACCTGAAAGCATTCCCGCAATCGCACCTTCTTTATTCATCTTCTTAGAGAAGATACCCATCATCAATACTGGGAAAAGACTAGACGCCGCCAAACCAAAGGCTAGCGCAACCGTACCTGCGGCAAAGTCTGGTGGATTAAAGCCGTAATAACCAGCAAGTAATATAGCGCCAATCATTGATATCCTAGAATACATTAATTCGTCTTTTTCGGAAATATTTGGTCGCCATACGCCTTTTAACAAATCATGCGAAATAGAGGATGCAATCGCCAGTAACAATCCAGCAGCCGTTGATAGTGCAGCGGCTAAACCACCCGCAGCCACAATGGCAATCACCCAATTAGGCAAGCCAGCAATTTCAGGATTTGCTAATACCATGATATCTCTATCAACTTTAACCATTTCATTAGGCGGCAATACAATGTCCTTACCATCAACTCTAATGGTTTTAGGTGTATTTCCTTTATTGCCTGTATACTGAATCAATCCATCACCATTCTTATCTTCAAACTTTAATAAACCCGTTTTTTCCCAGTTTTTAAACCACGCTGGGCGGTCTGCATAGGCTAAGTTGTGTTCAGCTGTTGGCTGGTCAATAGTTGTCATCAAATTTAATCTTGCCATTGCAGCTACTGCTGGTGCAGTTGTATATAGAAGTGCAATAAATATCAGCGCCCAACCTGCAGATTCACGCGCAGCCTTTACCGAAGATACGGTAAAAAATCTCATGATGACATGCGGAAGACCTGCTGTACCAATCATTAAAGACAAAGTGTAAACAAACATATTTGTTGTACTTAGTCTTGCCTGCGTGGTGTATTCGGAGAACCCAAGTTGGGTTACCACTTGGTCTAGTTTATCCAGTAGATAAGTCCCGTCTGCCATTTCACTACCCAAACCCAGTTGTGGGATTGGGTTACCCGTTAGCATAAATGAAATAAATACTGCTGGAATGGTATAAGCAATAATCATAATCACATATTGTGCAATTTGTGTATAAGTAATACCTTTCATGCCACCCATTACTGCATAGAATGCTACGATAACCATACCTGTTACCAAGCCTGTTTCATAATCTACCTCTAAGAATCTAGAAAATGCAACACCAATACCTTTCATTTGTCCAATGACATAAGTGACTGAGGCAATAATCAAACAAATAACTGCAACAATACGCGCGGTTTTTGAATAATAACGATCAGAAATAAACTCAGGAACCGTAAATGAACCATGCTTTCTTAAATAAGGTGCAAGTAACATTGCTAGTAGCACATAACCACCCGTCCAACCCATCAAGAATACCGAGCCCCCGTATCCGTAAAAGGCGATTAAACCCGCCATTGAGATAAATGACGCTGCACTCATCCAGTCAGCTGCTGTCGCCATACCATTTGCAATTGGGTGAATACCACCGCCCGCAACATAAAACTCATGCGTTGAACCTGCTCTTGCCCAAAAAGCAATACCAATATAAATAGCAAAAGTAACACCTACAAATAAAAACGTTAATGTTTGTAAATCCATGATTGTTTCCCCTTATTTTTCGTGAACATTAAATTTTTCATCGATTTTCCCCATGCTCTTCGCATAATAGAAAACCAACACCACGAATGTATGTATTGAGCCTTGTTGTGCAAACCAAAATCCAAGTTTATAGCCGCCAATCTTAATAACATTGAGCGCATCTACAAACACAATACCAAATAGATATGAAACAACAAACCAAATAGACAGACACTTCAAAATTAGTGCAATATTGGCTTTCCAATAATCATTATTACTAGACATTTAACTTTCCCCTTTTGTTAATTTATTTGAGCATGATACACATTATTTATTAATGATTTTAACTATCATAAAATGCTGATATGAGACCTTTGCATAAATAGAGATGATTGGCAAAATCCAATTTTTGCCCAATTGGTGATTTTTTAAATCTTGCCTAAGACTGGGTTTACCCTCCTGGAGGACTGCTGGGTATCGCTGGAAAAATCGCCAAGTGGGTGAAAAGTGGGTTTATGATGATTGTTCCTATTTATGCAAAGGTCTTGATCTATATTAACCACTGGGTTAATAAATGTAAAGATGAAAAAAAATGACGCGATGCGTCATTTTATAAAAGATATAAAAAAATAAGGGAATTAAGCTTTTGTCACTTCGCTCATCTCGTCAACTGATTCATCAATTGCAGTGGTTGATAATTCTGCTTCCACTTCTGCCATCTTAGCGCTATCTACTACTCTTTCTTTTGCTGATAATTCTTCTTCCATTGCATAAACCTCCGTCAAGATTGATGCATCAATCAAACCTGCTTCGATTTCTCTAAGTGCAACAACAGTCACTTTATCTTTGCCAACATCTAAGGTTGACTTGTAACCACCAGAACTTAACTGGTGTGCACGCTTAGCTGCTACCAATACCAACTCAAAACGATTATCTACAAAATTTAAACACTCTTCAACAGTCACTCTTGCCATAATTTCAACTTATAAATACGATAAAATGGACAATTTTACACGAAAACAACTTCAAAGGATATTTGATGAGCCGACTAATTGTTTTAGATACCGAAACTACGGGTATTGAGCCTTCTGAAGGTCATCGCATCATTGAAATTGGTTGCACCGAAATCGTTAATAGAGAAATCATTGAAAGCAATGAATATCATCAATACATCCAGCCAGAGCGTCTGGTGGGTGACTCTGAAAGAATTCACGGTATTAAGGATAGCTTTTTAAAAAACAAACCAAAATTTGAAGAAATTGCTGAAGAATTTTTAGAATATATTGAAGGCGCCACTTTGGTTATTCACAATGCACCATTTGACCTTGGTTTCTTAAATCATGAATTGCAACGAATGGGTGTTGAGCAAACCATTGAAGACAATTGCACCGTTATTGATTCCTTAGAAATCTCTAAACAACAACGACCTGGTGGTATGCACAATCTTGATGCACTTTGCCGACGCTTTGAGATTGATGCCAGTGCGCGTACCGTTCACGGTGCATTACTTGACGCACAAATCTTAGCGCAAGTATATTTAGCAATGACGGGTGGACAATCCACCTTGTTTAATGAGAACCAAAATAGTCAACAAAATAGCAAGGTTACAATTTCAAGAGTTGATTCTAATCGCGCTAAAATCAAGGTAGTTTTAGCCAATAAAGAAGAACTTAAAGCACACAATACATATTTTGAACATTCTTAAAGTGAATTAGCGTTGACTACAAGACTTAACAAAGTATAATTATCGTTTTTTCGGAGTGTAGCGCAGCTTGGTAGCGTACCTGGTTTGGGACCAGGTGGTCGAAGGTTCAAATCCTTTCACTCCGACCATATTTTGCGCCCTTAGCTCAGCTGGATAGAGCAACGGCCTTCTAAGCCGTAGGTCACACGTTCGAATCGTGTAGGGCGTACCATACAGTTTATGGCGGGAATAGCTCAGTTGGTAGAGCCCCGGATTGTGATTCCGGTTGTCGCGGGTTCAAACCCCGTTTCTCGCCCCACTTTTAAAGGGATTGACTAGCAATCCCTTTTTTTTGTTTTTAAAGAAGATACTACAAAAATACAAACTTTATTAATCATTAAAACTTTTCAATCACTTAAATCATCATAACCAACTTAAGTGTTTTTATAGGTGCTTTCGGTGTTATATCTAGTCAAAGTGTCGCCTTGTCGCTTAATCTTTAATGCAGCGAACACTAAAATTGTAATCCGTATCACTGATGGCGAAATGTGCCCTGATATCGCTAGAATAAAAATAATGACCATTAAACCCAACAGCAGTCTGAGTCCACATATAAACCACAAAACCAACATAGTCATACACACCATTTGGAATGCGAGAACCGGCAGCTGGTATCTTAAGGAAACTAGTAAAGGCTGTAGTAGTATTATTAACATCAGCACCAACAGTCTCTGCCGTCATCTCTGCTTCAGTTGGAACACTAAAGCCTGTTGGGCAAACATTAGCCTCGTCAAACTTATAATAACCTCCATAAGCACTACTGTCAGTGCTTGAGGTGGCTACTCGTTTAGCGCCTATATTTCTATCAAGCCAAATTCTGCCAGTGTGAGGTGAGACTAGCGTTTTGTAAGTGAGCCCATTAAACAATATTGTGTTAGTTTCTTTATCTTTAGGCTCAAGTGGGATAACTAAACCTGCCTGTGTTTCAATACAACGAACGCTAACACCATCACCACGAGGACTGTCCATGAAAATCGAACTGTCATTGCTGATGAATAAAGCACGACTATGCAACCCAGCAGCAGACCGACTCCACAAGGCTGCGATAGCGCTAGCCTTGATCTTGGGAAGCTCACCATTCCGGTGAAAACGCCAGCCAGAAGCTGGCAACTTAAGAAAACTGGAGAAGGCTG
>NZ_UEXF01000028.1:100422-101507 GCF_900127505.1 thiotrophic endosymbiont of Bathymodiolus puteoserpentis (Logatchev) | reverse complement strand
ACCACACCATTTACAGATTCACCCGTTGAATGATTAACCACCAGCTGTTTTATAACCTTTTATACTCTAATATAAACAGTGTTGCCCTCATCAGTGCACAGAGCAACAACATAACGAAAGATTTAGCTATCCATGAGGCTTAACCACCAACGCATCACAACCCTAAGTAACCAGTAACTGAAACACTCTTACTGTGTTTTCTTTATTTGAAGATCAACACCTATAACCTGAACTTCTGCTAGAGACAGATAGTTCTTATCAAGCAACTGGATTCTAACATAGCGACCTTGTTTACCTGATGCGTCTAATTTAATAGTCTTTTTAGGATTAGGCGCAACATGGAAGTCTTGTTGATAGGTGTGGGTGCTAAAGTCTGCTTTATTAGAGATACTAACTTGGTAGTTGCTTAGTCTATTTGTACAGCAATCAGTGCGGTTGTAGATAATGATTTGATTGATGTTTTTCTTACCGCCTAGATCAACCTGCCACCAAGCACCTTGTTCATCTTTGGTGTGGGTTGTGCTGCTATTTAAGAATTCACCATCAGTATTGCCATCTACTGCATAGCCAGCAACAGCGTGAATGCGGTGTGGATATATACTGGATTGTGTGGCAGGCTTTCCAAGCGCTAGATTGTAACCAGAGGCGTATGTGCCTCCATAACCTGAGTCGCCCCATGTCCTGATTGAGCCATCAGACTTAACAGCAACAAAGGCAAATTCATTTGAATAAATCGCGGTATAGCCTTTGTCAGTGGGCACATTTGTGTGTTTATCCTCTCTACCCCACGAATTATCTAAATTGCCCCATGTCTTGATTGAGCCATCGGCTTTAAGGGCGGCAAAGGCGCTATCAGTTGAATAAATCTTGATATAGCCTTTGTCAGTAGGTACATTGGGCGTGGTTGTGCCTCCACTCTTTGAGTCACCCCATGTCTTGATTGAGCCATCGGCTTTAAGGGCGGCAAAGGCATATGCAGCTGAATAAATCTTGGTATAGCCTTTGTCAACAGGTGCGTTTTTGCCTCCAAAATCTGAGTCACCCCACGCTTTGATTGAGCCATCGGCTTTAAGGGCGGCAAAGGC
>NZ_UEXF01000028.1:68205-98436 GCF_900127505.1 thiotrophic endosymbiont of Bathymodiolus puteoserpentis (Logatchev) | reverse complement strand
AAAACGACCAAGAAATAAGAGGTATTTTAGCAAAAGTTGGTTGATTTGTCTAGGGTTATTGTTGGTTTTATTGTTATAAATCAATTTGTTGT
Organism: thiotrophic endosymbiont of Bathymodiolus puteoserpentis (Logatchev); assembly: GCF_900127505.1. Classification (NCBI taxonomy): domain Bacteria; kingdom Pseudomonadati; phylum Pseudomonadota; class Gammaproteobacteria; species thiotrophic endosymbiont of Bathymodiolus puteoserpentis (Logatchev). The sequence goes on along the minus strand of NZ_UEXF01000028.1, from coordinate 98,344 downwards.
GTGGTTTTTAAGGGTTGACTAAGTAAGTAGCAACTAAAACACCTTTACTGCGTTTTCTTTATTTAAAGATCAATACCCATAACCTGAACTTCTGCTAGAGACAGATAATTCTTGTCAAGCAACTGGACTCTAACATAGCGACCTTGTTTACCTGGTGCGTCTAATTTAATAGTCTTTTTAGGATTAGGCGCAACATGGAAGTCTTGTTGATAAATGTGGGTGCTAAAGTCTGCTTTATTAGAAATGCTAACTTGGTAGTTGCTTAGTCTGTCTGAACAGCAATCAGTGCGGTTGTAGATAATGATTTTATTGATCTTTTTCTCACTGCCTAGATCAACCTGCCACCAAGCGCCTTGTTCTTTTTTGGTGAGGGTTGTGCTACCATTTAAGAATTCGCCATCAGTGTTGCCATCTGCTGCATGGCCAGCAAAAAGGGGAATGGAGGATGTATCTGTGCTGGACTCTGTGGCAGGTTTGTCAAGCGCTAGATTGTAATCAGAGGCATATGCACCCCCATAACTTGCTTCACCCCATGTCCTGATTGAGCCATCGGGCTTAACAGCGCTAAAGGCAAATGTATTTGAATAAATCTTGATATAGCCTCTGTCAGTGGGTACATTTTTGTGTTTATTATCTAATTTATTCCACGAATTCCCTAAGTTACCCCACGACGCAATTGAACCATCAGCTTTAAGGGCGGCAAAGGCTTGATCGGTTGAATAAATCTTGATATAGCCTTTGTCAGTGGGTGCTTTTTTGCCTCCAGAATCTGGATTACCCCACGCCTTGATTGAGCCATCAGCTTTAAGGGTAGCAAAGGCATATGCATTTGAATAAATCTTGGTATAGCCTTTGCCAGCGGGTGCTTTTTTGCCTCCAAAATCTGAGTCTCCCCACGCCTTGATCGAACCATCAGCTTTAAGGGCAGCAAAGGCATATGAATTTGAATAAATCTTGGTATAACCTTTGCCAGCGGGTGCGTCTGCGCCTCCAGAATCTGGATTACCCCATGCCTTGATTGAGCCATCAGCTTTAAGGGCAGCAAAGGCATCAGTAGTTGAATAAATATTGGTATAGCCTTTGCCGGTGGGTGCTTTTTTGATTCCATACTTTGGGTTACCCCACACCTTGATTGAGCCATTAGCTTTAAGGGCAGCAAAGGCATTAGCAGTTGAATAAATCTTGGTATATCCCCTGCCAGCGGGTGCGTTTATGCCTCCAAAATATGGATGTCCCCACGCCTTGATTGAACCATTGGGTTTAAGGGTGGCAAAGGCTTTTCTATTAGAATAAATCTTGGTATAGCCACTACCAGAAGGTGCGCCTTTACCTCCAGAATGTGCGTTACCCCACACCTTGATTGAGCCATCGCGTGCAAGGGCGGCAAAGGCGCTAGTAGTTGAATAAATATTGGTATAGCCACTATCAGTGGGTGCATTGGGTGCTTTTTTGCCTCCATGCTTTAAGTCACCCCATGTCGTAATTAAGCCATTGGTTTTAAGAACGGCAAAGGCATATTCATTTGAATAAATCTTGGTATAGCCAAGATCAATGGCAGTGGGTACTTTTTTGCCTCCAGAAGTTACACTACCCCACGCCATGATTGATTTATCGTCTTTAAAGGCGGCAAAAGCTGTCTTATTAGCATAATTTGGCGCATTATTAACCCCACCAAAATCACTCTGAGCACTAGAATAATCCACCTCAGCAAAATGCAAAGGATCAGAGCCTATAACCTGAACTTCTGCTAGAGACAGATAGCTCCAGGTAGGCAACTGAATTTTAACATAGCGACCTTGTTTACCTGGTGCGTCTAATTCAATGGTCTTTTTGGGATTAGGCGTAACATGGAAGTCTTGTTGATAGGTGTGGGTACTGAAGTCTGCTTCATTAGAAATACTAACTTGGTAGTGGGCTAGTCTAGCTGCACAACAATCAGTGCGGTTGTAGATAATGATTTTATTAATCTTTTTCTGACTGCCCAGATCAACCTGCCACCAAGCGCCGTATTCATATTTGGTATGGGTGGTGCTCTTATTTAAGAAATAGCCATCAGTATTACCATCCACTGCATAGCCAGCAACAGGAATGATAGAGTGGTATAGATATATGCTGGATTGTGTGGCATGTTTTCCAAAGGCTAGATTAATATCGCCGACACCAACAGTAATAGTAACAGTTGCGGTTGCGGTTGCAGTAATATCAAAGACAAAGAAAATATTATTTGTATTTGCTGTTATAACATAAGTCACTGAACCAAATGCAACAATTGGCGTTCCAGAAATGGTTCCAGTTTTTGTATTAAAGGATAAGCCGTTAGCAATAGCAGGAGAAATTGAGTAATAAGAAGCAGCAGCACCTGTATTAGTAATGGTAACAGGTGTAATAGTGGTCCCAGCAATAGCGTTGACATGATTAGTGCTGAGTGTGATGCTTGGACCTTTCGTAACACCAAAAGCACTTAAAGAGACCGAAATGATAGCAACTGCAAGGAGTTTAGTTAGTTTGTTTAGTGCATTTGTTGTGTTTTTCACTTTTAAAAAATAATGATTAAAGAATTCACTATAACATTTAAAAAAAAATTGTCAAAGTTCTTTTATGCGCCCCAAAAATCCAAAAATAGGGCCACTCACAACCCGAAACTTATTTGCTGACATATTTTCTTAATTTTCATAGTTATGAGCTGTTGATACCTTTGCATAAATCAACTAAAAAATCAAAAAACCTCCTGTATGGCAAAATAACACTCATCTAAAACAACTCTAAAAAACCAATCGTGCCTTGAAAAAACATCCAACAAAAGCAAGAAAACAAACAGCGTTTATCTATTCGTTATATTGTTAAATAAACCTTAAATTATAAATTATACAAAGGTCTCTACTAGTGAATATGCTAATGCCAATAAAAAATTTCCAAAGATCTGCAGTGGCAGGCAATTTCATTGAAGTTTATCCGCCTTATTGACAAACAAAAAATAGCATTGGTGTTAGTGGAAAACAAAAAACTATGTTATAATTAAATTTTAAAAATTAGAGGCTTGATATGGATTTCATCGTACAAAATTGGTTAATAATCGCTATCATTACAATGGTAGTTATTTGGGTTGTTAAAATTTACAACAATCTGGTTTCTTATAAAACGCAATACCAAAACGGTTTTGAGCAAATCTCAGTGCAACTCAAGCGTCGCCTAGACTTGATTGGCAACTTAGTTGATGCTGCTAAAAAATACATGGAACATGAAAAAGAAACATTAATGGCAGTAACACAAGCACGCTCTGGTCTTCTACAAGCGACACAAGCAGCTGAAAATAACCCTGGTGATGCAAATGTCATGGCAAATTTGGCAAGCTCACAAGTGGCACTGGAAGGTGCAATGGGTGGATTCAACCTAAAGATGGAAGACTATCCTGAGCTTAAAGCCAGCGAAAATATGATGCAGTTAAGTGAAGAGATGACCACCACAGAAAACCGCATTGCTAGCGCCCGTCAAGGTTATAACGACTTAGTGCAAAAATTCAACGAATACAAAAAATCATTTCCAAATGTTATTTTGGCAGGTTTGTTTGGCTTTAGTACGGATGCACAAAACTTAGAATTTAACGAAAGTCTTGAGCAGTTGAATGAAGCGCCAAAAGACTTGTTTAAGTAAAACTTTATACAAATATGGACTTTAGGGAGCACCAAGACCGTGCCAAAAGAAACAGTAGAATCATTTGGTTCTTATATATTTTGTTATTGTCAATTTCTTCTCTTTTAATTGGCTGGACTTTTATAGTTGGTCTTAATTTAGCAGAACTTTATCAGTCTGGTTACGAGCAATACAGTTTTGGGCAGAAATTTTCTGCCAGTAATTCTCATGCTTTTGACAGTGAACAAATCCAAATTTTGCTTAGTTTTTCTGCGATTGCCTTTATTGTTCAAGCCTCAACGACAGCATTTGGTTTTTTCAAAAAATCAGATGGACACAAAGTTGCTGTTGCCTTTAACGCTCGACTGTTAGATGAAAATAGCGCTAATTCTTTAGCAGAAAAACAAGCTCTAAATATTGTTACCGAACAAGCTTTAGCGGCAAGCGTGCCAACACCAAGTTTGTACCTTATTCCAGAACAAGGTATCAATGCTTTTGCTGCTGGAAAAAGCAATAAAAACGCTATCGTTGCAATCACTGAAGGTGCATTAAATAGTTTTAATCGAACTGAACTCTCAGGGGTTATTGCTCATGAAATAGGGCATATTGTCAATCAAGATATTAAGTTAAATATTCAAATATCTGCTTTTGTTTTTGGCTTTACTGCGCTGTTCTTCTTAGCAAGATTTATCTTTTATAATGCGATGTACAATCGCAGGATGGATGGACGAGCCAAGTTAGTCATGTTTGCAATGGCTGCTGTTATCGCTATTATTGGCGCTCTAACAGTATGGATGGGTAGAATACTACAAGCTGCGATGAGCAGACAAAGAGAATATCTGGCTGATGCCAGTGCAGTACAATTTACACGATACCCCGATGGTCTCGTGCAAGCTTTTGAGGTGTTAGAAAATGGTGGAAAATCCACTAAAATGGAAAACCCTTCGTCTAAAGAATACGCCCACGCTATGATGTTTGGCATTGGGGGTGAGTTGTTTGCGACACACCCACCACTTAGAGAGCGTATCGCTAGAATTCAAAATCAAAAATAAATGGCTATTGACATTAAATCCGCCGATGAAATAGAAAAAATGCGTATTGCTGGGCGCTTAGCAGCACAAGTGTTAGATATGATTACACCTCATGTTAAATCAGGTGTTAGCACTGATGAACTAGACACAATTTGCCATGATTATATTGTTAATGTCCAAGACGCTATCCCTGCTCCGCTTAATTATCACGGTTTTCCAAAATCAATTTGCACCAGCATTAACAATGTTGTTTGTCACGGCATACCCGGTGAAAAAAAACTCAAAAAAGGGGATATTGTGAATATCGACATTACGGTTATCAAAGACGCTTATCACGGTGATACCTCTAAGATGTTTATCATTGGCAAATCCAGCGTCAAGGCACAACGCATTTGCCGTATTGCACAAGAATGCTTATATATTGGCATTGAAAAAGTAAAGCCTGGTATTCACTTAGGCGAGATTGGTAAAGCCATCGGTGCTCATGTAATTAAAAATAATTGCTCTATCGTGCGTGATTATTGTGGGCACGGTATTGGTAGCACATTCCACGCTGAACCACAAGTGGTGCATTATGATGATGATAATATCGCCAACAGTCCAATACTTGAAGAAGGCATGACTTTCACCATTGAGCCTATGGTGAACTTAGGCGGTTTTGAAGTGGCAACCTCCACCATTGATGGCTGGACAGTAACCACCAAAGACCGATCACTTTCCGCACAATGGGAACATACAATTTTAGTTACAAAATCAGGCTATGAAATCCTAACACTTAGAGATGAAGAAGTAGATGCGCCTGTGCTAAAATAATGCTTTTTAAAGTTAGTAGAAACAAGTGTTAAAAAACCTAAGAAATTATTTTGTCTCTGGATTGCTTTTTTGGATTCCATTAGGGCTTAGTGTTGTACTTATCAAGTTCTTTTTAGAAACGCTAAACAACCTAATACCTTCACAATATTTACCAAAAGTATTGTCTGATTTAAGCAACAGTATTCCAGGCTCTGGCATTATTTTAGTGTTGCTTATTATGCTGGTCACTGGCATACTGGTCAATAATTTTATTGGGCGTAAATTACTACAACTTTGGAACAAACTGCTCAATAAAATCCCTGGATTTAGAGGGATTTATAACGCCCTAAAACAACTATCAGATACCGTGTTTAGCCCTTCTGGGAAGAGTTTTAAAAAAGCTTTATTAATACAATATCCTCGCAAGGGGCTATGGACAATTGCTTTTCAAACCAGTGATTATCAAGGTGAAGTCGCAAAAATAATTGGCAAGGAGTTGGTTAATATTTATGTACCAACCACACCCAACCCCACTTCTGGATTTTTCATTATGCTGGCAAAAGAGGAAGTGATTGAACTTGATATGAGTGTTGACGAGGCATTCAAGCTGGTTATTTCTACTGGTGTAGTAACACCAACTAAAAAGGACAAATAAAATGATGAGAACACATTATTGTGGAGAATTAAACAAAGAAAATATTGGTCAAACTGTTGACATCTGTGGCTGGACAAATCGTCGCCGTGACCATGGTGGCGTTATCTTTTTGGATGTGCGTGATAAGCGTGGCATCGTGCAAGTGGTCATCAATCCAGATAACAAGGATTTTGCTTTGGCTGAGACTATTCGCAACGAGTTTGTATTAAAAATTACCGGCGAAGTGATTGCCAGAGAGGATAACTTAATCAACACCAAACTTGCCACAGGTGAGATTGAAATTGTTGCTAAGCAAATTGAGATTCTTAACACTTCTAAGCCAGTGCCCTTTCAAATTGATGCCGTAGACACCTCAGAAGAAGTGCGTCTTAAGTATCGTTTCTTAGATTTGCGTACCGATGTGATGCAACAGCGCATGAGGCTACGCTCGAAAGTAACCCACTATATGCGTGAGTTTATGGACAATCATGACTTCTTAGATATTGAAACGCCATTTTTAACCAAAGCAACACCCGAAGGTGCACGAGACTATTTAGTGCCTTCGCGTACTTACCCTGGTGAGTTTTTTGCCCTACCACAGTCTCCACAACTGTTTAAGCAGTTGTTGATGATGTCGGGTTTTGAGCGTTATTACCAAATCGTAAAATGCTTTAGAGACGAAGACCTGCGTGCTGATCGTCAACCAGAATTCACTCAACTTGATGTTGAAACTTCATTTATGAATGAAAATGAAATTATGCAGATGATGGAAGAAATGACACGAGGGCTATTTAAGTCAGTCATTGATGTAGATTTGGGAGATAAATTCCCAACCATCACTTATGCCGATGCCATGGATAAATACGGCGTTGACCGCCCTGATATGCGCATCCCATTAGAGATTGTTGGTATTGATGATCTACTAAGTAACATTGAATTTAAAGTGTTTGCCGAGCCCGCTAAAAATCCAGCCTCACGCGTCGGCGCAATGAAAATACCTAACGGCGCCACTATCTCACGCAAGCAAATTGATAATTACACTAAATTTGTTAGTATTTATGGCGCCAAAGGTTTGGCTTATATTAAGATGAATGACGATGGCCCAGCCTCACCAATTTTAAAATTCTTAGGGGTGGAAGTCACACAAAACATTATTGATAAAGTCGATGCAAAAACAGGCGATATTATTTTCTTCGGTGCAGATAAAATAAAAATTGTGAATGAGGCCTTGGGTAATTTGCGTGAAAAAATTGCCAAAGATTTGGATATCTACACTGATAAATGGGCGCCGATTTGGGTGGTTGACTTCCCTATGTTTGATACCAATGATGATGGCTCTTTAAGCGCTATTCATCACCCATTCACTGCGCCAAGTGTTGATGCTACCACTTTAGAGTCCACCGCCACTACCGCCCTATCTCGTGCTTATGACTTGGTCATTAATGGCTCTGAAGTCGGTGGTGGCTCAATTCGTATTCACCAAGTTGAAATGCAACAAACCGTATTAAAATTATTGGGCATTAGCGATGAAGAAGCACAAGACAAATTTGGCTTTTTGCTTAATGCACTTGAATACGGTTGCCCGCCACATGGTGGTATGGCATTCGGCCTAGACCGTTTGGTCATGATTATGGCGCACTGCGATTCTATTCGTGATGTAATTGCTTTTCCTAAGACCCAAACAGCAGCTTGCCTGTTAACCAACGCTCCTGCACCCGTGCCAAATAAGGTGCTAAGAGAGTTAAGTGTTAAGGTAAGTTTGCCTAAAAAAGATTAGACAAACCTCCAGCATAAGTAAAAAATACTTATAATAAAAAAATGAAACTGACAATAAAAAACATTGGTGCTATTGAAGAAGCAGATATTGAATTATCTGGTTTGACCGTTATTGCTGGTGAAAACGATAGTGGCAAAAGTACTGTTGGTAAATTGATGTTTTCTATTACTAAGGCGATTGGAAAATACAAAGATGAAATAAAGGAGAACAAAGAAAACGATATTGAAGAAGCGGTAGAACATATTTATTTTTCTATTGAGAAAGATGTATTTGATGAAAAACGCATATTCAAAGAATCAGAAAAATCGTTTCGCTTGTATAACAGCTATAGAGAATTATTTCACCCACGCTATTTTATAGATGAAGTCAATGATAATGGCGTTGAGTCGATAAACAGCAGAATAGAATACTTAAAAAGAGAAGATATTTATAACGATAAAATTGAGAAATTATTTACTAATTTACAAAATATTATTGAACGAGACGACGATAAAAACGCCACCATTAAAGGAGCCTTTACAAAATTAATCTACTCGGAATTCAAAGGTGAGATTAGCAATAAAAAATCAAATAAATCAAATAAATCAACTATAAAAATTATTGAAGGAAATAATGAAATTTTAAATATAGAGTTAAATCAAAACAAAGTTACAAAGTTTGACCCCAAAGATGAATTTTATTTTAATGATAGCATTATTATAGAAACACCAATGATTTTAAATTTTAGCGATTCTATTAGAGATTCTAAATCATTATTTGAAAAACGACAAAATAGAGGGCGATATTTAGGCAGAGCAAACATAGCTTTTCATATTAAGGACTTAGAGGTTAAATTAAGAGAATCTGGGTATGAAGCAGCGTTATTTTTAGAAAATGATGATTTATACAAAAAAATATCAGCAATTATTAATGGAAACATAAAATATCAAAACGATCAAAGTGAATTTGTTTATTTTAAAGATGATGAACAACATAATATTTTAAATGTTGCTAGTGGTATTAAATCATTTGGCATATTGCAAATGTTGTTATCAGGAGATTTTATCAAAGCAAGGACTTTGGTAGTTTTAGATGAACCAGAGGTGCACTTACATCCAAATTGGCAACTAAAATACGCCGAAATTATCACACTTTTGGTTCAAAATAATAGGAATATTTTGGTAACAACACACAGCCCTTATATGGTGGAAGCCTTAGAAAGATATGCTGAAAAATACAAAATAGAAGACAAAACCAATTTTTACTTAGCTAAAGATGGGGCGATTAAATCAGGCGACAACAATCAGATTTTATCAAAGGTCTTTGAAACGCTTTCACAGCCCTATTCTGTGTTTGATAAGATGGACGCAGAAAAATTACAATGAGTGCAGAAGGCAAGTTTCAAGCCAAATATTCAGACTGTTTAGAAAATTTTAAAGAGTTGAGTTATGATGGTATAAATAACGAATCTTTGTGTCAAAATACAGTATATAAATACTACAACTTTGATAAAATTTTCAAAAAAGAAGACAACAACAGTGGGCGTCGCCCCGCTTCACCTGACGCACTCATTTTTAAAGGCAGGACAATATATTGTGTAGAGTTTAAAAATTCCTTTGAAGAGAGCGTTCGTGAAAAAAGCATTCAGAATAAACTTAAAGGTGGCTATCATGTTCTATCAGGTATTTTTACGGAATTAAAGTTAAAAATTACTAATTATAAACTTATTTTTTGCGTTGTTTATAAAGTTAGCAAACGAAACCGAAAGCGCAGATCAACAGCAAATTCATATTCTTTTAGCTTAAAAAAATATGGATTTAACGAAGTTATCACCAACGATGTTAGCTTTTTCAGGCAACAATTTATTGAAAAAATAGGACAAAACCTCTCTTGTTAAATAAAAATGATTGAAAAAATAAAACACCTATTAAAACAAAAAAACGCCGTATTAGTAGCGCACTACTATGTGAGTGATGATTTGCAAGATTTGGCACAAGAAACAGGTGGGTTGGTTTCTGATAGTTTAGAGATGGCACGATTTGGACAGAACTGTGATGCAGATATTGTCATTGTTGCAGGGGTTAAATTTATGGGTGAAACGGCAAAAATCCTCTCGCCAGAAAAGACAGTATTGGTATTGGATGAAAATGCCACTTGCTCGTTAGACGAGGATTGCCAGATTGAAGAATTTTCCAAATTTTGTGATCAGCATCCCGATAGAAAAGTGGTGGTGTATGCCAACACTTCTGCTGCGGTTAAAGCGCGTGCGGATTGGGTGGTCACTTCGGGTAGTGCACTCAAAGTGGTCAAACACTTGCACAAGCGTGGAGAGAAAATCCTCTGGGCACCTGACAAACATTTAGGGCGTTATGTACAAAATCAAACGGCTGCGGATATGCTACTTTGGCAAGGTGCTTGCGTGGTGCATGAAAGATTTAAAGCGGATGCTTTGGTAGCGCTTAAAGTCAAACACCCTGAGGCTTGTGTCTTGGTGCATCCGGAATCACCACAAGCAGTCGTAGAATTGGCTGATGTGGTAGGCTCAACCACCGCACTCATTAATGCTGTTAAAGACAGAGACGAACAAACTTTTATTGTGGCAACTGACAATGGTATTTTTCATAAAATGCATCAAGTTGCACCCAGTAAAACACTGCTTGAAGCGCCAACTACGGGGGAAGGTGCAGATTGTGAATCGTGCGCACATTGTGAGTGGATGGCAATGAACAGTTTAGAAAAATTATTAAGTGTTTTACAAACGGGTGAGAACGAGATTAAAATTGACAAAAATACCTCGCAACAAGCACAACATTCAATACAAAAATTACTAGATTTTACGGAGAAATAAAATGGCAGGACACAGTAAATGGCACAACATCCAACACCGAAAAGGCGCTCAAGACGCTAAACGCGGTAAGATTTTTACCAAATTAATCAAAGAAATTGTCATTGCCGCCAAAGCAGGCGGTGGCGTAATAGAAAACAATCCATCTCTTAGAATGGTGATTGATAAGGCTTTAGCCGCCAATATGAAGCGCGACACCATTGAAAGTGCAGTCAAACGAGGCAGTGGCGACCTTGACGGTGATAACTATGAGGAAGTGCGTTACGAAGGTTACGGGCTGGGTGGTACAGCGATTATGGTCGACACACTCACAGACAATCGCAACCGCACTGTGGCGGATGTGCGTCACGCATTCTCTAAACATGGTGGCAACTTAGGCACTGATGGTTCGGTGGCTTATCTGTTCAACAAGCAAGGTTTTATTAGTTTTTCCTCTGGTGATGAAGACCAAATTATGGAAGTCGCACTAGATGCAGGCGCACAAGATGTGATTAGCAACGAAGACGGCTCAATTGATGTGGTTACCACGCCTGAGGATTTTTTCACTGTGAAAGATGCACTGGCAGATAGTGGGCTTAAATCCAGCCATGCTGAGGTAACCATGGAGCCTGCTAACCGTGTTGAGCTTAATCTGGGTGATGCGGAAAAATTCATGAAACTGATTGAGCGCCTAGAAGACTTAGACGACACGCAGGAAGTGTATCACAATGCAGATATTTCTGATGAAGTAATGGCGCAGTTGTGACCCCTTATTTTCAAGCAAAATCAGTTAAATTATTTTTAGGTGACAGTTTGGAATTGTTAAAAAAAATCCCCAAAGAAAGTGTAGATATGATTTTTGCCGATCCACCTTATAATTTATCCAATGGTGGCTTTACCTGCCATAATGGCAAAATGGTTAGCGTTAATAAAGGGAAATGGGACAAAAGCAAGGGCATTGAAGAGGATTTTAAATTTCATAATAGCTGGATAAAGGCTTGTAAAAGAGTATTAAAACCCAATGGCAGTCTATGGATTTCTGGCACTTATCATTCTATTTATTTGTGTGGTTTTGCTTTGCAAAAACAAGGCTGGCATATTGTTAACGATATTTCTTGGTTTAAGCCAAACGCCGCGCCTAATCTATCTTGTAGGATGTTTACCGCTAGTCATGAAACTTTAATATGGGCAAGAAAAGATAAAAAAGCCAAACATACCTTTAATTATCCTGAAATAAAAAATGGTAATTTCTCTAAAGACTTTATTAAAAAACCGAACAAACAAATGCGTAGTGTTTGGGCGATTGGCACACCTTTAAATAGTGAAAAAAAATACGGAAAACACCCAACCCAAAAACCAGAAAGCTTGCTAGAAAGAATTATAATTGCTTCAAGCAATAAAGGGGATTTGGTATTGGATCCTTTTTGTGGTAGTGCTACAACGGGTATTATGGCATTAAAACATAATCGTAGATTTGCGGGAATAGACTTAGAAAAACAATATTTTGATGACTTAGCAGTGCCTAGGATTAAAGATATTATTTTAAAACTGAAGGAGAATGAAAATGTATGACTATAAAATTATTTGCTTTAACGGTGCAAATAGAACAAAGAATCAAGAAACAACAGATGCAATGGCAATTCACCCAATAAGTAAAAAATGCGAAAAATTTATTAAAAAATTCTGCCCAGAAAATGGCATTATTTGTTTAGGTGGTGTTGCTTTTGGAAAAGGGTTATTGACCACTTTAACCGATGCACTTTATGCTAATAAATTTGTTGAAAGTGGGACTTTTTTTACAGACAAATTAGGTAAATAACAATGGAAAGAAAAGAGGCAGTACTCAAATTACAACAAATTGTTGGTAAAAACTTACACGAGTTAGCAATTGAATTTAATATTACAGTTCATAAAAATGGAAGAACTAATAAAGGTTGGGCTGGTCATGTCTGTGAAAGATATTTAGAGTTACCTATAAATTCTTCTCAATCTCCAAATTTCGGATCTTGGGAATTGAAGTCTATACCTATAAAAACATTAAAAAATGGCGAGTTAGCCTTCAAAGAAACAATGGCTATCACGATGATTGATCCAGTTAATGTTTGTCAAAAAGAATTTAAAGACAGTCACTTATTGGCAAAACTAAAGAAAGCAGTTGTCGTTGCTAGAACTGTGGGAGGTAATGTAGACGACCCTAGTTATATTCATTCAATAACTGAATTAAATTTAATTGGAGAATTATATGAACAAGTTGAAGTTGATTACAACCTTGTAAGGAATGCCTTACTGGATCCAAAATTAGGATTTAAAAGTCTAACTGGGAAGATGGGGGTATATATCCAACCAAGAACAAAAGGTGCTGGACACGGGTCCACCTCAAGAGCATTTTATGCCAGACCTTCATTTTTAAAACAATTTATAAATTTATGATTACAACGATTAAAAATAGACAAACACCCAGCCAACTTAACAAAAACTCAACCATTGCAAACTTATTACCGCAGAGTTTGCATATTTTTCCAATTATGAAAGCACACTGACGGTGACTGGGATGCTGAGGATACCATTAAGTGATAAAAACAAAAAAAGGTGTGGCGAGTGAAATACAAATCATCATGCCACAGCTTAGTGCACTTTCGCCTTGGTCACAAAAAATGAGAAACATTCACGACAATACAAAAAAACTCATGACGGATATTTCTAATAAAGTGGTGGTAATTGTGAGGCAGTTGATTGATAAATCAAAAGAAAACACAACCTTTACATACACAATTCTTACTGTTGCTGTTGTTTTCATTTTAGGTGTTCTTAACTTAATTGACACAGAAACCAAGATAACCTACACATCCATTATTAGTGCTTTAATTGCAATAATTGGTTTATGTTTCTTTTATCGGCGCTTAAAAAATCAAGAGAAGCAAATTAACACTCAAGTTAACCAGCGAATAGATGAGCGTTTTAATTCAGCTATTAATTTACTAGGTTCAAGCGAAACATCAGCGCGCACAGGGGCAATTTATGCCCTGCATGAATTAGCAAGGGAGGAGGAAAAATATCGCAAACAAATTGCACAAATTCTCTACTCACATATTCGTTCAAAAACCAATGAAGAAGAATATCAACAAAAACACAATAAACGCCCATCAAATGAAATCCAAACCACTATCAATCTTTTATTTAAAGAGAACAAACACAGCTTGTATACACAAGATTTTGCAAGAGCGACAGAATTTCCTAAGGCAGATTTGTCGCACGCTTATCTTATGGGGGCAGATTTTAGGAAGGCGCAGTGCCAGAGGGCGGATTTTGGGTTTGCGCAGTGTCAGGATGCGGTTTTTTCGGATGCGCAGTGTCAAGGGGCGAACTTTGATAATGCGCAGTGTCAGGGGGTGAGATTTGGTAATGCACAGTGTCAGGAGGCGAGCTTTGCCAGTGCGCAGTGTCAGGGGGCGGATTTTATGGGTGCACAGTGTCAGAGGGCGGTTTTTGCTAATGCGCAATGTCAGAGGGCGGATTTTATGGGTGCACAGTGTCAGGGGACGGATTTTATGGGTGCACAGTGTTGGGGGGAGCATTTTCGGGAAGTGCCGTGTCAGGGGGCGCTTTTTTCGGAAGCAAAATTTGACACCGCACCCAGCTTGGTGTTAAGTGGTGAAATCAATAATGAAGCAATCAAAGCTATTGAAAACGCCAAACCTTACTTAGATGATTCTTGGTATCAACGAATGCAAAAAATTATTAAAGAAAATAAAGGTAAAGAGAGAGAATATGGAGCGCCAGAATTTATAGAAAAAAATTCAGAAGACAGTGAAGAAATCCAAGCAATTACTAATAAAGACTGGGATAAATTAGAGCAACTACAAAATGCCAAAAAAGTTACCGAAAGTGCAAAATACAACAAGAACAAAACCTAAACAAAAAATATTTTAAATGATGAAAAATACCATGATTAAAGCCATTCAACACATCCAAGCTCTGAGTCAGTTTAAACAAAACGCACTTAACCAAAAACTCTCTAAAGTAGGCGTTGAATTAATTGGCACGGAGTTTGTACATTTTGCGCATTGTGAGCACAAACTTAACGAAAATGAAACCACAACTTTAGAGGCCTTACTCAGTTATGAGCAAAGCGTTGAATTTAACACAAAATCACAAATTATTATCATTCCACGCCTTGGCACTATCTCGCCTTGGTCATCTAAGGCCAGTGATATTTTGCACTTGTGTGGGTTAACCAGCATATCACGCATTGAACGCGGTATTATCTATCATTTTGATAAGGCCATCACGGATAAAAAAGCAGTTCTGTTGGTGATTATGGATAAGATGACAGAGTCTGAGTTGCCCTTTATTGATGAAGCACACAGTATTTTTGATGACTTTGAGCCACGCCCTTTTGAGTGTGTTGATATTTTATCAAAGGGTAAATCTGCACTAGCGTATGCCAATACCATCTTAGGCTTGGCACTGTCTGATGGTGAGATTGATTACTTGGTCGATAATTTTACAAAATTAAAACGCAATCCAACCGATGTGGAATTGATGATGTTTGCACAAGCAAACTCTGAGCATTGTCGCCATAAAATTTTCAATGCAGACTGGACGATTGATGGGGTTGAACAAGCAAAAAGCCTATTTGCCATGATTCGCAACACTTATCATCAACACCCTGAAGGCTTGCTCAGTGTGTATTCAGACAACTCAGCGGTAATGGAAGGCTATGAAGGTGAGCGTTTTTATGCTGATGAAAATGGCAAATATGTTAGCTCTAACGAACATAGAGCGATTTTAATGAAAGTAGAAACACACAACCACCCTACCGCTATTGCCCCGCATCCAGGGGCAGCGACAGGCTCTGGTGGAGAGATTCGTGATGAAGGGGCAACGGGTCAGGGGTCAAAACCAAAAGTGGGCTTGTGTGGATTTAGTGTTTCCAACCTTAAAATTAACGGTGCACAGCAACCGTGGGAAGTGGATTATGGCAAACCCAATCAAATTGTCTCAGCACTTGATATTATGCTTGAAGGTCCAATTGGTGCTGCGAGCTTTAACAATGAATTTGGTCGTCCAAATATATTGGGCTATTTTAGGACTTATGAGCAAGCAACACCAAATGGTGATGTGCGTGGTTATCACAAGCCTATTATGCTGGCAGGTGGTTTGGGGCACATTCAAGCGCAACATATTGAAAAAGGCAATATCCCTGTAGGCAGCAAAATTATCGTTCTAGGTGGCCCTGCAATGTTAATCGGCTTAGGCGGTGGCGCTGCTTCCAGTATTAACAGCGGTGAACAAAACGAAGACCTAGATTTTGCCTCAGTACAACGCGCTAATCCAGAGATGGAAAGACGCGCACAAGAGGTGATTGATCGTTGCACTAATTTAGGTGATAAAAATCCAATCATCTCTATTCACGATATCGGTGCGGGTGGGCTATCCAATGGATTGCCTGAATTGGTCAATGACGCAGGCAAAGGGGGGCGATTTAAACTGCGTAATATTCCAAACGATGACAAGCAAATGTCGCCATTAGAGGTTTGGTGTAATGAGTCACAAGAGCGTTATGTGCTTGCAATTAGCGATGAAAGCCTTGAATTATTCAGCGCACTTTGCGAGCGTGAACGAGCGCCATTTGCAGTATTGGGCGAGGCAACCAAAGAACAAGAATTGATTTTAAGTGATGAATTATTTAATAATAACCCCATTCAAATACCAATGGCAGTGCTACTTGGCAATCCACCAAAAACAACGATTAATGCAACGACACAAGCCATTAACCTTAATGCCTTAGATACAGGCACTATTGAGTTAGACGAAGCGATCACTAGAATATTACAACTACCAAGTGTTGCCAGCA
The DNA here is from genome assembly GCF_900127505.1 of thiotrophic endosymbiont of Bathymodiolus puteoserpentis (Logatchev). Classification (NCBI taxonomy): domain Bacteria; kingdom Pseudomonadati; phylum Pseudomonadota; class Gammaproteobacteria; species thiotrophic endosymbiont of Bathymodiolus puteoserpentis (Logatchev). The sequence goes on along the minus strand of NZ_UEXF01000028.1, from coordinate 81,820 downwards.
AAAACTTTCTCATCACGATTGGCGATAGAAGTGTCACAGGCATGGTGGCACGCGACCAATTTGTTGGGCCGTGGCAAGTACCCGTGGCAGATTGCGCTATTTCCACTTCTGATTACACAGGCTACAAAGGTGAAATTATGTCTTTGGGTGAGCGAGCACCGCTCGCATTATGTGATGCGAATGCCGCTGCCAGAATGACAATTGGTGAAGCACTCACCAATATGTTGGGTGGTTATATACAAGACATTGCCCATATTAGCCTAAGTGCCAACTGGATGAGTGCCAGTGGTCATGTGGGTGAGGATGCTAAATTATTTGAAGCAGTAACAGCAGTGGGTATGGACTTATGTCCAGAGTTAGGCTTGAGCGTACCCGTAGGTAAAGACTCCATGAGTATGAAAAGTACTTGGCAAGAAAATGGACAAGACAAGTCAGTAACCGCGCCACTGTCCCTTGTCATTACGGCATTTTCTAAAACATCGGATGTTCGCATACAAATCACCCCGCTATTGGATACCTCCATAGAGGGTGAGTTGCTACTGATTGATTTAGGCAAAGGTCAAAATCGACTGGGTGGCTCGTGCTTAGCGCAAGTCTATAATCAAATCGGTGTTGATGCACCCAATCTTGATGATTCAACACTCTTTAAAAACTTTTTTACCACCATAAACCAACTTAATAAAGACGATTTAATCAGTGCCTACCATGACCGCAGCGATGGTGGTGTTATCACCACGCTACTGGAAATGGCATTTGCCTCTCACTGCGGTTTAGATATTATAAATGACGATATCAATGCATTATTTAATGAAGAATTAGGCTGTGTTATTCAGGTAAGTAACGCCAACAAAGTGTCGGTGATAAACGCCTTGTCTAAAGCTGGATTAGCAAACTGCATACATACCATTGCCACAATCAATAATACTGATACCATTAATATTGGTAACTTCAGCAAAAAACGCAGTGCACTGCAACAACTGTGGAGCAAAACCTCCTACGAGTTTGCCAAACTTAGAGACAACCCTAAGTGTGCCAAAGAAGAATTTGACGCAATAGCACAAGACACCCCAGGGTTGCAAACACAGCTAAGTTTTGATGTCAATCAAGTGCCAGCTATTCTAACCCATAGACCTAAAGTTGCTATTTTGCGTGAGCAAGGCGTGAATGGGCATATTGAAATGGCAGTATCTTTTGACAAGGCAGGTTTTGAAGCCGTTGATGTGCATATGAGTGATATTTTACAAAACCGTCTTTCGTTATCTGAGTTTAGTGGCTTGGTGGCTTGCGGTGGTTTTTCGTATGGCGATGTGCTGGGTGCTGGGCGTGGTTGGGCGAGTTCTATTCTTTATAATCCGTGCGCTAAAGAGGAGTTTGAAGCCTTTTTTAATCGTAATGAGAGCTTTGCTTTGGGGGTTTGTAATGGTTGTCAAATGCTCTCTCAATTAGGTGAAATCATTCCTGGTAGTGCGCATTTCCCCACTTTTAAACGCAATACCTCCGAACAATTTGAAGCCCGCTTCTCTTCGGTGAAAATCGGCAAAAGTAATTCAATCTTTTTAGATGGTATGCAAGACTCAGTCATGCCAATTGCCATTGCACATGGTGAAGGTCGCGCTATTTTTACAGGTGAACAATCAAACAACATCGCTTTGCAATATGTTGACCACAACACCAACCCAACACAATCCTACCCACACAACCCTAATGGCTCTGACAATGCAGTAGCAGGGGTTAACAACGACTCTGGGCGAGTAACTATTATGATGCCACATCCAGAGCGTGTTATTAGAGCAGTGCAAAACTCACACCACCCAAAAGATTGGGATGAGCGCAGCCCATGGATAAAAATGTTTGAAAATGCTAGGACTTGGGTTGGTTGAATATAAATTAATTCGCTCAAAACGAAAAACACTGTCTTTACAAATTGATAAAGACGGCGCCTTATCAGTGCGTGCGCCCATGCACTTAAGTGTCAAAAAAATTGAAAGTTTCATTTGTGAAAAACAGCTCTGGATTGAAACCAAGCAAACACAGATACGGGCAACAAAACCCGATAAAATCAACTATCAAGCGGGGGAATATTTTTTATTTTTAGGTTGCTCATACCCTTTAAAATTAGACAATACTGAGGTGCCTGTACGCTTAAACAATAAAAAATTTTACTTAAGCACAATCTATGATGCCGCAGCCGCTTTCCATTGGTTTTACAAAAAAGAATTTATCAAAATCGCCCTACCTAGGCTTGAATATTACAGTCAAAAACACAATTTAATCTTTAACCAAGTGCGCTTCAAAGCACAAAAAACACGCTGGGGTTCTTGCTCTAGTCAAAATAATATCAACCTTAACTACTTACTAATGATGGCGCCCATGTGGGTTATTGATGCCGTTATCGCCCACGAATTAGCACACATAGCACACAAAAATCACAGCAAAGACTTTTATCAGCTACTGGACAGTATGATTTCAACACGCAAGCAAGCGGATATTTGGCTCCAAGACAATACTCAGAAACTGCATAATTTATAGACAACTTGATTGCTAATTGAAATAATTACTGACTTAATTCTGCCTTTGATAAGGCAATAATCCGCCACGCAGAGCGCAATAAAAATCCTGATAATATAATGGCAACTACACTATCGGGATAGCCAGAATCCGTTAGCCAAACTGCCCCTGAGGTTATTAATACTGATAAATTAACCATAATGTCGTTTTTAGAGCACTCCCAAACCGAAGTCATATTAATATCTTCGTTTCGATGGCGCCACAATATTAACAAGCAAAGGCTGTTTGCCACTAGCCCTAATAAGCTAAAAACACTCATTATCTCGAAAACAGGCAGGCTGGGCACAAAGAATTTGCAGCCCACTTGTCCAATGATAAACAGTGCACTGAGAAGGATTAAAATACCTTTAAAATAAGCAACTTTGGCTTTGAAGATTGCCCCTTGAGCCAGTGCATACAAACTCAGTGCATAAGTAACACTATCACCAAAGTTGTCCAAACTGTCTGCCAATAATGCACTGGTGTTGCCTTGTATGGCTGCCAATCCAATGACAAAAAACATAGTGACATTGATGGCAAATACCCACCTTAGACTGGTGCGCTGATTTTTTTTATTGCTGTCTAAACTACAGTTGCTGTCACAACACTGCCCCATTAACTATTAATTGGTAAATTTATCCGTGGCTTCTTGCATGGCAGCTTTTAAGGTACCCATTTCTGCCATTTCCACAATAATATCACCACCGCCAACAAGTTCGCCGTTCATATAGATTTGTGGGAAGGTTGGCCAATCGGCAAAAGCAGGTAAATTTTGCATCACTTCCTGATCCTCAAAAATGTTCACATAGGCAAATTCAACACCTGTTGATGCCAGTGTTTTTGCAGCGGTGGCTGAAAAACCACATTGTGGGAATTGTGGTGTGCCTTTCATATATAAAACGATTGCGGCACTGTCTACTTGCTTTTGAATTCTTTCTATTGCATCCATGTCTATCTCCTTAATATTTAATACCTGAGTATTTTACTCTTTTACTGCTTGAGAAATTGTGTACTTCTGCCCTTGCTTGAGTTTTTTGTAATTACCAAAAACAGATTTAAAATTATCTTTAATAAAATGTCGTAAGCCATTAATAGTAACAAAAGTAATCCTACCGCCTGGCTTGAGTGCATCAAAAGCATCATACAAAATAATACTTAACTGTTCTCTGCCGACTTTAGCGGGCACATTAGAGATGATTTGGTCAAAATAATTATCTTTATTGACACTCAAAAACGCATCTGACAAATAGGCTTTAGTGTTATCAATATGATTGAGTTTAGCATTGGTGTTGGATAATTCAACCGCAATAAAATCCTTATCCACCATATGCACTTCACCCTTTGGGCAAGATTTAGCCACTGCCAAGCCAATTGGCCCATAGCCACAGCCAAGGTCTAGACACTTATCTACCTCACCCACTTTCAAATATTTCATAAGTAGTAGCGTACCATCATCAATCGAACGAGGTGAAAACACACCCCAGCGTGTTTTAAGCGTTAAATCATGGCTCAATAAATTGGTTTGAATGGTTAAATCTTGCTTGAGTTTGGGAATATCGCTACGAATAAACATATTATTTTTACGCCTGATTTTTGGTTTTCTTTTTCGCTTTGGCATTAATTATCTGCGCCGCATTATCGCCAATATGCTCTTCGCCACGCATCTTTGCTAACTCAATCTGGCGTTGTCTTTCTTTATAACGATTGAGTTGTTCTATAGAGCGTGTACCAAAACAGCGTGGACAAGAAACGCCTTTTTCGTAATGTCTGTGTTGCTTATCAACATCGGCAATCGGATAGCGACAGGCGTGGCATTGGTCATATTGCCCTTGCTCTAAATTATGCTTAACCGCAACACGCTCATCAAATACAAAACACTCGCCATCCCACATACTCTGAGCTTTATCAACCTCTTCTAAGTATTTCAAAACACCGCCTTGTAAATGATAAACTTCTTTAAAGCCTTGTGATTTTAGATAAGCGGTTGACTTCTCACAACGAATACCACCCGTGCAAAACATTGCCACTTTCCTATCACGATATTGCTCTAAATGTTCTTTGGTATAAGCGGGGAATTCTCTAAAAGTCTCCGTATTTGGATTAATCGCACCTTGAAAACTACCGATACCATACTCGTAATCATTGCGAGTATCAATCAACAACACATCAGGATCACTAATCAATGCATTCCAATCTTTGGGTTTAACATAAGTACCGACTGAGGCAAGCGGATCAATGTGTTGCACACCCAGCGTGACAATTTCTTTTTTAAGTTTAACTTTAAGTCGCTTAAACGGTAAGTTTTTACTATAAGAAAATTTAATCTCTAAGTTGTTAAAACGCCCATCATCTTCAAGAAATTTAAGAAATATATCAATTGCCTCTTGTGTACCAGCAACCGTACCATTCAAACCTTCTAACGCCAAAAGAAGGGTGCCTTTGATTTCCAAATCGTCTATCAGTGTACGCAAAGGTTTGCGAAACACTTCAAAATCATCAAGACGAACAAATTGATATAAGGCACAAACGGTAAACATGCAAAAATCCCAAAACAAATTGCGTTATTTTACCATTTGAAATGTAAAATAAGGATTCTATGCTCAACTCAATTCATTCACCAACAGATATTAAGCAACTTGATTTAGATGAGTTACAGTCTTTAGCGGATGAAATCCGTGCATTTTTAATTGACAATGTACAAAAAACCGGTGGGCATCTTGCATCTAATTTGGGCACAATTGAAATGTCGATTGCCCTACATTATGTATTTGACACACCGAAAGACAGCGTTGTGTTTGATGTTGGACATCAAGCTTATACACACAAAATCCTCACAGGGCGTAAGGACAGAATGCATACTCTGCGTCAAAAAAATGGCCTATCTGGATTTACCAAAAGGCAAGAAAGCGAACACGACAGTTTTGGCGCTGGACATTCGTCAACTTCAATTAGTGCCGCTTTAGGCATTGCAATTGCCAATGGCATTAACCACGATGATGGCAAATCTATTGCCGTGATTGGCGATGGTGCGCTCACTGGTGGTATGTCGTTCGAAGCACTCAACCATGCAGGTGATAGTGAGGCAGATTTGCTAATTATTCTCAATGATAATGATATGAGCATCTCAAAAAATGTCGGTGCCATGAATAAATATCTAACCAAACTCATCTCTGGCAAGATGTATTCAACGATGAAAAACAAATCACTGGGTTTCTTAGAGAAAATGCCACGCATGCACAACTTCGCCAAACGCTCAGAAGAGCATCTTAAAGGCATGGTTTTACCCAGCACTTTGTTTGAAGAATTAGGCTTAGAATATTACGGGCCAATTGATGGACACGATTTACCTACCTTAATCAAAACTTTGCAAAACTTAAAAGCACAAAATAAACCTAGATTACTTCACTTAATTACCAAAAAAGGCTATGGCTTAGATAGTGCAGAAAATGACCCTTGTAAGTTTCATGGTATCGCACCTGCCTCTGATGGTTCAAGCACACTAGACAGTTATAGTCATGTTTTTGGACGCTGGTTAATCAACACCGCCAGCAACAATAAAGATTTAATAGCCATCACCCCTGCAATGTGTACTGGCTCTGGCATGAGTGAGTTTGAAGCAAACTACCCTGATCGGTATTTTGATGTGGGCATTGCCGAACAACACGCCGTTACTTTTGCAGGTGGCTTAGCCACGCAAGGGTTAAAACCTATTGTTGCTATTTATTCAACTTTTTTGCAGCGTGGTTACGACCAACTTATTCATGATATTGCCCTGCAAAATCTCAATGTTATTTTTGCCATTGACCGTGCAGGTTTGGTGGGTAGCGATGGCGCTACTCATGCAGGGTGTTTTGATTTAAGTTTTTTAAGGTGCATTCCAAATCTAACCATTATGGCACCAAGCAATGGTTTAGAGCTGTATCAAATGCTCAATACCGCCTTTAAAATGAAGTCACCTGTTTGTATTCGTTATCCACGAGGTGTGGCAAATATGGTGAAATATGAGACTCAAGACACAATAGAAATTGGCAAAGGTAATGTTTTGTTAAAAGGTGAGAAAATCGCTATTTTTGCTTATGGTAATAGAGTTGAAGCTGCCTTAGAAGCAGGCAAGGAGCTTGGGGCAAGTGTGATTGATATGCGCTTTGTAAAACCATTAGACGAGCCACTTATTAGTAAAATAGCAAACGCACACCAGCAGTTGATTTCCATTGAAGATAATGCTATATCAGGTGGTGGAGGTAGTGCTATTAGTGAGTATCTACATCAGCAAAAAATCACCACACCTTTGCAAATTTTAGGCTTACCCGATAACTTTACTGAACAAGGCTCGCAAGAAGAATTGTATCAACAATATAAACTAACAGCACAGGGTATTATTAATGTCGCAAAATCATGAAAAAATTCCTAAAACACTATAGCCCTAATCCAAACGAATTAAAAAATCACAAACACTTAGGATGGCTTGGTAAGCATTTACACCATTCAAGTCTATGGAATTTTAATAGAAAATCTATTTCTAAAGCTTTTGCTGTGGGTTTGTTTTGTGCTTTTATTCCCGTGCCTTTTCAAATGCTTTTAGCGGCGCCAAGTGCTGTTATTTTTGCTGCTAACTTGCCAGTATCAATCGCTTTAGTGTGGATTACTAATCCTATTACCATGCCACCAATTTTTTATGGCTGTTATAAACTTGGTGCTTGGATTTTAGATGTCAGTATAGAAAAAGACTTTGTCATGTCATTAGAATATGTATGGCAAGTGTTTGGTACGATTTGGCAACCTTTCTTACTCGGTTGCCTGATATTGTCTATTGTTAGCTCAACACTTGGTTATTTTGCCGTTCAACTTACTTATCGACTAAAAGCCTACAAAAGATTAAGAAGAGGTTAATTTTCGTCTGATTTGCATCTCTAACTGCTCAACCAAATCTTCATTGCTTACTTTAGAGTGTGTTAAACCATCAATATACATTAGATTAGGATCGCCACCTGTCAACCCAACCGATACCGCTTTGGCTTCACCTGGTCCGTTAACCACACAACCAATCACTGCTACATCAATTGGCTCATTAACATCTTCTAGGCGCGCTTCTAATTCATTCACCACCTTAATCACATCAAACTTTTGTCGTGAGCAAGATGGGCAGGCAATCAAATTAACGCCTTTTTGTCGTAAACCAAGTGACTTTAAGATATCAAATCCTACCTTGATTTCATCTACTGGATCAGAAGCAAGAGAAACACGGATAGTATCACCAATACCTTCTGCAAGAAGCAAGCCCAAGCCAATAGAAGACTTTACTGAGCCTGCTCTGAGTGATCCTGCCTCAGTAATACCTAAATGCAAGGGGTTGTCAATTTGTGCTGCTAATTGTTTATAAGCAAAAACTGTCATAAATACTTCACTGGCCTTGAGTGATATTTTATAATTATCAAAACTCAGTTTATCTAAAATATCGATATGCCTAAATGCACTTTCCACCATGGCTTCAGGAGTAGGCTCGGTGTATTTCTTCTGTAAGTCTTTCTCCAAGGAGCCTGCATTAACACCAATACGAATGGGAATTCCGTGGTCTTTGGCTGATGCCACCACTTCTTTTACTCTGTCTTCTCGTCCGATATTACCTGGGTTAATACGCAGACAATCAGCACCATATTGAGCAACTTTAAGTGCAATTTTGTAATCAAAATGAATGTCGGTAATGAGCGGAATACTAACTTGCTTTTTTATTTCTTTAAAGGCTTCTGCCGCATCCATTGTTGGCACAGAGACGCGCACTAAATCAGCACCTGCATTTTGAATGGCTTGTATTTGTGCAACGGTTGCCTTAACATCATGTGTGTCAGTATTGGTCATACTCTGCACAGAAATGGGTGCATTGCCACCAATGGCAACATTACCAACAAAGATTTGCTTAGATTTTCTTCTTTTGATACTGTGGGTAGATTTCATTGCTGTTTTTTATAAAACTCATTTAGCTCATCCAAACTTTCTAGCATCTTAGGCTCTTCTGATCTTGGATTGCTTGTGGTAGTTTCAATATTAACAGGGATAGAGACAATTTTAACTACATCAGGCTCTGACTCTTTAACAACAATCAGGCCTGTGTTTAATTTTTTTGGTATTTGCTCATCGCTCAAAAAATAAACAACAACAACAACAAATATAACTAGCAACATCCATAACTTAAAACCCCCACTTTTTTTTCTTTGCCCGGGGTGATATTCAATGCCTTCCATACCTATCATGTCATACCTCTTGTGCGTTTAGTCTTATCAACAACTTTACCGGCCAATTGCCCGCAAGCACCGTCTATATCCTCACCACGCGTGCGTCTGGTGGTAGTGCGAATACCATTGTCAAATAAAACATCCTGAAATGATGCAATTGTAACCTTTTTTGAAGTCTTATATTGAGTTTCTGGAAAAGGGTTAAAAGGAATTAAATTTACCTTGGCTGAGATTCCTTTTAATAATAATGCTAATTTTTTAGCCTGAACAGTGCTATCATTTACCCCATCTAACATCACATACTCAAACAAAATATGGCGCTCTTGTGTGCCTGCATTTAAGTAATTTTTACAAGCTGATATCAGCTCTTTAATGGGGTATTTTTGGTTAATGGGTACCAACTCATCACGCAAAAGATCGTCCGGCGCATGTAATGAAATTGCCAAACTCACCGGCGTTCTATCTGCCATTCTCAATAGTGCTGGCACCACACCTGAAGTTGAAATGGTCACTTTGCGTCTAGAAAGCCCAAACGCTAAATCATCCAGCAACAAATCACATGCCGAGTACACCGCTTGCTCGTTCAACAAAGGCTCTCCCATCCCCATAAAAACCACATTAGAAATACGCCTATCTTTGTCACTTAAATACTGCTTGGCAATCATCACCTGAGCGATAATTTCTGCTGTTGTCAGGTTACGATTGAAACCTTGCATACCCGTAGAGCAGAAAGTGCACGCCAATGAACAACCTACTTGTGACGAAATACATAGTGTACCTCTGTCTTTTTCAGGAATATATACCGTCTCTATGAAATTATCTTTACCTGTGTCAATCACCCACTTAATCACACCATCTAGCGCATGACTTTGTTTCACTACTTCAGGAAGTTCAATACAAGCAACCCCATTAAGTTGTTCTCTTAATTTTTTACTTAAATTTAACATCTTATCAAAATCAAACTCATGATATTTATAAATCCACTGCATCAGTTGTTTAACGCGATAAGGTCTCTCTCCTAAAGTTTCGAAAAACTTGGTCAATGCTGTCTGATTAAGATTTAAAAGGTTTTGTTTGTTGTTTGGCATAACAAAAAAAAGCACCCGAAGGTGCTTTTATTCTGCAAATGGTTAAATATTAACCGTTTACAGCATCCTTAAGTGCCTTACCTGCTTTAAATGCAGCCACTTTAGATGCAGCGATTTGGATAGTTGCACCAGTTTGTGGGTTACGGCCTGTGCGAGCAGCACGGTCTCTAACAACAAAAGAACCAAAGCCAGTTAACTGTACGCCGTCGCCTTTAGACATAGCGCCAGAAATAGCTTCAGTTGTAGCATTTAGTGCGCGAGCCGCGTCTGCTTTAGAAAGGTTTGCTGTTGATGCAATTGCATCAATTAATTCAGATTTATTCATGTTTATCTCCTTGAGAGGTTTTTATTAAAAAATACTAAAAGTCTTTACCAGATAGGAGATGAAAACAATGACACACACTCAACATCTCAACAGTTAGTGTGCGCAATTATAGACAAAAAACCCCTATTGTGTCAATGTTTTTTAATAAAAAATGTGTTTTTTTACTTGAGGCTTTCTTTTAACGCCCTTTGTTTGTCTCTTTTCCAATCTTTTTCTTTGATATCTTGACGCTTATCATGTGCCTTTTTTCCTTTAGCCACGCCGATTTCCAATTTAACATTGCCTTTAGACCAATACAACTTAAGGGGCACGACAGTAGCACCCTTCTGGTTGATTTTATCCTTGATACGATTAATCTCTAAACGATGTAGTAGTAGTTTTCGTGTTCGCGTTGGGTCTGCATTGACATGTGTAGAGGCACTTTTCAAAGGGGAAATATGGCTACCAAATAAAAATAGCTCGTTATTTTTCAAAATAACATAACTTTCTTTAATCTGCACTTTGTTGTCACGCAAGCTTTTTACTTCCCAACCTTTTAAAGAAAGTCCAGCTTCAAGTGTTTGTTCGATAAAATAGTCATGTCGTGCTTTTTTATTAACGGCAATTGTATTTGCATTTGTTTTTTTATTTTTCTTATCCATTACTTATATTGTGCATCATATTTCTAAAAGTGCCATCGTTCCTTATTCCTGTGAGCAAATGTATCAACTGGTTAATCAGATTGACAAGTATCCACAGTTTCTCAACTGGTGCTCATCTGCTGATATTTTAAATCAAACCGAGCAAGAAATTACTGCTTCGGTTAGTATTAATAAAAATACATTCAAGCAGACCTTTACCACGCTCAATACACTAACACCAAATGTGCGTATTGATATGCAACTTAAAGACGGCCCCTTTAAGCAATTAAACGGTGCTTGGATTTTTACATCACTAAATGATAATGCTTGCAAAATAAACCTTGAATTAGAATTTAGTTTTGCCTCAAAGCTAGTTGATATGGTAATCGCTCCTGTCTTTACTTCAATCTCCAATACACAACTTGATGCTTTTATTGAGCGTGCTAAGCAAATCTATGGGTAATCATGCGTCTGTTATTTTGTTTAACAAACCATTCGGAATACTGTGTCAGTTTAGTGGCAATGAGAAAAACTTATCTAACTTTATTAATGAAAAAGGTTTTTATCCAGCGGGACGCCTCGATAAAGATTCGGAAGGTTTGATGATACTCACTGATGATGGCAAACTGCAACACCAAATCTCAAACCCGAAGTTTGATAAGGAAAAAACCTATCTTGTACAAGTAGACGGTAAAGTTACTCATGATGCGATTGCTCAATTGAGCCAAGGCGTAGCATTAAAAGATGGACTGACTAAACCTGCCAAGGCAAGTGTCGTTCAACAGCCTGATTGGCTTTGGAGCAGAAACCCATCAATACGCAAACGCAAGAATATTCCGACTTCGTGGATTGAGCTTAAAATCACTGAGGGAAAAAACCGCCAAGTTAGACGCATGACTGCTCATGTTGGTTTTCCAACACTTAGATTGATTCGTACACAAATTGGCGATTGGAAGTTAAATAATATAAAACTAGGAAAATATGAATGCCTTTGAACTGACACACTAGGCTTTAGCGCATAATTAAAATTTAATTTCCATTTGTTTCCATGTACACCTGCATGTGTTGCTTTCCCAGCACTTGCATAGAGATCAATAACATTATCTACATTTTTAGGTAGATTAATCCATGCATAATCAATCCCCATAAACTAAGCCATACAGTTGCACTTCTTTGATTATGACCTATCATACAAAATATATCTTGGCTAATATTTGGTATGGTTTTTTTTGCATATTTTTGAATTTATCACAAAGGAAAGTATTAAAGGGTGTCCGCTAGATGGGCAGTAATTAGCATACTTTTTTCCACCATTTACCTATGCTATAAAACTAAGCTGCGTATCACACCTTTTTTTGTTCTTGGCCTTCGCTTTGAAATTGTATAGCAACATAATTACCATTCGGAGAATAAGAGTCTCAGAATTTCATATGTATAATATTATTACTCAAAACATAAGTAACGCTACCTTCCGATCCAGTTGCAACTCCAGAAATGTCTTTCATAACAAACTTAAGATCTGTTATTTTGAAAGGGATTAATCCGGGCGGATAAGTTTCCCAGTATCCCCAATTTAACTCTTTTGAAAGTAACTTAAATTCAACAAAGTATATGATTGACTAAATAAACAGTGGTAGACAAATCCATACAAACTATCCTTATGACTCTAAAATTATATAAATATTATGAAAGCACTCTTATAAAAAGTTCCGCATACACCGGATGTCCGCCCTCTGGACAATAATTGTCATACCAGACACCATGTTCACCAATTTTAACTCTGAAATGTATTGCAAATAATTTAGGATTAGAAGTGCTAAAATAACAATAGTTATTATCTACAGAATACGAGCAACAAAACCTTACAGTAAAGGTAGCAACAACAGGATCGCCACCCTCTTCATTAGTATCAGAAACTGTAACACTATACACGACAGTTCCTTCCGAACCTGCAGCAGCAGCCGAGTCATCTGTCAGAGTAAATGGAGAAGCCTTAAGAGCATCAATTGTAGAAGGTGGATCAGTGGTCCAGTGACCATGATCAATGCTTTTACTTGCAAGATCTAAAGTATAAGGTGTATCATTTTCTAATGTTAAATATGTTGAAAGATCTGACATCGGCAAGTAACTCCTAAATTTATTTTTGCTTTAAAATTTTAAACACCCAACCTTATAATACGATTACCGAGTGTTGTGTTTAATTATATCACTTTTTAGAGACCTTTGCATAAATAGGAACAATCATCAGAAACCCACTTTTCACCCACTTGACGATTTTTTAAACCCAGCCTTAGCCCTGCTAGGAAAAGGTTTAAAGAAATCGCCAATGGGGCAAAAATTAGATCTCTTAGATTCACATCATAAGTGCAACACTCAATTAGTCGGCCAAAGGGTATATTAACCACTCTTTAATCCGACAAGAAAAAAGAGTGAAACATGCAAAAATATACACAATTGACCTACGAACAAAGATACCATATTTACCTGCTAAACAAACAAGGATTCAACCAAACTTTTATTGCCAAATCAATGAATAGAAACAAATCAACTATTTCTAGAGAATTATCTCGCAATACTGGCAAAAGAGGCTATCGCCATAAGCAAGCCAACAGGCTTGCTGACGAACGACATCAAAAAAAATAAAGCCATCAAACTCACAGATTGTGTTAAAAATTACATTAGTGAAAAACTAAAAGAATATTGGAGTCCTGAACAAATCATGGGACGCTTGGAATTAGACAAAAAGATTAAAATTAGCACTGAAACCGCCTACCGCTTTGTCTTGCAAGACAAAGCGGTAGGCGG
>NZ_UEXF01000028.1:63020-65363 GCF_900127505.1 thiotrophic endosymbiont of Bathymodiolus puteoserpentis (Logatchev) | reverse complement strand
GATTTAGTTAACATTTTTTTAAGCAAAACGACCAAGAAATAAGAGGTATTTTAACAAAAGTTGGTTGATTTGTCTAGGGTTATTGTTAGTTTTATTGTTATAAATCAATTTATTGTGTGGTTTTTAAGGGTTGACTAAATAGTAGCTTTAGAATATCTTTTTGTTCTTGAGGTAAATTATCACCCTTTGGTATTGTTGCAGAAAGTTGGCCTTGGATTTCAGCAACATGCTGTTTAAGTTGTTCATTTTCTTTCTGAAGAAATTCGTTTTTATTATTTGATATTTCTAACTTTTCCCCTAGGGCTTCATATTTGTCATTTATTAGCTTTAATCTTTCTTTTAATACAACTGAAGAGCCATGTTCATTAATAAGCTTTTCAAACATTTCTAGCATTTAGCACCTCTTTTATTTTTGCACATAACGCTTGAGCTCACCAGCTAATTACGAGCGCCAGCGAGTAATTAGTCCGGTGCAGCGATTTGTTATATTTTGTATGCTTGATTTGTGCAGACGATAGATATACAAAATAGAACTAGTTGCAATTACAAGATAACAGACAAAATCAATTATTTGATTTGCTTCTATAGATTGCATTTCACTTATCTCACTATATCCCTTCGTAATCACGCTAAAAACTATGAGGCATGGAAAGAGTACAGTGTAGAGCAACCACACCCAATTAGAAAATAATGGGTACTTACTCGCCCCTTAAAAACTCATTCCAAACAAACCAAAACCACCCATTTTCCCAACCATCTAAATCAACAAAACTGCTTTTTATCCAGCACCACAAAAAACCTTAGGTATTTTACAAAAAATAAGCCCAGTTTTTGCCAAAACAAAAAAATAGNACATTTTTTTAAGCAAAACGACCAAGAAATAAGAGGTATTTTAGCAAAAGTTGGTTGATTTGTCTAGGGTTATTGTTGGTTTTATTGTTATAAATCAATTTGTTGTGTGGTTTTTAAGGGTTGACTAAGTATCCATACTGCCGTTCGATTTCAAGGACCACTTGGTAATATCTTGTTGTAAAACCAAGAAGCAAAAGCCATAGCAGGGTAGCAATAAAATCAGCACTTTTACCTAACTTTATACCAACTGCTTTATTGATGTAATCATTAACGACATTAACAACTATGTCCGTAGATGATAGTTGCAAAGTAAATACTGCCATGATAATCAGCAACCAATAAAACAACTTATCTCGTTGCTTTATGGATGCCAGATGTATATCAAAGCTATCTTTATAATGTGAGCAAAGATTATTAAACTTAGCTTCTTCCATTATGCGTTATTCAATGCCTTTAAGACTGTATCTCTAGTAAAGCTCATTGCCCAACTAGCACCAGAATTTAAAAGCTCATCAGGACTGGTATTCGTACTGGACAATTTCACAGCAACAAGTTTATTCCCGCTAGCTTTGCTTTTTGCCACTTCAAAATTTAACCAATTCTTGTAACCAATATCGTCAGAATCAGCATGTTTTTTATTTGCTTCTTTTCCGACAATCACAAGCGTATGTGTTGCGGTATTTATTTTTCTCGTTAGTGCTCCTTTTACAGTAGGAATATCCCAACTGTTAATTTCAGAAGAAGAATAGTCACTAAAAGTAAACTCAAAATCTGGATTCGCATCCCAAGCTTGAAGCAGGAATTTATAATTTTTGTCATTGTCCCAATCAAAACTCACAAATACTTTCTTTTTAGCCATGGTTCAGTTCCTTATTGTTGGTTGTTTAAAAATATAACGCCCGCGTCAACTGCCGGAGGCTACTGGCGCCTTTTGTGCGGTTTTTGCACAAAAGGTGATAGTGGCCGGAGGTCAGATTGCACGCGCTTGTTAGGCTTATTCTCTGTTTCATGGGAAGTCATGATAAATCTCCCACTTTGGATCGTTAGACAACTCTAGATCTACTTTGAAAGACTTGATTTTAGAGTTATTTTTGTTAGTTGAGCCAACGAATTTATCTGGATTACTTAGTCGCCCCTTAAAAACTCACTCCAAACAAACCAAAACTACTCATTTTTCCAACCATCTAAATCAACAAAACTGCTTTTTATCCAGCACCACAAAAAACCTTAGGTATTTTACAAAAAATAAGCCCAGTTTTTGCCAAAACAAAAAAATAGTGGCTATCACCAGCCATTTTCTCAAATTCCAAGCACAGGCAGCCATTAAAACATTAATCTCATCACCAACTTGCCCTTTGAGTAGGTTTCTAGAGAGTCTAAAATCTGATTTAAGATGTCCGATAATCGGCTCAATCGCTGCGCGTCTTTTACACAGTTTGCGCTTTTTGTCTTGTTGATAACGATTGTCTCGCTTAAGGGCTTTTTTAGGCA
>NZ_UEXF01000028.1:55407-62383 GCF_900127505.1 thiotrophic endosymbiont of Bathymodiolus puteoserpentis (Logatchev) | reverse complement strand
ATAACGTCTAAATCAGCGGCAGTTTAAAGTGGCGCGGCTTTTTGCGAATAGCAAAAACCGTGACGCTTTAAACTGTCCGCTGGATTTTTTTGTTAGGCATTTGATGGCTATATTTAACTCGACACAACCATTACAATAAACACGGCTATGCCCAATGATACAGAAACTAACGTCAGCTTGCGTAACTTTGGCATCTGCCATGCCATAATAAAACCTGAAA
This sequence comes from thiotrophic endosymbiont of Bathymodiolus puteoserpentis (Logatchev), assembly GCF_900127505.1. Classification (NCBI taxonomy): domain Bacteria; kingdom Pseudomonadati; phylum Pseudomonadota; class Gammaproteobacteria; species thiotrophic endosymbiont of Bathymodiolus puteoserpentis (Logatchev). The sequence goes on along the minus strand of NZ_UEXF01000028.1, from coordinate 62,163 downwards.
TGAGCAATAATAGCAAAGCAGTGGCAAATGCAGCGGCATATACTTTAAATGGAGTACCACCTTTTGCTTTGTGTAATTGCACAAATTGTCGATGCCAGCCTGTATTTTTTATTTCTAGTTTAGCTATTAATGGTTGTGATGTTGGTTCTATAATAATATCCATATTTGAACCAGTCCATTCTAGCCTGAAAGAAGCACCAATTCTTTTAATTTTAGCGTGACCTGATGGCTCTTCTAAATCTTTTTTTTGTAATTCTTTTTTTGCTAACGCAATAAGCTCATCAAGCTCGCCTTGAATAGGTTTTTTAAGGTGTAATTCATGAGTACTTGTATCGTAATTGCCTTTTATGCCCCAAGTATAAAGAGCACCTGTCACAAAAAACATTATTGCTGCTGGTAAGATAAAGGCCGCTAAAAGTGCATGCACTTTCATCAGCGTAGAACGGTTAAGTATTCCCATATTAGTCACCTGTTTTTTTATTTATGCCTAACGACCAAGCTGTGCGGCGCAAACGAAGCGCAGCGTAGTTAGCGTCCGAACGAGCGTATTGTTAGGTGTTTTCAGGCTTTGGAGCATGTGCTTGCCATTGTTCTTTTACATATTCATAGAAACCATCAACTCTTGGTGCTTGAACAATTTTAGATAATTCAATCCCTGCCTGAGAAAGTAAAACTTGTCCTACATCAAGAACATTGTTTGAATCTTGCGGCATAGCTAAAGGTAAAGGCTGCCTATAATATATTACTGCGAAACTCTTGGGTAAAGCTTGCCTACTGAAACTTGTTAAGGAGTTAAATTGAATGAGGCCTAGGCTATCTAGATGCGATAATGATTCAAAGGTAATGCCTAGGTTTTTGTAAATATCATCTTGCGGGTCAAATACTAATGGAGAAAAAATACCAATAAACCAACCAAACCTACATAATGTTTGGAATAACTCAGCATCTTTTTTATCTAAGTCACTAAGTAGGTTTACAGTTCGTTTTGAAAAGCTACCAGGTGAATTAGCTTCTCCAGATAGAACCTGTGACCAGATGTTTTGCATTTCATCATCGGAGACAATGCGCGATTTATCAAAGAAATTTGTAACCCAATCATTATCCATTTCATCAGGGTCTGACTCTTCGTTTAAATGAGGAATTGATTTTTTAGTTATTTCTTCCATATTTTCTTGCCGCTTTGCTTCTTCTTCAACAAATCTATGCATCACGCGCCGGTGTAGATCAGTAATTTCTATTTCATTTTCGGCTTTTATTAAATTTGCTTCCGCTTCTGCTTTTGCAACACGTTTTATTTGCCACGGCTCAAAAACACCGCCAACAGCTGAAGACACCTTCTTAATTAAAGTGTTAGCTGGTTTGGAAAGTTCTCCAAGGTTGACTAGTGATGTTGATTTATCTTCGGGCATATTATTTACACCTAACGCCTGCTTCAGCTGACGTAAAAAGGGGCGCATTTTTTTGCTTCGCAAAAAATGTGACGCTTTTTACGTCAGCTGGAAGCATTTGTTAGCACTAAAACGGTACATTGTCATCAAAATTAGATTCATTTTTAAGCAGTATATCTATCCCTAATTCGGTTATTACATAACTATAATAGTCACACCCATCTTGATTATCAGTTTCAACTGATTTTTCAATGAATCCTACTCTCTCAAGCTTGATAGCTGCTATTTGCAATAAAGACTCATTCACATTGCCAAGATTATTTGTTATTTGATAATATGCTAGACCACCCGGAGTATTAGTATGAGTTTGCAAACACGATGCAAGAAAACGAAAATCTGTTTCAGTTAATTTATATTCTACTGGGTTAGCTTTAAGCCTTTTAGTTTCAGAAAGACTTGCATAATTAATAAGACCTATACGTTTAACTTCCGTTTTTATCAAAGAACATGCTCTATTAGTAGCTGATACCAAATCACCATCTGACCTATTAGCATCGTAATCTGCGGGAGTTGTTCCAAGTAAGTCCGTGGGTAGGTGCATATCCTCATTACGGGGCTTTAATATAAATGATCTTTCTTTACCAATAGCACCAATAAAAAGCCCCATCTCAAAAAGAACATTATCTCTTACTACATGTTCTTCTCTACTTTTAATAATAGCAATGTCATCAGGTGTAAATAGGAACAAGGCAAAATCAACCGCTGATGATTTAGTGACAAGGTCATCTATTACAGTTGAAGAAAGTTTAAATGTTCCATTCTTCCAAATGGTCACTTCGAATTCATGATCAAGGTTTACATTAACAGCTTCAGCAATAGATAAACTTTCTGACGATGATGCTATAAATAATCTTGGTTTTCTCATCTGATATATCTCAGTCCTTTTCTGGTGCTAACGCCCGCATCAGCTGACGTAAAAAGGGGCGCAGTTTTTGCGAATAGCAAAAATTGTGACGCTTTTTACGGTCAGCTGCATGCGATTGTTAGCTTTGTTATGGCCATTGTTTTTTCTTTTTAATTTGAGTATTATCAGCTATAAAATATACAAGTGTTTCATTGAAAGATGGAATATGTGGACCAGTACCATCTGGTGCTCTTGTATAGAAACCTTTATGACCAAGTTCAGAGGCTATACGAATTAATGGTGATAATATATTAAACAACCTTACCATAATATATGGTGCTGCAAGTAACTGCTTTTCTGGAAGACCAAGGGCTTGTAGTAGCGTTAATGATTCGCCACTCATCCCTTGTTGAATTGTAAATGTTATATCTTTGATGTCATTATGAATATTTTCTGCCGATTCAGTTATCTTTTTTAATTTTTTTTCTGGAACATCCTCCTCAATAACTCTATTAATTATCCCTTCCCATTCGGCAAGTGGATCTACATCTTTTGCTGACTTTGAATTTAAAGAGTCTAAATTGTAATATCTTGAAAATTTTGCAAACTCAGATAAAAGGTTAAGTATTTTTTCTTCAATAGAATTCTCGAGGGGCATTGCAACATTTGTAATTCCAGCTCTGTTTGCTGCATTAACTGATGACTGGTACAAACTAACAAGATCATGTCCATAAGCTTTTAATTGATTTTTTGTTGGAGGATTAAAATTGTTATTAAGCATATAATCAACTACCACTATTAATTTCATAAGCCTTTCAAAAGCAATACTAGTATTAAAAAAACCAGAATAAAATTTTCTTTTATCAGAGACGGTAGCATTTCTAAAAGCAGTTAATCCTATAGAGAGACAGCCTTCCATCAAATCAGCCTCATGTTGTAATAATGTAAAGGTTGGACTAAATGTAATATTCATTGGTTAAAACTCGTTTTTTTTCACACAAATGCTAGAGAAAAATTAAAATTATTATTCACAGATATTTTTTGAAGCTAACGTCTAAATCAGCGGCAGTTTAAAGTGGCGCGGCTTTTTGCGAATAGCAAAAACCGTGACGCTTTAAACTGTCCGCTGGATTTTTTTGTTAGGCATTTGATGGCTATATTTAACTCGACACAACCATTACAATAAACACGGCTATGCCCAATGATACAGAAACTAACGTCAGCTTGCGTAACTTTGGCATCTGCCATGCCATAATAAAACCTGAAATGAGCAATAATAGCAAAGCAGTGGCAAATGCAGCGGCATATACTTTAAATGGAGTACCACCTTTTGCTTTGTGTAATTGCACAAATTGTCGATGCCAGCCTGTATTTTTTATTTCTAGTTTAGCTATTAATGGTTGTGATGTTGGTTCTATAATAATATCCATATTTGAACCAGTCCATTCTAGCCTGAAAGAAGCACCAATTCTTTTAATTTTAGCGTGACCTGATGGCTCTTCTAAATCTTTTTTTTGTAATTCTTTTTTTGCTAACGCAATAAGCTCATCAAGCTCGCCTTGAATAGGTTTTTTAAGGTGTAATTCATGAGTACTTGTATCGTAATTGCCTTTTATGCCCCAAGTATAAAGAGCACCTGTCACAAAAAACATTATTGCTGCTGGTAAGATAAAGGCCGCTAAAAGTGCATGCACTTTCATCAGCGTAGAACGGTTAAGTATTCCCATATTAGTCACCTGTTTTTTTATTTATGCCTAACGCTTGAGTTAACTGGCCGTTTTATACAGAGCGGAGTGAAACGAAGCGGCGTATAAAACGGTCAAGTTGAACGATTTGTTAGCCGTTTTACGCATTTTCATCAAAAATTCTCGTATAATTTGCGAACTCTGTGTTTTTAAGATCGTTTTCAATGACCTTTTTTGCAATATTAAAATCAACTACGAAGTTACACACTTCCATTGTACTGCTTCCGATGCTACCACCATCACAGGCACCTAACGCTGTCCAGCCTAGGGTTTCATTCATTCTATCTTCTAGTCTATGGCGCTTTTCAACATCTTCACCACTACCCATATTATCAACTTCATATTCAATTAATAAAGTGAAATGGTCTTCTAGCTCGATTGGTTGGTAACCTTCAGAAACCAGTTTGTCGATTTCTTTCTGTATAACATCTGTGACCTTTTTAAATAAAGATGATTTGATGGTTTTTGAATTACCTTCCGTACCTAGCTCGCCCCAATGAATTGTATGTGTACCGTCATCGTTGCCCCAAGTTTCCCAGTACAATTTTTCTCTATCATTAAATTTGTAAAGCTTCAGCATTTTCTTTCCTTTTTTATACGGCTAACGCCTTGCTCAGCGGCAATTCAAAGGGGCGCGTTTTTGCGAATGCAAAACAAGTGCCGCTTTGAATTGTCCGCTGGAGCTATTTGTTATGTGTTTTTTAAGTATCATATTCACCACTATCCCACGGCTCAAAAAATGCCATGTAATTCCCAGGTAGCAACTCTACTGCCCATACATCTTCTTTATCTTCAGGCTCCCTTGTAATTAACCCGAAAACAACACCATTTCTTTCAACTGAGAATGGTTTAACTTCAATACGACAATATTTAACTTCGCCAAGTTCATTTAGGCGGGCGAGATATTTTTCTTTGCGCTCGTTTTCATCATACGAACCTCTTGGGCCTATTTCATCAATAATATGCTCTAAAAGGTTACCTTCATTATCGAATTTAAATAGAGCTATATATTCACAGCCTTCTTTTTCATTTATTGCAGGTTCAAATGGAGTAGTAAGAAAGAATTGTTCTCCTTTTTTTTGTTCTTCCAATATGTTCAGCATGATAGTCATCATGATCGATTGATATTTTTTGCGGTCTATCTGATTCCATAGTTTTCTCTTTTACACATAACTATTATTATTTTACACATAACGCCTTGCTCAGCGACAGTTTAAAGTGGCACGTTTTTGCGAATGCAAAAAAAGTGACGCTTTAAACTGTCCGCTGGAGCTAATTGTTAGGCCTGTTCCTCGAATAAATTATTGAATGATATATTCATTCTTTGTATGCTTTCATTTAATGCGTCGATAAACACTTGGGAGTTTCCATCATTATCAAGCTCATTTCTTAATGCTATTGTCATTGGTGGTAGTAACGACAATAAACGACCATGCTCTGATATACATTTTTTTGCAAATTCTAAATGTAAGGGTTTTAAAATTTCTTCCTGCTCTTCTTTGCTTTCAGTACTTTGTTTAACTATGGTTTCTTGAGTTTCATAACTAGCGTTCAAATAATCAAATGCAGCAGGGTCATTTCTTCCTTGTAGATTGTATTCTTTCATAATTGACACTATACGATTCTTTTCTTCATTAGCTGTATCAATAGTAGTTTGGTAAATCTCAATGGCTTTCTTATGATCCAAAACAACAGCCCTATCTTTTATTAATGAGATAAAAGTTTCGCCTGTTTCTGATGAATACTTTAATATTTCAGCTACAGTTGTTTCTCTAGCGGCTAAATAGGACTTAGCTACAATTCCGCTATGATTTTCGATTTTAGTTTCAATTTCTTTTTGAGTAAATTCCAAGTTTATTAATTTTGGTATAACACCTAAAACATCTGCAAAGGAACTTGCAACACTTAAAAACACTTCTTTTTTTAAGGCTAGTTTTTGTTCGGATTGAAATTTTAGTTTTTCATGTTCTAGTAAAGCTATTTGTCTTTTTTCATTCCCTTTATTTGTCAACCAGACCCCTAAAATAGTAAGAAGCGACGCTATAATTGCGCTCCAAATAACATTTGGCACTTTAGAAAACCAGCAAATAATTTCGCCCATAAATGTGTCCTTGATTGGCCTAACTATTATTATAAGGACATATTATCCTTACATTACGATATTAAAATTAAAAGCCTGTAAAAAACAGTGTATTTCAATCTTTTTAGGGATAAAATACAAATAATTTACCTGATATACGATATTAGTAGAAATTTTCTTTCTATATTGTTTTTAATTATATGATAACAGAAAAAATAAATAAAAAACCGATTATTGCCGAAATGCGAGAGGTGATGAGACGGATGAACTACGCTTATAAAACTGAAAATACTTATTGTGATTGGGTTAAACGTTTTATTAAGTTTTCAGGGATGAAGGATAGAAGTGAATTGTTCGAGGATTCTGAAAGCAAGGTAGAGACTTTTTTAACGGATTTGACGGTGCGACAAAATGTGGCTGCTAGCACGCAAAATCAGGCGTTTAATGCGTTGGTATTTTTATATAAACCCAAATCCAAAAATAGAACCACCCAACCCAAAAAATACCAATCAAAATCCTAAAAAACCACCCCATTCAAGTCTTGCATCCATAAAAATACAGACAATACCCCCAATTTGATAAGATCAGCACAAATTATTCGATATTTTGGATCGTTTAGGTTTTTCAGGTGTGCTTAAG
>NZ_UEXF01000028.1:15461-55366 GCF_900127505.1 thiotrophic endosymbiont of Bathymodiolus puteoserpentis (Logatchev) | reverse complement strand
TGGGAATCAAAAAGAAAATTATCTGACCAACTATTGACTCATCAATGGATAAAATAACTTTTCCACCAATATAAGCACCTATAAGCGCTGTAGGTATGCCATATCCAACAACTTTCCATATTATTTTAGAGTTTTTAAAGTAATTGTAAATTGCTGAAAATGTGCCTAAAGTAGAAACTAATTTTTCTTGCCCTAATGCTAATTGTGGGGGCATTCCAGTAAGGATAAATGCTGGCACAAGTATTAAACCAGCACCACCAGCAACAGCATCTAAAAAACCAGCCACAAAAGATGCAACCACTAGAACTAATACACCAATTAACAAGTAATCTGCTAACAATGACCCTTCAATAAACATTTTATTCTCCTTTATTTTGCAAAATCAACGCTGATGTGTCTAAATTCCCATCGCCATTTTTCATTAATTTTTGATATTTATCATATACGTTTTTGGTAAATGACAAATCTGTTTTGTTATTTATTGTCCTATCTAGGCAATAGCCTAAATCTTTAACCATCCACTTGATGGCAAAACCAAAGTCAAACTCTCTTTTGCTCATTGTTAACGCCCTATTTTCCATTTGCCAAGATTGTGCAGCCCCACCTGATATAGCTGATAGTAATTTTTCAATATCTATGTTTTCACTTTCTGCAAATAAAATTCCGTCAGATAATCCTTGCAAAACTCCAGCAATGCATATTTGATTTACCATCTTTGCTAATTGCCCATATCCATGGCTACCCATTTGAGTTATATTTTTTGCATAGTGTTTTAATACTGGATTTACTGCTTGTATGGTTTTTTCATTACCACCAGCCATAATACTTAATTGAGCATTTATTGCCCCAATTTCACCACCACTAACAGGTGCATCAATAGATTCAATATCTTTTTCTTTAAAAGACGCTGCTAGTTTTTGAGCCAACTTATGCGAAGTGGTTGTATGGTCAATAACAATCGAACTATTAATATTTTGCAACATGCCATTTTCTGCATAAATAATTTCCTCAACATCCTCATCCTTTCCAGCGCAGATTAGTATCATATCTGCTTTTGCAATAGCATTTTTAATTGAACTAGCAATACTTCCATAGTATTTATCTGCCCATTCTTCTGCCCTAGTTATTGTTCTATTCCAAACAGTTACAGAAAAATCATGATTTTTTGATAAATGCCCAGCCATAGGAAACCCCATAACACCTAACCCTATAAATGTAATATTTGTAATTTTTTTCATGATTAACTCCTTAACACTAATTGATTATGCAGGTGATTTTGGGGTGTATCTTTCATGCCGAATAAGCGCATTAACCACCTTTCATTGCCATTGTATTCTGGAGTAAATTGACTTCGTTTATGCATTGTCTCTTGGTTTTTGAATATTAGAAAATCACCCGTTTCAAAAGCTATTTTTAAGGGATTGATTTTATTTACAAGTATCTCGTTGATCTTGTTTAGTGCTGTACTACTTGAATTGTTGGTTGATTGAATGTTATGAAAGTCATATCTAGAATAATATTTGCCATTAAATTTAGTAAAAAGCGGAGCATTTTTTATACTTGGATTTCCGTCCTCAAAAGAGTCTGGGCGTTGAATATTAAACTGATTAGATTGTGCTATTTTAATTTCATCATCACTCATAAATTCTACAATATCTTTTAAATCTATGAGCTCTGTTATTGCTTGACTATCTCCCCTTAAACAATACAACGCTAAATATTCTAAACATGGCGGTCTTTTTGACTCTTCGCCAATTAATGACAAATCAGGGTTATCTACATGAAAATTAAACTCTAAATAACCATGGGAACCGATTTGACTATTTTGACTTATTTTTGGAACAATATGCCTAATTGCTTTACCTGAGTTTTCTCCAGTGTATGAAATTGGCATAATTTTCATTAAACCAAACATGGCAAATAAAAACTTAGCTGATAACATCACGTGTTCACTTTCAATATACCCTGATGTTACAGGTGTATCTGGTAGGTTTCCTATAGGGCAACCTCTTATTAAAATTGCTGTTTCATTACTACTGGAAAAGTTTGTTAAAGTATTTAGTAACGCTTTATCTAAAACTCTTCTTAATTCATTTGACCAACTATCCATATTTTCTAAAAAATAGATATCATTATTGGATTTGTGATTTTCTTGCCACAAAAAATCTCTCAATCCATCTAATTCGTACATTTCCAATTTGACCTCCTTTGTTGTTTGATACATAACGCCTAACATCACCGGCAAAATAAAGCTGCATAGCGAAGCGGCGCGGCTTTATTTCGTCCGAGTGCATGTTCTTGTTAGGCATTTTATACCTCTGGCAAAAACGTGCCTATTATACTCAGCACAAACAATAAACCACCCAGCACCAAACCCACCCAATTCCAACCTGTGAACTTTTCATTATTTTTAAATTCAGCATCCAAGTGCTTATTAACTTCTAGTGCAACATTGTTAGCAGGGATCAGGAGTGCAAAACTGAAAAATGAAATAAGCCAGAATGGGTCTGGCAGTCTCCATAATGCTTGTAGAATGAAATAAACGAATGCAAGCAAACCTATAGATAATGATTCTTGTATATTCCTTTCACCTGCAACGGTTTTAATATGCTTGAAACAACTATATGCCCAAAGTGGTGCGAAAAACGCCCTCCAGAATGGCATGATATTCTGTTCAGTTCGTTCCTTAATTAATACCCAGTTTTTATAAAACCAATACAACTCATATATACCGAATGTACATATCGACATTAGCATCAGTTTAAGAGTTGACGTTGTAAAAAAGTATACCTCAGAATTTTTTACAGTATCAGTTTCAACAGAACTTGTTGCTGACTCGTTCGTATTCATATTTTCTTGCATTTGGCTCTCCTTGTTTTGATGCCTAACGCTTGAATTCAGCTGCCGCGTTAGCGGTCGGCTGGAATGATTTGTTAGGTTTATGGCCTAATATAGGAATAACCCTTTTCTTGTAAAATCATAATTCTATCAACACCAGCATTAACTTGCTGGACACCTTCAAGAAGTTTAGGAAGCTTTCCTGTCTTTTTGGCAATTTTTTTCATAGTATTGCCACAAGCACTAAAAGTAATATTACTTTGCGATAGACTTGTAACTCTTGATGCTTGTTTGCTTTTACTTGTCATCAAGCTAAGTCCAGGACCGTAAGCAACAATTTCAATTATGACATCATCAAGTCCATAAATTTTTTGTAAATTAACAGCATTGTTTAATGCGATTTTTTGAGTCCTTGGATCATCAGTGCTTACTTGAATTACTAATTTATGTTGAATATCATTGTCTTCTGTAGCATAGGCATTGCCAAAAATTAATAATACAAGCATCATTGCACTTATTTTTTTAATTGTTTTCATTTTTATTTCCTTAAGCTTTCATCTCTCTAAAATTTGTTAAGTTTTGCACGAGATGAGTATGCAAAACCTAACGCCTAAATCAGCGCGCAGTTTAAAGAGGTAGGACTTTTGCGTCTTTTTGCAAAAGGCATGACGCTTTAAACTGTCCGCTGGATTTTTTTGTTATGTGTTTTAGGATCATCATCTGCTTATATTTTTAACAATTGAAGCAGACTCAGCCGTCCCTTCTGGTTTATCAGAGAAGGTTGTAATTTTATAGTGCTGACATGAAAATTTTAGAAAATCATCTATATCATCGAGATTTATATTTCCTTTTATTAAGTCGTTGGGATGTATGCTGATGATTAATTTATCAGATACATTAAGAGATTTTGAGGCATCTATATAGCTTTCAATAATTTCTTTAATAGCAGTTGCCCTATTAATATTCGTGATTCGACCGTGATTAGTGCTAATTAGAGGGATTGTAACTACTGAATTACGTCCTGATTCTAAAGCAATATATATCCACAATTTTGATAAACTAAGTAAAAAATCATCAACTGATGATTCAACCCGATTATTTTCTTTCCTTGAATTGACTAGCAAATAGAATAGTTTTTCATTCTGCTCAATCTCAATAGTTGTGCCAATTTCATACTGCGAGCGTGTTGAATCTATTTTTTTTGAAATATCAGTTGCCAAGTGTTCTTCTTTTCCTGAGTAGAACTCTGTAATAAGTTTATTTTGAAGACTTTTTGCTTTTTTTACATTGCCTCCAAGCGAAACATCAAAACAATTATTGAATGGGATGACCAGTGAGCCTTTGTTTTTAAATGCATCTCCAACCCTTACTTCAATAAAGTTATCTTTATCTCTCAGTTGATATAAAAAAACAGTTTTTGGTTTGTTTTTAATAAGGGCTATCGCCAGTATGACAATGGATACTATAACAAATAGCCAAATGCTTTTTGTTATAGTGTCAATCTTTGCATCTGTTGAATAACTAGCCATTTCAACAAAGAGCCAAAATAGACCTATGCCGGTAACAAAGTCGGCTATTATTGACTTATAACTTCGCAACCACCTTTTTAAGCTGTACATTACAGATCCAAATCTTCATAAACAGATGCTTTGTAATAATATGCATCCGTTTCTCTTTTTTGCCTGTGACTAGTATCTGAAGATTCCCAGTTATCAATAGCATATTCAATTATTTTTTGATTGAAACTAATGTGGATAGCCAGCTCATCATTCAGGATAGCTGGGCAAAGATTAGAATCTTTACTCCTTTTTCCATTCAAATTTACAACAATAATAGGAATATTTCTTTTTATGGCTTGTTCGACTTCCCATCTAACAAATTTATAAAGATTCTTTGTGGTATTCCCTACAAGCAAAATAAACACTTTTGTATTGCGTAATCTTTCTGCCAATTTGGCTTTTATCGTTTCTTCTGATGAATAGGACATCAAATTATTTAGGTCATGCGCATCATAGAAATTAAAAGAAGTGTTGTCATTTTTTTTCCAAGCCTGCATTAACCTGTAATAACGAATATCGTTATCAGCATCAAACGCTACATAGGTTTTATTTGTGTAAGTTGCCATTGTTTATATTCCTTCCATTCTATTTTTGCGTATTAGTACTGCAATCTGTCTTTGACACATAACGCCTAAATCAGCGGCAGTTTAAAGTGGCGCGGCTTTTTGCGAATAGCAAAAACCGTGACGCTTTAAACTGTCCGCTGGATTTTTTTGTTAGGCATTTGATGGCTATATTTAACTCGACACAACCATTACAATAAACACGGCTATGCCCAATGATACAGAAACTAACGTCAGCTTGCGTAACTTTGGCATCTGCCATGCCATAATAAAACCTGAAATGAGCAATAATAGCAAAGCAGTGGCAAATGCAGCGGCATATACTTTAAATGGAGTACCACCTTTTGCTTTGTGTAATTGCACAAATTGTCGATGCCAGCCTGTATTTTTTATTTCTAGTTTAGCTATTAATGGTTGTGATGTTGGTTCTATAATAATATCCATATTTGAACCAGTCCATTCTAGCCTGAAAGAAGCACCAATTCTTTTAATTTTAGCGTGACCTGATGGCTCTTCTAAATCTTTTTTTTGTAATTCTTTTTTTGCTAACGCAATAAGCTCATCAAGCTCGCCTTGAATAGGTTTTTTAAGGTGTAATTCATGAGTACTTGTATCGTAATTGCCTTTTATGCCCCAAGTATAAAGAGCACCTGTCACAAAAAACATTATTGCTGCTGGTAAGATAAAGGCCGCTAAAAGTGCATGCACTTTNATAGGACTTAGCTACAATTCCGCTATGATTTTCGATTTTAGTTTCAATTTCTTTTTGAGTAAATTCCAAGTTTATTAATTTTGGTATAACACCTAAAACATCTGCAAAGGAACTTGCAACACTTAAAAACACTTCTTTTTTTAAGGCTAGTTTTTGTTCGGATTGAAATTTTAGTTTTTCATGTTCTAGTAAAGCTATTTGTCTTTTTTCATTCCCTTTATTTGTCAACCAGACCCCTAAAATAGTAAGAAGCGACGCTATAATTGCGCTCCAAATAACATTTGGCACTTTAGAAAACCAGCAAATAATTTCGCCCATAAATGTGTCCTTGATTGGCCTAACTATTATTATAAGGACATATTATCCTTACATTACGATATTAAAATTAAAAGCCTGTAAAAAACAGTGTATTTCAATCTTTTTAGGGATAAAATACAAATAATTTACCTGATATACGATATTAGTAGAAATTTTCTTTCTATATTGTTTTTAATTATATGATAACAGAAAAAATAAATAAAAAACCGATTATTGCCGAAATGCGAGAGGTGATGAGACGGATGAACTACGCTTATAAAACTGAAAATACTTATTGTGATTGGGTTAAACGTTTTATTAAGTTTTCAGGGATGAAGGATAGAAGTGAATTGTTCGAGGATTCTGAAAGCAAGGTAGAGACTTTTTTAACGGATTTGACGGTGCGACAAAATGTGGCTGCTAGCACGCAAAATCAGGCGTTTAATGCGTTGGTATTTTTATATAAAGAAGTGTTGAAAAGAGTGCTTGAAAATGTGCGAGCAACGCGTTCTCGTAAAACGCCTAGAATTCCCGTGGTGTTGAGCGTTAATGAAGTGCAGAAAATTTTGTCAAAATTACAAGAAAAAAATGCGTTAATGGTGCAAATATTGTATGGCGGTGGATTGCGAATTTCTGAACTGGTGCGTTTGCGTGTGCAGGATATTGATTTTGAATACTGCCAAATTACGGTGCGTGATGGAAAAGGTAAAAAAGACAGGGTAACACCGCTGGCAAAAAAAATTATACCGTTATTGCAAACGCATATAGAACAAAGAAGGCAGGGACATCAGTTGGATTTGGCACAGGGATTTGGTAGCGTGTATTTGCCGAATGCGTTGGCAAAAAAGTATCCGAATGCGGATAAAGAATTTGGTTGGCAGTATGTTTTTGCTAGTAGAAATATTGCAACTGACCCGAGAAGTGGCGTTGATAGGCGCCATCATATTGACCAATCAGCAGTGAATAAGGCTATTAAAGTGGCAGTTAAAAAGTGCAGAAGTATTGATAAGAAGGTCTCAGCGCATACATTTAGGCATTCGTTTGCCACGCATTTATTACAAACTGGCACGGATATTCGCACTATCCAAGCCCTACTTGGACATAGTGACTTACAAACGACGATGATTTATACTCATGTTTTAAAGCAAGGTGGGCAAGGGGTGGTGTCGCCGTTAGATAGATTGTGAATTTTTCCAATACAGAATTATTTTTAGTCGGCCTGATTTTTATGTGGGCGGGGTTTGTGCGTACGGGGCTTGGGTTTGGTGGTGCGGCATTGGGTTTGCCGTTGATGCTGTTGGTAGGTGCATCGCCTGTTTATTGGTTGCCTGTTATTGGGCTGCATTTATTGTTTTTTTCATCGCTGAGTTTGTTAAAGTCAATTAAAGAGGTGGATTGGGCATACTTAAAATCTGCATTGGTGTGGATTATCCCGCCAACTTTGGTTGGGGTGTTTGGCTTGATTGCATTGCCTGATAGAGTGATGATCGTGTTTGTTTATTCGATTACAATTTTTTACGGCATTATTTGGATTTTTAATCAAAAAATTACCTCGCATCAACCTTGGGTGGATAAATGTTTATTGATTTTTGGCGGCTATGTGGCAGGCACTTCGCTGACGGGTGCGCCACTTATAGTGGCAGTGTTTATGCATCATGTGGCGAGGCAATATTTGCGCAATACTTTATTTGTATTATGGTTTATTCTGGTGAGTATCAAGATGTTGACTTTTGTGGCAATGGATGTGATGATTGATTGGCAATTATCTGTATTATTAATCCCTGTGGCAGCGATTGGACATGTAGTTGGACTCAAATTACACGATAAAATTATTGCCAACGATCAACGGTTTAAAAAGTGGATTGGTTCGGCGTTATTGTTGATTAGTTCGTTTGGGCTTTTGAAGTTGTTTTTAAGTTAAAATCAACCCTATGAATGAATATATTCTAATTCTTGTTAGTACCATTTTGGTGAATAATTTTGTCTTGGTAAAGTTCTTAGGCTTGTGTCCATTTATGGGTGTGTCAAAGAAAGTTGAGACTGCAATTGGCATGGGCTTTGCGACGACTTTTGTGTTAACTTTGGCGAGTGTGAGTAGTTATTTGATTAATACTTATATTTTGCTTCCGTTTGAGATGGAGTATCTGCGCACCGTTGCTTTTATTGTGGCTATTGCTGGCGTGGTGGGTTTTACAGAGTTGGTGGTGAATAAAACCTCCCCTGTTTTACATCAGTCTTTAGGCGTGTTTTTGCCATTGATTACGACAAATTGTGCGGTGTTAGGCGTTGCTTTGTTGAATGTCAATCAAGACAATGGATTTTTGGCATCGGCAGTGTATGGCTTTGGTGCGGCAATTGGCTTTTCTTTTGTGTTGGTGTTGTTCTCAACAATTCGTGAGCGACTTGAGGGGGCGGATGTGCCTTTAGTTTTTCAAGGTGTGCCAATTGCGCTTATTACCGCAGGACTCATGTCAATGGCATTTATGGGTTTTATTGGATTAGCCTAAGGCCGCTATGTTTGACGCTATTATTATTTTTTCTGTGTTGTCGCTAATCTTGGGTTTAATCTTGGGCTATGCGGCAATTAAGTTTAAAATTGATGGCAATCCCTTGGTTGACCAAATTGATGCGCTCTTGCCGCAAACACAATGTGGGCAGTGTGATTTTGCAGGGTGTCGTCCTTATGCTGAAGCAATTGCCAAGGGGGAGGCGCAAATCAATCAATGTCCACCTGGTGGACAAGACGGTGTGGATGCTTTAGCAGAATTGCTAGATGTAGAAACATTATTATTGAATGAGGAGTTCGGAGAGAATACAACCGATCATGTGGTTTATGTTGATGAGCAGGTTTGTATTGGTTGCACTTTGTGTATTCAAGCCTGCCCAGTGGATGCCTTTGTTGGCGCTTCCAAGGTAATGACAACGGTTATTGAAGATGAGTGCACAGGGTGTGATTTGTGTATTCCGGTGTGTCCTGTGGATTGTATTCATATTAAGGCGTTAGAGACAACTTTGGGCAACTATGTTCCAGATTTAAAGGAGATAGCGCATGGCTAGTTATACCTTTAAAGGTGGGGTGCATATTCCTAATCTATATTTGGTAAAAAAACCAGAAGTTAGGCAAGTTGCCCCACCAGAACAAGTAGTATTGCCTTTGCAACAAAGGGTTGGTGGTAAGCAAAAACCTTGTGTGAAAGTAGGTGATAAGGTATTAACGGGGCAAGTCATTGCAAAAACGCTAGGTAAATACCCAACCTATATGCATGCTTCTATCTCAGGCGTGGTTTTGGCTATTGAAAAACATCCCATACCACATCCATCAGGTATTGATGGCGTATGTATTGTCATTGATTCTGATGGCAGGGATAAATGGATTGAGATTGAGAAATGTGACCAAGATTTTTTAAGATGTGCGCCTAGCAAAGTTATTCAAAGAATTCGTGAAGCAGGTATTGTTGGTATGGGCGGTGCAGGATTTCCAACACATATAAAAATATCCAATGCACAAGGCGCACAAACCTTGATTGTGAATGCTACTGAGTGTGAACCAGATATTATGTGTGATGATGCTTTAATGCAACACTACCCCCGTGAAATCATTCGTGGTGTGGAAGTCTTGATGCACGGGTGTGGTGCAAGAAAAGCAATCATCGCGATTGAGAATGATAAGCAAGAAGCTTTTAACTCGCTTTTGATGTATAACTTTAATGAACATATTGAGATTGTTCAGATTCCGACCAAATACACTTCTGGTGCGGAAAAAATATTAATTAAGACCTTGCTTGATATTGAAATACCCTCAGGAGAATTTGCTTCGGACTATGGGGTGTTGTGTCAAAATGTTGGCACAGTTAAAGCGATTTACGATGCAGTTATTGATAATAAGCCTTTAATTTCACGCATTGTGACAGTCACCGGCTCTGCTGTGAAAGAGCCAAGAAATTATGAGGCAAGACTGGGCACATCATTTGCATCGGTTGTGGCACAATCCAAGCCAAACAACAATTTACACCAGATTAGAATGGGTGGTATGATGATGGGGGTTGATGTGCCAAGTGTACAATATTCAATTTGCAAAACCACCAACTGTATTTTTGTTAATAACGCTACACTAAAACCAAGTACACAATCCTGTATTCGTTGCGGACAATGTAATGAAGTTTGCCCAGTAGGCTTATTGCCACAACAGTTGTTTTGGTATGCTAAGAGTGAGAATATGGACAGGGCAATGGATTATAATCTAAGAGATTGTATTGAATGTCGTTGTTGTGATATAGTTTGCCCCAGTCATATTCCATTGGCGCAGTATTTCTCATTTGCTAAAGCATTGTATTACAAGCAGACGAAAGAAAAGCAAAAAACGGATATTGCTAGAGAGCGATTTGAATTTAAAGAGTTTAGAGTTGAGCGCAATAAGACAGAGCGTGCTGAGATGATGGCAAGAAAGAAAGAAGAATTGAAAAAGAAAATGGCAGAAGATAAAACCCAAAAAGACAAAATAGCACAGGCAGTGGCAAGGGTGAAAAATAAAGGAGTTTTGAGAAAATGACAGTAGTGTTTAACTCAACCTCGCAGATGATGCGCCAAGTTATTTATGCACTTGTAGTGGGCATTAGTGTGGCTTATGCTTTTTTTGGCTGGGGCGTTATCGTGCAAATACTCTTGGCAGTGGTAGTGGCAATTGTAGTAGAGGCAACATTTTTAAAAATCAGAAAACACCCTATTAAGCCTGCAATTGCAGATGGCTCTGCTGTTTTAACAGCCGTCTTATTGGCGATTTCTATTCCCAGTATTGCCCCTTGGTGGATTGTTGTTGTGGGCGTGAGTTTTGCCATTATTTTTGGCAAGCAACTGTATGGTGGCTTGGGCAATAATCCTTTTAATCCAGCGATGTTGGGCTATGCTTTCTTGCTGATTTCTTATCCGTTGCCAATGACAACTTGGGCAAGTGAGTTTGTCAATTTCAGCCAAGCATTAGATGTGATTTTTAATCTTAATTCCAATATGGTGGACGCACTGAGTGGTGCAACCCGATTAGATGATGTAAAAACTCAACTGGGCTTAGGTAAGATGATGAGTGAATTAAACCCATATTCAGGCGCTCAGGCATGGGTCAATGCAGGCTTCTTGTTGGGTGGGTTATATTTACTTGCTAGGCGTGTTATTTTTTGGCACATTCCAAGTGCTTTTTTGTTAGGTATGGTGGTTACTGCATTTTTAGTGTCATTAGGTGATGGTGAATACCTACCTGTGCAAAATCACTTAATGCTCGGTGGCACAATGTTGGGTGCATTTTTTATTGCTACTGACCCAGTTTCAGCTAGCACCACACCAAAAGGACGATTAATTTATGGCTTTCTGATTGGCATGTTGATTGTGATTATTCGTACTTTTGGTGGTTATCCAGATGGGGTTGCTTTTGCTGTTTTATTGATGAATATTGTTGTGCCACTGATTGATTATTACACGCAGCCTAAGGTGTTTGGCAAATGAATAGAAAGCGCATATTTAAGGCTGGATTTTTATTGTTAGTCTTTAGTTTGGTCAGCGTATTTTTTGTCTCCCTTGTGCAAGATTCTACTAAGGAGCAGATCAAATATAATGAAGAACAATTATTGATTAAGCGTCTTGGTGAATTGGTTCAGGGCTATGACAATAATATTTTGCAAGATAAAATTTTAAAAGAAGTCAGTTTACACGGCATTAAACAAACGCTTAGTATTTACCCTGCTAAAAAGAATAATCACACTTTTGCCTACTTGATTGAACACACTTATCCAAATGGTTATAGTGGTAATATCCGTTTATTGACAGGCATTGGAAGTGACAAAAAACTTTTGGGTGTTCGTGTTATCACACATAAAGAAACACCAGGATTGGGCGATAAAATTGAAACTAAAAAATCAAATTGGATTAAGCAATTTAAAGGATTATCTTTGTCTGGTACGAATAAGAAGCAATGGAGGGTAAAGCGTGATGGTGGCATATTTGATGCCTTTACTGGCGCTACTGTCACCCCTCGTGCTATTGTGAATGCTACTTACCAAGTGTTGGAGCTATTTAATACCAAAGACTTTAAAGATGCAACTCAGTGATTTTGACTTTGACTTGCCTAAGTCACTGATTGCACAACATCCGTCAAAAAACAGGACAGATTCACGGCTTTTAATCGGACAATCAAATCTTATAGATGCACAGTTTCACCAAATAGGTGATTTTGTACAATCGGGTGATTTGTTAGTGATGAACAATACCAAAGTCATTCCAGCACGATTATTTGGACATAAAGACAGCGGTGGAAAAGTTGAAATAATGATTGAGCGGTTGTTAAATGACAAACAGGTGTTGGCAATGATTCGTGCCTCTAGAGCGCCACAAATAGGTAGTAAAATTACACTTGAAAATAGCGAAAAAGCGACCGTTTTAAATAAACAAGACGGTTTTTATACGCTTGAATTTGCCACCGATTCACTGCTTGCATTGTTAGATAATGTTGGGCATATCCCCTTGCCACCGTACATTGAGCGTACAGACGATGAACAGGATTTGAGTCGTTATCAAACCGTATATGCTAAACACGACGGCGCAGTTGCCGCACCTACGGCAGGATTGCATTTTGATGATGCTTTGCTTAATGCTTTAAAAGACAAAGGCATTAATTCGGCGTTCGTTACTTTGCATGTAGGTGCAGGCACTTTTCAACCTGTGAAAACTGACAATATCAAAGACCATACTATGCATAGTGAGTATTATGAGATTTCTCAAGATACCGTTGATAAAATTCATCAAACCAAAAAAAGTGGTGGGCGTGTAATTGCCATTGGTACAACGGCCGTTCGTTCTTTAGAGTCAGCTGCAAAATCTGGCACGCTTAAAGCCACACGAGAAGAAACTGATATTTTTATTTATCCAGGCTATGAATTCAAAGTCGTTGATATGATGGTAACTAACTTTCATTTACCTAAGTCATCCTTGCTGATGTTAGTGAGTGCCTTTATCGGACGAGATCGAATGATGGAAATGTATCAATATGCCATTGAACAAAAATATCGATTTTTCTCCTATGGAGATGCGATGTTACTGACTGGTAAAAATAGCAATGGCAGATAAACAACAAATATTGCGAGAAGTTTTTGGTTTTGATTCTTTTCGTCCCTTACAAGAACAAGCCGTTGATAAAATTTTAGCAGGTGAAGATGTTTTGTTGATTTTACCAACAGGTGGCGGAAAGTCTTTATGTTATCAACTGCCTGCATTATTAATGGAGGGGGTTTTGGTAGTGGTATCGCCTTTATTGGCGTTAATGCAGGACCAAATATTAGGTTTAGAAAATAAAGGTGTGAAAGCAGCAATGTTATCTTCTATGCAGACTATGGAAGAAATTCGAGCCACTGAAGCGGCGCTTAAAAATCAAGACATTAAAGTTTTGTTTGTTGCGCCAGAGCGCTTACAAAACGCCTATTTTTTATCATTTTTAAAGTCTATAAAAATTGCATTTTTTGCAGTGGATGAAGCGCATTGTGTCAGTGAATGGGGGCATGAATTCCGCGCGGATTATCGTCAGTTAGGTTTATTAAAAACGAATTTTCCTAATATTACTGTTGCTGCTTTTACGGCAACAGCAACGCATCAAGTAGAAAAAGATATTGTTGTACAGCTGAATTTCAAGCAAAAAGACAGTATTATTCGGGGCACAGTTTTTCGTGATAATTTGTATATCAGTGCTGCTGCTAGACAAGGGAATGGCAATCAACAGATATTAGATTTCTTAGAAAAACATCTGAATGAACAAGGTATTATTTACGCTCAATCCCGTGCTAAAACTGAAAGCTTAGCTAAGTTTTTACAAGAGAAGGGTCTCAGCGCTCAAGCCTATCATGCTGGACTGGATACCCAAAAACGCAAAGATATTTTTTCTGATTTTATCCACGAAAAAACCGATATTATGGTGGCTACTATTGCCTTTGGTATGGGTATTGATAAAAGTGACATTCGTTTTGTGGTGCATACCTCCATACCCAAAACTGTTGAGGCGTATTATCAAGAAATTGGCAGAGCGGGGCGCGATGGCTTGCCTAGTGATGTGTTACTGTTGTATTCCACTGCTGATATTGGGCAACAAGCGCGTTTTATTGAAGAAATAGAAAATGAAGATTATAAAAAACTGGCTTTCAAAAAACTTAATATCGTCAAGCAATATGCTTTTTCCGAGGGCTGTCGTCATCAGGCACTGAGTCGTTATTTTGACGATGAAATATCCCCTTGTGCCACGCTTTGTGATAATTGTACCGAACCTGATACTGAGCGACAAGATATTACTGAGTTAGCGCAGAAATTTTTATCCACCATTTATCGTACCGAGCAGTTATTCGGACAAAACTACATTATTGATGTTTTAAGAGGTTCGAAAGTTCAAAGAATTTTGAACAATAAACACGATGAGTTGACTGTTTACGGTATTGGTAAAGACTGTGGCAAGCCACAATGGAAAATAGTTGGCGACCGATTGTTGGAATTAGAAATAATCCAGGTTGCTGGTGAGTATGGCAGTTTGAAACTAACCGACAAAGCAAAACCCATTTTACAATCCGCAGCATCAGTGGATATACGTGCCACGCATTTTAAATCAAGCAAACCAAGTGTCGTCAAAAAATCTGCACCACCTAAGTATGATGTTGATGAAGCAATCTTTGAATCTTTGCGTGCGCTCAGATCGGAAATTGCAAGAGAAACCAGCATGCCTGCTTATATTATTTTTGATAATAAAACTTTACAAGAAATAGCTTATTTCTTGCCTAATAATGAAGCAAAGTTCTTGCAAATTAACGGGGTTGGCGCAGTCAAATATAAAAAATATGGTGAACAATTTTTGGCGTTAATTAACACGCTTCGCACTAACGATTTTCAAGAGCCAGAACACAAAAAAGTGGCGCAGGTAGAGCTAAAATATGAGGCTTCAAAACCTAAACAGCCTGATGTTCACTTACATAAAACTTATCATTCAACGCTAGTGTTAATTCAGCAAGGGTTATCAGTAGAAGAGATAATGAAAAACCGTGATTTTGCCACTTCTACCGTTTTAGGTCATATCAATAAATTGGTAGAAGAAAATTTGATTAATAATGTACAAAGACACACACTTTTTTCCCAAGTGCCACAAAATCCAGCACTTGATGATTGGGTAAAACAAGGCGTTGACTTAGTAGGTTCAGTTGAAAGTATTCAAAGTTATTTGGCGATATGCAAACAGTTGGAATATGGAAAAACTGATATAAATGAGGAGCAAGATGATGTATGAAAATACATTAGTAACAGTGGCAATTGAACCCAGTGAAATTCCATGGGTGAAAGTTTTTACTAAGCGAAAAGTTAAAGAATTTAGCCAATGTACAACAGCAGAAAAAGCTGAGATTTTTAGAATACTTGACATCACTGAAAAGTTAATGTTAAGTTATTTCAATGCAGATAAGATTAATATCGCCTCTTTTGGAAACTTATTACCCAAAGTCCACTGGCACATTATGGCGCGTTTTGAAACAGACAGTTACTTTCCAGAGCCAATGTGGGGGCAAAAACAAAGAGCGGCGCAGTTGGATTTACCCAGTTTTGAAGTATTTTTTACCCAATTACAAAATAAACTGTGAGTGCCTTTATCAAACGAGAGCGAAGGATGGAAATTTATCAATATGCCATCGAACAAAAATATCGATTTTTTTCCTATGCTGATGCGATGTTATTAAATAAACAAAAAATATAATGAGTGTTAAAAATTTAAAAGAGAAGCTAAATAATATTCTTAAAAAAGATGAGCCTGTTGTTGTTTCAATTAATGGCAAATGGGGCGTGGGGAAAACCTATTTCTGGCATCAATTTAAGGAGCAACTAACAGATAAAAAAGTGGCTTATGTTTCTTTATTTGGTAAAGAAACGATTTCAAGTATTCGAACAGATATATTTTTACAAGTTATTTCTAAACAGCAAAACAATTGGCGCAGGTTTAAAGGATGGTATTTTAAAAATATAAAAATCTCATATGGCGGCATCGGCATCGGTATTACTTTGCCTGATAAGCAGGATTTCAAGGATATTATTGTATGTTTTGATGATTTTGAAAGACTATCATCGTTAATGGAATTAGAAGAAGTTCTAGGGCTTATATCCGAACTAAAAGAACAAAAAAATTGTAGCGTTGTTATGATTTTAAATGAAGATGAACTGAGGGATAACAAGGAGACACTTGATAAATATAAAGAAAAGTTGATTGATTATGAATTTAGTTATGATCCAAGACCCTTTGAATCGTTAGAGATATTGCAAGATAAATTGACCGCCTTTAAAGATTATCCACTACAAGATTATTTAACAAAACATAAGATAAACAATATAAGGGTTATTAGTCGAATTATAAATGCATTAAATGATTTTTCTTTTATTGAGTCCCATATTAAAGATACGCCAGAAGTGACAACTGAGATAGTGGATAGTATTATCCAAATTGCCGCCATTAACGCGCAGAACTCTTCTTTTCGTGAATTTGTAGAATATACAAAAAAGCTATTTACCCCTGATGAATTTGAAGAAAATAAGAAGTATGAATATTTATTGTCCTTAGTTGATGGTGATAATAAGCATCATAAAGCCCTTTTCTTGGAAAGTAATGTTGTTTCTAGCCTTTTTAAATATTGCCAAACCTCACTTATCGATGAAGAATATTTTATAAAGATTGTTGAAGTTAAAATCAATAATCAGAATTTATCTTCTACGTATGAAAATATTAATGAAAAGCATCAATATGATATGTCGTATAAGAATAAGGCGTATGTATCAGATTTATGGAACTTATTAAAAGAACAAGGATATAAAATCAGTATTGCTGAATATACATTTCTATATCCTGGACATTTTATATACTATATTAAGCAATTAGAAACACTAGATGTTGAAAATAAAGCACAATATCGCAACTTTGCTCTTGGATGTTTAAAGGATTTTATCAGGGATAATCTTGATTGGATGCGAGATGATAGATCTGGAGCCCCACAAAAACTTTTAGATTTTGATCCAGAATTAGATAGTTATTACGAACAATGCACTGTTGAAAATCAACAAGAATCCGTTGACTCCAGTGAGAAAATAATAAGTTTGATGCATAATGTTATAAAAAATGGCAAGAGTAATGAGTTAGAGGCTCTATCTCAAATTCAGAAACCAAAGATAAAGCAGTATATATTAAGCGACGCAAGATACTTCAAAGAGACTTTTGATTTTTTGATGAGATGTAATGTTTATACCCCCAAAAATATGTAAGCAATATAGACCTTGTGCTTCGGGAATTGTCTCAATCTGAAGATAGTGATCATGTGTATAAAGCTAAGGAGGTGCTGGATTCTTTAGTAAAAGAAGAGGTGATAAAGCTACAAAATAGTGATGATATTTCAAAATAATTTAATCAAAGTTGAGGTTGAGTCCAGTGAACTCCCATGGGTTAAGGTTTTTACCCAACGAAAAGTTAAAGAATTCGGCCAATGTACAACAGCAGAAAAGACTGAGATTTCTAGAATACTTGACATCACTGAAAAGTTAATGTTAAGTTATTTCAATGCAGATAAGATTAATATCGCCTCTTTTGGAAACTTATTACCCTAAGTCCACTGGCACATTATGGCGCGTTTTGAAACAGACAGTTGTTTCCCAAAGCCAATGTGGGGGCAAAAACAAAGAGAGTCAAAGTTAGATTTACCCAGTTTTGAATAACTAAAAAACAAATTAAAATTTCTTATTTCGAGTGAGTTAGACTTAACCTAGCAATTCAGTTTTTTACAAGGGGCGGGGGCAGAAAATCAGAGCGGGCTATAAATCAATTACTTTGACCACTTGATTTTTGTATAAAAAGCCCTTGTGGACGAGTCGACTTAATTTAAAATAAAAAAATGGAAAAAATTGCTATCAATCCCCAGCGTTTAAAATGGTGTTGTGAAACTTGGAAAGGGTCTATATTGATTGCGAGCAGTTGCAAGAGATTTGTGCACAGCATGGTGTGTTTTCTTTGCCTGTGGTGCAAGTCTTTTTTATGGGGCAGAAGTTTATTGAAGAAATGCGTGGGTTTTCACTTATGGGTTGAATTCGCCTGAGTATTTAAAGCTTGTTTTTGATTTTTTGTAAGTGTGGCATATTAAGTTGCAATTCACTTGCGAGTTTTAGTGTTCGTTTTAGCCTTTGAGGGGCTGACCTACCCATACATTGGTGTGACAAATCACCTTCAAAGGCGAGCAGCATGCCTTTTTCTAACTCATCCTCAACAAAAATTTTGCCAGTGAGTGCGCTTTGTAGTTTTAAAATATCGCTTGATACATTGCGCATTAGCTTGAGATGATTATTACGCAGGTCCTCAACTGTACTGCCCGTTTCAATTGCCAAGCCTGCGATATTAGTCGTTAGAATATAGAGATTTTTTAGTACCAACTCAAACAGCAGTTCTTTGTCGTTAGCAACAGCATGTGCTGGAATATCAATCAGTGCCAATGATGCCACCAAAATTTGCGCTTTAGCTCCAAATACCGGTGAGGAAATCAACACCTTAGAATCCATGCCCTTCTTCTTTTCAAACCACACTGAAATCACTGTTGGGTCAATAAAATTGTGTGTCGCCCAATCGCGTGGCAACAACTCATTTTGCATCATTGCGACACGGTCTTTCCATGCATTAGGAATAGATTTTAGGGCTGATTGTAAATCTCCTTCTCCGGCACAAACCAAGATAAATTCAGGGTCAATAGACGCGCACAACTCGTCAATATCAGTGGTTCTGGTGATGGGGTAAACAGGGTAGTTATTTTTTAAAAAGGCGCGTGCAAATACGCTACCTAATTCGCCGATACCTAAGACAATAATGGGGTTTTTCATTTTAAAATACCTAACAAAGTTTTACCCATAGTTGCAGGAGTTGGCGAAATAGCCACGCCTGCATTTTTTAGGGCTTTGATTTTATCTTCTGCCTTGCCCGAGCCACCACTAATTACTGCACCTGCATGACCCATACGCTTGCCTTTTGGTGCAGTGAGTCCTGCAATATAAGACACCACAGGTTTTGACACATTGAATTGAATGTATTCTGCCGCTTCTTCTTCAGCTGAGCCGCCAATCTCGCCAACCATAATGATA
The DNA here is from genome assembly GCF_900127505.1 of thiotrophic endosymbiont of Bathymodiolus puteoserpentis (Logatchev). Lineage (NCBI taxonomy): Bacteria > Pseudomonadati > Pseudomonadota > Gammaproteobacteria > thiotrophic endosymbiont of Bathymodiolus puteoserpentis (Logatchev). The sequence goes on along the minus strand of NZ_UEXF01000028.1, from coordinate 36,236 downwards.
GACTCAGTTTGCTCATCGGCTTCAAATAATGCTAAACAATCAATGAAGCTCATCCCGCTAATAGGGTCACCACCAATACCAATACAAGTGCTTTGGCCAAGTCCAGCTTGAGTGGTTTGATGTACGGCTTCGTAGGTGAGTGTCCCCGAACGAGAGACCACACCAACACTACCAACTTGGTGAATATTGCCCGGCATAATACCCAATTTGCACTCATCAGGGGTAATGACACCGGGGCAGTTTGGACCAATCAAGGTTGAGTTTGAATCTTTTAAAATCGCTTTAACCTTAAGCATATCTTGCACTGGAATACCTTCAGTGATACAAGCGATCACAGGCATTTGTGCTTCAATTGCTTCAACAATTGAAGCATAGGCAAAACGCGGCGGCACATAAATCATCGTGGCATTGGCACCTGTTTCATTCATCGCCTCAATAACTGAGTTAAACACCGGTAAGTTTAAGTGTGTTTGTCCACCTTTGCTAGGGGTTACGCCACCAACAAACTGTGTACCGTAAGCAATAGATTGCTCTGAATGGAATGTACCTTGTTTGCCAGTAAAACCCTGAGTGATAACTTTGGTGTTTTTATTAATCAGTACACTCATTTTGACTGCTCCTGAGATAATGCCACAATTTTGATGGCAGCTTGAGTTAAGTCTGCCTCAGTATAGATATTATATTTAGACCTACTTAATAATGCTAATCCTTGTGCAGCATTTGTGCCTTCCAAGCGTACGACAATAGGCAGGCTCAATCCCACCTTTTCAATGGCTTGCAAAATACCTTGTGCAATTAAATCACAACGCACAATACCACCAAAAATATTCACCAAGATACCGCTTACATTTGACTCAGTTTGGATCAACTCAAACGCCTTAGCAACCCGCTGTGCTGTTGTGCCCCCGCCTACATCTAAGAAGTTAGCAGGAGAGCCACCATGATGTTCGATCAAATCCATTGTTGCCATTGCCAGCCCTGCACCATTGACCATGCAGCCAATGGTGCCATCCAGTGAAATATAATTGAGTTGATGTTCGCTGGCTTTTTTTTCCTTTTCATCTTCTTGAGAAGTGTCACGCAACTGCAGGATATCTTCGTGGCGATATAAGGCATTATCATCAAAATCAATCTTACCATCAAGTGCTAATAAAGTGTTTTCCGCTGTAACAATCAGTGGATTAATCTCAATTAAACTCACATCTTTAGTGGTAAAAATTTCGTACAAACTCAGCAAGGTTTGGTTGAATTGCTTAGCTAATGTATCTGTAAGATTAAGTTGCTGGGCGATAGAATCACAATCTTGCGAGCTTAGTGTTCCAAGCGGGTCAACGCCAAATTTAATAATCTTATCAGGCGTTTCACTGGCAACTTTTTCAATATCCATGCCACCTTCGGTAGAAGCCAAAACAGTTATTTTTTGCGTTTGCCTATCCACTAACAAACCCAAATACAATTCACGCTCAATATTTTGCCCCGCTTCAATCAACAATTGGTTAATCGGTAAACCCTTAGCGTCGGTTTGTGGCGTAACCAACTGTGTGCCCAGTAATTGTTCTGCTACATGCGCCACCTCTGCCATTGAATGACACAAAATCACCCCGCCCCCTTTGCCCCGTCCACCCGTATGAACCTGTGCTTTTACCACCCAAACGCTGCCACCTAATTCTGAGCATGCTTTGCTTGATTGTTCTACAGTTGAAACTAAAACCCCTTTGGGGGTTTTAATGCTAAATTGGTTAAATAATGTTTTTGCTTGGTATTCGTGTATATGCATAATTTTTTTGTAATCAAGTCAAGAGCCAGTCAAGAAAACTATATTAATATAAATAACTGATTTATAATGTTTTTTTAAGTTTAAATGTATAATATTTTTGGTAAAATTAAGAGCCAGTCAAGAAAATATCATGCCCAAAATGGGTGATATCCACTTCTAGGGCTTTCTGTATCAGCAATTTTTATTAACCCTTTTGATAAGGCATTTTTAATCACTTTGCTGACCTGAGATTCATTGCCTTTTTTAATGCCAAATCTAGTACATAAGCTAGAATTCTTTAATTTCATGCCACTAATGTATTTGATGACTGCATGTTGATAACAAGCTCTAGTTCTTTCTTCTATTGTTAAATCTGCAAATGACCTATAGGCATACAAAATCACTTGTGTAGAGTTACCATACGTCCTAAATATTGGTGCAGGCAATTGAGCTTCTTCTACACTAAAAATGACCTTATCCACACCGCTTCCTTGTTCCTCGCAAAGTCTCATACGTCTCATAAGTCCTGCCAATCCTTCATTTCTTGATTTAGGCGGTAAGTCAATTATTCTTTCAATAGGGTTTAACGATTCCCCTGGATTGGTAACTTCTAAACGATTATTGAATAATTCAACTTGAGGTCCAGCACCTGTAATAGTCATATCCTGATGAATTAATGCATTTGCAATAATTTCTCTAATTGCTATTTTTGGAAAAGGTGCGTTGGTTTGACGATAAACTTCTCCAATGGTTTCACTATTTGGTAGTAAATTGTTAATATAGGTAACCAAGCCTTCAAGGGCGATTGCGTAACCCTTTAAGCCATCTTTTCTATGGCTAACCTCTGCTTTATTATCGCCATTGTAAGCAATAAAGCGCACCCCTTTTCTTGCAATAGATACACCAAAGTCATTTAAATCATTGGCTAGCAATAATGCACCCAGATTAAGAATATTCCATTTATTGCCTATATCTTTTTCAACAATATTATCCCTCTCAAGATATTGCAATATTTCATCAATACTTTGGGGTGAGGCTTGGCTGATCAATTTAAAATAAACCTTGTAAGCAAGATAATTTAACACTTCATCAGCAGTTAAAAACTGTTTTGCGACCTCATGTTCCCAAGTATAGGTCTGCAAATTTTTCATCAGTATTTGCATCTTATCAAGATGATCTGATAATTTAGGTGTTGCGCTACCAATTCTTACATAGGCCGTTCCATTAAACTCAATTGGTGTTATGGTTGTTGCAGGGATTTCCAATATCACAATATTGTCATCTTGGTGTGTAACTAATCTAAAATCACAATGTATAGAAGGACTTAATGCTTGAGATAATTTGAATTTTGTTATGCTTTTATTGTTAGGATTAAAATCAGTGCCGATAATACAACCATCGTCAGAAATCCCCCATAAGATATATGCATAATCTTTGTTAAGAATACGAGCAGAGTTGGATAATGCTGAACATAATTTACCGATTACCTTAGGATTGGTGTTATTGCTCTTAAATTCTAAAAGCTCGTTTTCTTTATCATTTAGAAGTATATTTATTAATTCTATATCTCTTTGTTTTCCCATAATCTTTATTTTTAAATCACACCTCCATTAAATCTTTTTCAAGCAAGAGCAGTCTTAAATCATTTGTGGTTATTTTACAAATAAAATACAGTGTAGTTTAAGTAAAATAAGATGTTTTATTTCATATTTTTTAAAAATGGCAACTTATTCTACCAGTCAATTCAAAAATGGCTTAAAACTCATGCTAGGCGGTAACCCTTGTTCAATTATCAGTAATGAGATTCGAAAGCCCGGTAAAGGGCAAGCGTCTAACCGAGTTAAACTTAAGGATTTAATTACGGGCAAGACTTTGGAAAAGACTTTTAAATCTGGTGAATCTGTAGAGGGTGCGGATGTGATGGAGCTAGATTTGCAATATCTTTATAACGATGGTAGTGAATGGAATTTTATGGACCCAGAGTCTTTTGAACAATACGCTATTGATGATACTTCTATGGATGATGCCAGAGGTTATTTAGTAGAGCAGGATATGTGCGTAGTGACGCTTTGGAATAATAATCCAATCTCAGTAACGCCGCCTAATCATGTGATGCTTGAAGTGGTGGATACCGACCCAGGGCTAAAAGGCGATACGGCGGGTACAGGTGGCAAACCTGCGACGATGAATACGGGCGTGGTGGTGCAAGTGCCTTTATTTATCAGTATTGGTGAAAAGGTAAAGGTGGATACACGCACCAACGAATACGCAGGTCGAACTTAATAATAGCGTTTTTTGCCGTGCTTCGGCATTAGGTTTTAAAAATGCCTCAGTCATATATAACCAACATGTGTTCCTTGTGGATTTCTTAAAACCTGCCTTGCAGAATAACAAAATATTGGCTATTGCAATTATGAAAGAAATGATTAACTCATTAAAGCTAAGCGCTGACATCATTAAGAAAATTCGTCAATTTTTTGATGGGCAAGGGTTGTGTGAAGTGCAAACCCCGCAACTGCTTGACTATCCTACAACCGATGTTTATATTGATAGTATTGCACTGCAAGTTAATAAAGACATTGGGCTTAAATCGAAATATCTGCACACCTCTCCTGAATTAGAAATGAAGAAACTACTGGCAAAGGGCAGTGGGGATATTTATCAGATCTGCCAAGTGTTTCGTGATAATGAGCAGGGTGCACAGAATTTTAACGAGTTCACAATGTTAGAATATTATCGTTTAGGGTTTGATATCCATAGATTGATGGATGATATGACAGATTTGCTTAAATCGTTGGGCTTTACTAGACCAGCAACGCGGTTGTCTTACGCACAAGCATTCAGTGAATTTACTGAGATTGATATTTTAAATACGGATTTCAATGACTTAAAAAAAATTGCCAAATCGCATGATTTATGTGGTGATTTTGAGTGGATTGAAGATTTACAGATTTTGCTGTTTACCGCATTGTGTGAGCCAAAACTGGAAGAACACCCCCTTTGTTTTATTTATGATTATCCCAAGAGCCAATCTGCCTTGGCTAAAGTACAAGGGCAAGTAGCACATCGATTTGAGATGTATATGTATGGTGATGAAGTGGCAAATGGTTATGATGAATTACAAGATGCACAGGACTATCAAAAATGCTTTGGGCTTGAAATTAATAAGCGTTTGGTTCTAGGCAAAGCACCCGTTGATATTGATGAAGGTTTTTTGTCAAATTTACAAAATTCCCTGCCACAATGTTCAGGGGTTGCTATTGGGGTAGAGCGATTATTGTCAAATCTGTTAAAATGAAAATTATGATTCGATTATTTCCCTTATTATTATTGTTGGGCTTGAATGTAGGCGCTTTGCAATTTTTGCAGCCTACAGATGGACAAAATACAGTTAAACAAAAACTAGGGCGCTCTGAGCAACCACCACCAACACAAATTCTGACCCAACTAAATAAGGATGCAAAAAGTGGCAATGTAAGAGCGCAACTAAGTTTGGCAAAAATGTATCATCATGGTATCAATGTTGCAAAAGATATGAAGTTGGCGTTTTATTGGTATTTTCAAGTTGCCGAATCTGGCTATTCTACAGCGCAGTTTAATTTGGCAGAGTTTTATTATAACGGTATTGGTACTGAGAAAAATCTGAAACAGGCAGTATTTTGGTATTCAAGAGCAGCACAGCAAGATTTTATAGAGGTGCAATATAAATTAGCCACAATGTATCACTTTGGAAAAGAGATAGAAGTTGATTATGTAAAGGCTCGTTATTGGTATACAAAGGCTGCCAAACTTGGGTTTGTACCTGCTCAGTTGGCACTGGGTAAACTGTATGACAAGGGAGAAGGTGTGGCAAAAGATTTGACAGAGGCACAACATTGGTATGAAGCTGCAGCTGTACAGTCAAACGCTGAAGCACAATATTATTTGGCTTTGTTATTTGAGCGCCAAGAGAAATTTGTTCAAGCATTATTGATGTATCAACAATCAGCAGAACAAAAGTTTACCAAAGCGCAATTGCGTCTGGCTAAATTATATTATCAAGGTCGTTTAAGTGAGAAAGACGATATTGAGGCGCTTAAGTTGGCGTTAATAGTTGCTGAAAAAGGCAATGTTGAAGCGCAATTTTTGGCGGCAAGTATTTATCATTACAGCACACAAGTTGAACAGGATTTAGAGCAGGCAAGGTATTGGTATGATAAAGCTTTTAAGCAAGGTCACACATCAGCAGAATCTTTGTTAAGGCAGGTTGATGCCAATATAGCGGACAATAAAAATACTGAAGATGATTATCAGACAGTAGAAATTTCAGAAAAACCATCTGTTAAATTGATAGAAAATTTACTCAGTAAACCCTTAGAAAAGCCTATCATTACCACCATACCTAATGTGAAAGAAATCAAGCGTTCATTATTGGATAACACGGAAGCGCTAGATAAGAATATTAAAGCATTAACCCTTAGTGCTGAGCAAGGCAACCCAACTGCACAACACAATTTGAGCATCTTGTTTAGTATTGGCGCATTAGTACCAAAAAATGATACAAAAGCTTTTACATTAATGCAAAAATCAGCCAGACAAGGCGTGGCACGCTCACAAAATTCTTTGGCAATGATGTATTTCAAAGGTATTGGCGTTAAAGCGAATTACCAATCTGCATATTTTTGGGCTACCTCTTCTGCCAAACAAGGTAATCAAGAAGGTAAGAAGATTTTGTCGTATATCAGCAAATACAAATAATAATGAAAGATAAATTTTGGCAGGAGCTATCTTTATCCGAGATGACACGAGCACAGTGGGAATCTTTATGTGATGGTTGTGGGTGTTGTTGTCTGCATAAAATTGAGGATGAAGATACCAATGAAATTTATTTTACCGATGTGGCTTGTCGTTATCTTGATGAAGAAACTTGTCAATGTCCACACTATGGGGTGCGTCAATCAAAGGTGCCGGATTGTTTGACCATTTATCCCAATTGGGGTAAGAAGTTCTTATGGCTGCCAACAACTTGTGCTTATCGCTTGTTATCTGAGAATAAACCATTGTTTGATTGGCATCCGTTGATTAGTGGCGATGTAAATTCAGTGCATTTAGCGGGGATTTCTGTGCGTGGACGCACTTATAGAGATGATGAAATTCCGCAAGAAGAAGTTTATAAACATGTCATTAATTGGGTAGAATAATACAAAGTTTTTATAAGGAGTATTTATTTATGAATAATCATATCAATTTTTTTAAAGTCTCAATATCAAGCTACCTATTTTTGGTAAGCACTGTATTTGCTGCGTGGCCACATGAAGATATTTCTCAAGCCGTGTTTGCTCAATCCGTAAAAGACAGAGTGCCTATTGAGATAATAACAGAAGCCGATAATTCTTTAGGTAAAATCTATTTTTTTACCAATATCCGTCATTTGAAAGGCGATAAAATTACCCATCGCTGGTCTTATAAGGGCAAAGTTAAGGCAGAGATTGATTTTGATATTAAAGGTAATCGCTGGCGTGTGTGGTCAAGTAAAAACCTGTGGCATAGATGGACAGGGCAGTGGAAGGTTGAGGTTGTTAATCAAAATAACCAAATTTTATTAACAAAAACATTTGAGTATAAAAAAGAAAATGAATAAAGTGGTACTTGCCTATTCAGGCGGATTAGACACCAGCATTATTGTTAAATGGCTACAAGATACCTACCAGTGTGAAGTGGTTACTTTCACTGCCGATGTCGGACAGGGTGAAGAAGTAGAGCCTGCACGCGCTAAGGCAAAAGCTGCAGGTGTTAAAGAAATTTATATTGAAGATTTGCGTGAAGAATTTGCCACAGACTTTGTCTTCCCAATGTTTCGTGCAAATACTATTTATGAGGGTGAATATTTGCTCGGTACTTCTATTGCTCGTCCACTGATTTCCAAACGATTGGTTGAAATTGCCAACCAAGTGAATGCAGATGCCATCAGCCATGGTGCTACGGGCAAGGGCAATGACCAAGTGCGTTTTGAACTGAATGCTTACGCCTTAGATGCCAATATTCAAGTAATTGCCCCGTGGCGTGAATGGGATTTGTCTTCGCGTGAATCGTTAATGGATTATGCTGAAAAACACGGTATTGAAATTGATTATCAAAAGCAAGATAAAAAATCCCCCTATTCGATGGATGCAAACTTATTGCACATCTCTTACGAGGGTGATATTTTAGAAGACCCTTGGGCAGAGCCAGAAGATGATATGTGGCGTTGGACGGTGTCGCCTGAAGATGCACCTGATAAAGCTGAATATGTAGAGCTGACTTATAAAAAAGGTGATATTGTTGCTATTAATGGTAAGGCAATGAGCCCAGCCAGTGTTATGGAAGATTTAAATAAGCGCGCGGGTGCACATGGTATTGGTCGTGACGACATTGTTGAGAATCGTTTTGTGGGCATGAAATCGCGCGGTTGTTATGAAACACCAGCTGGGACAGTAATGCTAAAAGCACACCGAGCCATGGAGAGTTTAACTTTGGATAGAGAAGCGGCACACCTTAAAGATGAATTGATGCCAAAGTATGCCAATATGGTTTATAACGGTTTTTGGTTTGCGCCAGAGCGTGAAATGTTACAAGCTGCTATTGACCAAACACAAGAAGTAGTGAATGGGGAAGTACGCTTAAAGTTTTACAAAGGTAATGTGATCGTGGTTGGTCGTAAGTCTGACAATTCACTCTTTAATGAAAAAATTGCTACTTTTGAAGATGATGAAGGTGCTTATGACCAAAAAGATGCAGCGGGTTTTATTAAGCTCAATGCATTGCGCTTACGCCTTAAATCGTTAAAGTAAGTGCATTAAATTAAGTAATAAAAAGCCCGACCAATAGTCGGGCTTTTTATTGTATCTTGTATGGAGGCCGGAACCAGAGTCGAACTGGTCTGTAAGGCTTTGCAGGCCCCTGCATAACCGCTTTGCTATCCGGCCAAGGTAGTAAAAAAAGGCAACAGTAAAAAAAAGCCTGTTCTCACAGGCTTTTAAAATTTGGAGCGGGAAACGAGATTCGAACTCGCGACATTCACGTTGGCAACGTGATGCTCTACCAGCTGAGCTATTCCCGCATAAGCGATATATTATAATGTGTTTTTTACTAGGATTTGAATGTTTTTATTCCTTCTTTTAAATAAATTAATCCAGAGTATAAAGTCAGCAAAGTTGCAACAACCAATAAGAAAACACCAATCTCGAAACTTGGCAATCCAAAGAATGGCTGCTGGTAAAGTAAAAACAGAATGGCAAAAATTTGCACAAAAGTTTTTACTTTGCCAATGAATGAAACATTAATGGTTGAACGCTGACCAACTGTGCTCATCCATTCTCTTAGTGCTGACACCAAGATTTCTCTAGAAATAATAATCAACGCACAAACACCAATATACCAATGCGTATTGCTAGGGTAGTAATCAACCAATAAAACTAAGGCCGTTGAAACCATTAATTTATCCGCAACAGGGTCTAAAAAAGCCCCTAATTTTGAAGTCATATTAAGTTTTCTTGCCAAATATCCGTCTAAATAATCTGTCAGGCTAATGGCAGCGTAAACACCCGTTAGTGAAAAATTAATCCAAGTGAATATCGGTGTATCTGTATAAGTAGGCTGACAATAATACAAAACTACAAAAAGCGGAATTAGCGCAATTCTTGATAAAGTTAAAATATTTGGTATTGTCATCATAAGAATATCTTATCAGTGTAAACAAAAAACCCCTGCAGATTCACGCAAGGGTTTTTTAAAATATGGTGCGCCCGGCGGGATTCGAACCTGCAACCGCTCGGTTCGTAGCCGAGTACTCTATCCAGTTGAGCCACGGGCGCAAAATTTTTGTTTATAAGCGCCAAACTACTGCATGTGTTTTATGCTGTCGTATAAAGAATACTAAGTGACATCAAACGCTTTGTATTTCACACCTCTAAACAAAAATTACAAAATAAGGCGTAAATTACTGTTGTTTATTGCTAAACAAGGTGGGAAATTATACGCATAATTTTTTGATGATTTGTTCTAATTTTGCAACCCTTGAGCCTTTGAAAAGAATAGTGCAATCTGTGTGCTGTTTGAGTGTTGTCAGTAGTTGCGCTTCATTGTTAAAATTTTGTACACCATAGTCGGATTGAAAACTATACAGTTGACTAATATCCAATGATTTTGCAAAGTCACCAATTTGGCGGTGATAGGCATCGGATTTATCGCCCAACTCTGCCATTTTTCCAAGCACAGCAATTTTTTTGCCAGTAAAACTGTTCAACACTTCCAAAGCATATTTACTAGAGCTTGGACTGGCATTGTAAGAGTCATCAATAATGGTTAAATGAGATTTTTGAATAATATTCAATCTGCCTTTTTCAGCTTGTGTTTTTTCTAAACCTTGTTTGATGAGCTTAATATCAATTTCTAGCGCACAAGCACAGGCGCTGGCTGCCAAGGCGTTATCAATATTGTGCCTACCAAGGAGTTGTAAGATTATCCTTACTTTCTTATCAAAGATATTTAAATCAAAACTGTTATTGTTGATATTATTAGCAAAAATATTGCCACCCTCGCCAAAACTAACATCGCCTGTAAAAGAAGTTTGTGTGTTGACAATATTTTTACAATGGCTTGAATAAATCTCACCTTTGGCTTTAACCAAATTATTAAAACCACCAAACTCACCAATATGCGCATCAAGCGTGTTGGTTACTACTGCAATATCAGGGCTTGCTATCTTACACAGATGGGAGATTTCACCCAAATGATTCGCCCCCATTTCAATGACAGCGTATTGGTGTTTTTCTTTCAATCTAAGTAAGGTCATCGGCACACCAAGGTGATTGTTAAGATTGCCTTTGGTCGCCAGAGTGGGTGCTTTTAATTTAAGAATATTTTTCAATATATTCTTGAGAGTGGTTTTGCCATTACTACCTGTAATGGCAATCACTTTTGGCTTAATATTATGCAAGTGCCAAGTGGCAATCTCGCTAAGTGCATTTTGTGTATTTTCCACCACTAAAGTAGGCAAACTTGAGTCTACTTTTTTACTAACAACCAGTGCCACCGCACCCATTTTTTGCGCCTGATTAACATAGTCGTGTGCATCAAAATTATCCCCAACTAGGGCAATAAACAAAGCGCCGTCCATGCGCTTTCTGGTATCGGTACAAACATCTTTAAAAGTGACATTGCGTATATCAGTTGTATTAATGTTTAATACTTGAGCGATGGCGTGTGTATTAGATAATAACATTATTTTGTTTGTAAAATTTCATTAACCCCTTCAAATAATTCTAGAATTTAAATATCTAAAATTTTAACGATACTAATTAAATGTATCAAGTTAAATCTCTGATTTTTGATGCCAGTTTCAATAAAAGAAATCAAACTAACAGATTTATGCGCCATTGTCATTGCTAAATTTAACTGTGACATTTTGCGCTTTTTTCTTTCATGCTTTATATTTTTAACGATTTTTCTAAGTACTAAATCGGTTATTCTATTTCTATTGTATTTTCCATTTTCGCTTATAAAAACCACATATGAGTAGTTTTTTTAGGTATCATCCGCATCTGAAAACTATTCACTAGTTTTTTTATAAAATTAAATAATATGAGGGGTAATAAAATGAAAACACAATTAAAGGTAATTGCATTGTCAGTTCTAGTCGCTACATCTGCCTATGCAGAAGAAAGTAAGGGAGTGTATTTTGGTTTAGGTGTGCATCAATCAAAAGTAAGTGGAGAAGGATACAAAAAAAATAATTGGAAAGTACTGGTTGGAACGCGTTTGAACAGCAACTGGTCGATTGAAGGGCAATATGCTGATCTTGCTACAGACGAGTTTTCGTATACAAACACCAAAGAAACAGTAAAAAGTGTTGTGTCTGGAAATTCTTTTGGTGTGGCCGGACTTTACCATTTCAATCCGCAGGGAAGCTATTCACCTTTTGTGAAGTTAGGCTGGCATCATTTGAAAACTAAAATAACAAGAGTAACTACACCAAAAACTGGTGCTGTTGTAGAATCAAATGAAAGTAAAAGTGGTAATCATGAATTTTATGGCGTTGGTGTAGATGGGAAAATTAACGAGACAATCAAATATCGTGTTGAGTATGAGCGTATGAATGTGGGTGAAGGTGATGACATGAATAATATTGGTGTTAGTTTGTTGTTTGGTTTTTAAATAAACAAAAACAACTTTTATCAAAGGCCCTGTGAAAAACGGGGCTTTTTTATGGGTGCTCCTACAATATTGTCAAACTGATAAGCGTGGCTTACTGGTTGTTTTCATCAGCAATTTTCCATTTGCCTTTCTCTGAAAAGGCTTCAATGGTTTGGCGTTTGGCTTTGTTGATAAGATTAGAATGCGATATTTTGTATTTTTTGGCGTAATCTACCAGAGAGACAATGTCTTTGCCTTCTAAATATGCCAAGCGTTTGTGGTAACTATTGGTGAGTGCTTTGCCGATAATGTTTTCCATAGTTTTGGTTTTTCCTGATTCGTTAAATTCATTAAAGGCGGTGTAGTAATCCGCTCTATCAATAAATTTAATGTTAATCGGCACAAAGCCATCACGCATTAGTAGGTAATTATTTAGCACTCTGCCAATTCGCCCATTACCGTCAATAAAGGGATGAATTTGTTCGAAACTTAAGTGAAACAGAGTAATACGCTTAATAATATGCTCGTTATCTGTGGCAAAGTAAGTGGCTAATATTTTGTGTAATTCGGCAGTAATTTTTTCAGGGGCAATGGCGATATGATTGCCAACACGCACCCATTCGTCTTTTTTTCGCCATCTACCAGCAGAGTCATCATCAATATTGACTAATAACATTTGATGTAGTAACAAAATAATTTCTAAAGTGAGTTCTGATTGTGTGGATTTTTTGTTAATGTAGTTCACCACTCTAGCAAGATTTTTTGCCTCAAACAACTCTCGCTCAGAAATATATTTGTCTAAATCAATTTGTAATAAAACTTTCTCGGTATCGCCTAGCGTTAGTGTAGAGTTTTCAATGGCGTTTGAGTTGTAAACTTGCTCTCCAACCTCGGTTTCTGAAATTAAATCCAATAAGGCCTGCTTGCCTTGATAGACTTGGTAATAACGCTTGCGCAGGCGCTGTATGTTTTCAAATATTTCTAAAGTTTTTGCCATAATTTACCATTATAACCGTTAAAAATAGTTTTATTTTATCATTTTTAATGATTATATAGAGTATAACAGTTAAATGTAAAATGAAAAAAATCCAATATTGTGGTGTTGTTTGTCTTTACTGCTTGTTTTTTAACTTTTTTAATCTTATGCCTTCAATAATTGCAGCGAGAACAATGTCTTTGTCGTTGGATTCGATGGTTTTGTCTTTGAATGTTTGGGTGGTTTCATGACCTTTCCCAGCAATGAGTAGACATTCATTCTCACCCAAAGTGATAACAGCTGTTTCAATGGCGAGTTGCCTGTCTAGGGTAATATCCACCTCATAACTATCGTCAATGCCATCAAGAATATCATTAATAATAGCCTGAGGGTTTTCATCTCTTGGATTGTCGTTGGTCAAAATAAGTGTGTTGGCGTGTTTGGATGCAATCTTACCCATTTTTGCGCGTTTGTCTTGGTCACGATTACCGCCACAGCCAAATACCACTCGAATGTTGTGTGTTGGGTAATGTTGTTGTAAGGTGATAATGGCATTCTCAATAGCATCTGGTGTGTGAGCGTAATCTATCCATATTAAATGATTGTCAATTTTTTGCATTCGACCTAAAGGCGGCTTGAGCTTGTGTAGCAATGGAATAATTTTTTCTTGTTTAAATCCAAAGGTTTTGAGTGTATTGAATGCTGATAAAACATTAAGTAAGTTGAATTTGGCCAAAAAAGGCACTTCAAAAATATGATTTTGCAAGGTGACTAAAAAGCCTTGTTCGGTTGGTCGAATATCATCAAAATCATCCAAACCAAAATCGATAATTTCCCTACCTTTGGCAGCGACTAAGAAATCAGCATAATGTGCATCATCGCGATTAAGAATCGCAAATTGGACACTTGCTAATGAGAACAATCGTGCTTTGGTTTGTTGATAAGCATCCAAATCTTTGTGATAATCTAAATGGTCTTGTGTGAGGTTAGTAAATACTGCGTGGGTGATGTTCAGTCCTGCAATTCTATCTTGGTCAATGCCGTGTGATGAGACTTCTAGTACGGCTGTTTTAATGCCATCTTTAGCGTATCCATCAAGTGTGCGATACAGGGTCAAAATGTCAGGCGTGGTTTGCTCAGAGTGTTGTTCAGAATGACTAATGCCAAGTGTGCCAATGAGTCCATTTTTGATGCCTAAGCGTTCTAATAGTTGCGAGATAAAACAAGCCACTGAAGTTTTACCATTCGTACCAGTAATGCCAATCAAATCTAGCTTTAAAGCATCTCCATATATCTGTTGCGTCAAGGCAACTAAGTGTGTGGATAAGTTATCAATACGAATGGTAGGTACGCCACACTCAAAGTCTTTTGAATCAATTAATACACACACACATCCCTTGTCAATAGCTTGTTCAATATAATCTGCACCATGACCTGTTGTACCCTGTAAGGCAACAAAGACATCACCATTTTGCACTTGCTGTGAATTGAGACACAAACCTTGAACAACAAAGTCAAAATTAGTCGGAGTGATATTGTGAAGGAGTTGTTGAATATTCATATGGGGTATTATAAAAGAAGTTCGGCAAATAACAGGCTATTTAAGAATATTATAATTTACTGATAGTTTTGTGATTTTTGTTGAGATAGAGTAGAATTTCGGACCTTTATATTTAATGGAAGAATAAATGGCTTTAACGCGTAGAGATTTTATCAAGGTATTAGGTGCTGGTTCAGCGGTAGGTTTGATTGGTGGTTGTGGCAATGATGCCAATAAATTGTCTTCTCAAGACAATATGTATGAAGTCGCAAAGACAGGTAATGCGCGTATTTTGCATATTACCGATACTCATGGTAATTTATTGCCAAACTATTTCCGTGAGCCAAATGTTAATCTAGGTTTTGGGTCTACTTTTGGACAGTTGCCACATGTGGTGGGTAACAAATTACTCAAAGAAATCGGTGTTAAGCCAGATTCGCCAGAAGCCTATGCATTTACTTATAATAATTTTGAAGAATTGGCGGCTAAATACGGCAAAACAGGTGGTTTTGGACAGATTAAAACCGTCCTAGATTCATTGCGTGAGAGTGCAGGGGGTGTGCAAAATACGCTAACTGTTGATGGTGGTGATACATGGCAAGGTTCTGGCACCTCACTTTGGACGCGTGGTGCTGATATGGTTGAAGCCTGTAATATGTTGGGTGTTGATGTAATGGTCGGACACTGGGAATTTACCTATAAAGAAGAAGAGACGCTGAAAAATATTGGTTTTTTCAAAGGTGATTTTTTGGGTCAAAATGTGCGTATCTTAGAAGACGCTTTGCTGGGTGATAAGTACATTGCTATGACAGAAAAATATGACGGCAGAGGGCTTTATAACGAAGATGATGCATTGCCATTCAAACCTTATGTGATTAAAAATGTGGGCGGGCATCGTATTGCAGTCATTGGTCAAGCATTCCCTAGAACTTCAAATGCCAATCCACAAAAATACTTCTTCCCAGATTGGTCATTTGGTTTGCGTGAAGACGAAATGAGTGAGTTAGTGGCTGATATTCGTGAAAACGAGAAGCCTGATGCGGTGATTGTAGTTTCTCATAATGGTATGGATGTGGATATTAAGATGGCATCGCGCGTGGTCGGTATTGATGCTATTTTTGGCGGACATACACATGACGGCATGCCAAAACCTGTTGAAGTGAAAAATGCAGGCGGTGTTACTGTGGTTACTAATGCAGGTTGTTCGGGTAAATATATCGGCGTGATGGATTTGGACATTAAAGACCATAAAGTTATGGGTTATAACTATAAAATGTTGCCGATTATTACCAACTTAATTAAACCTGATGCAGCAGTTGTGTCATACATTAATAAAATGCGTAACACCAAATACGATAAGAATGTGGTTGAAGCACGAAGTAGCACAATGAGTAATAATCCAGGCCGAATGGGCAAAACTTTTGATGCAATTTTGACTGAGAAACTTTGTACTACTGAACAAACCCTTTATCGTCGTGGTAATTTTATGGGTACTTGGGATCAAGTATTGGTTAATTCACTACGCGAGGAGCACGATGCGGACTTTGCGATGTCAGCAGGTGTACGCTGGGGTACATCAGTACCAGCAGGGCACGATGTTATTATGGAAGACTTGATGACCAATACCTCAATGACTTATGGAGAAACTTATGTGAACGAGTTAAAAGGTTCGCAATTGAAAGAAATTTTAGAAGGTATTGCTGAAAATCTCTTTGTACAAGACCCCTATTTGCAATCAGGTGGTGATATGGTGCGTATGGGTGGATTGGATTACATCATTGACCCTGCACAAAGTTTAGGCAATCGTATTAGTAATATTGTTGATGATGAGGGTACGGCCATTGATGTGAATAAATCTTATAAGGTATCAGGCTGGGCACAAGTTGGCTCCGTGGGTAATGGCCGCTTGATGTGGGATGTGGCGGCAGATTATTTGCGTAAACAAAAACATCTTAATCTTAAGAAAGTCAATCACCCAACCATTAAAGGCGTGAAAAACAATCCAGGTATTGAAAATTATGCGGGGAAAATCATTTAAAACAATATGATAGCCTTGATTAAAAACACCTTTAGAAACCTTTGGTTTCGTGATATCGGTGAGGAGTCTATTCATATTAATAATACCGCAGTGCGCATTCGTGCGGGTATTTTATTGATTATTCCCATTTATATGGTTTTTACTTTGGTTGATGTGGTGTATGGTCCGACTTGGGAGATAACGACTGATTCTATTGCGATTGATACCTATGATATGGATTTTGAAGGCCGTACGATTTATAAAGTTGAAGCAACAAAAAGAGTATTTGACTACGCTTTTCAAACCAAATTATTGATTTATGTTTTGCTTGAAATGTTATTGAGTTTGTCGGTTATCGGCTCAAGATTTTCGCCGACTATTTTATTGGCAAGTTTTTTAACACTTGGTAAAGAGTCTGCGTGGAAGCCACTCGGGCCAAAGCGTTGTGCATGGCTATTGGGTGCCAGTTTTATTTCCGTATGTATCGTGTTTTTTAATCCAGATGCAATAGCATCATGGGTGAACAGTTTGTTAGGCACTAGTATTCCTGTTGATGAAAATTATGTACCTTCTTGGTTGGCGTTGAATTTAGTATGGGCATGCTTATTATTTATGTGGTTAGAGGCAATTATCGGTTATTGCGCAGGTTGTAAGCTTTATGCAGTATTAGCGCGCGCAGGTCTTGTTAGTCGTCATTGCGAAGCTTGTGATAACATTGATTGGGATGAAATAAAGCGTAAAAAGCAAGAAAGACTAGACAAGAAAAATAAGACATAAATGCCAAGACTGCTAAAGCCTCTCGCCTTATTTTTTTTGTTGATGGGCGCATCAATCGCAGATGTGGTTAAACCTGCTTTGGTGGAAATCTCCATCTATCCCGATAAAAAAGTTGAAGTCGTTATTGACCTTAGTCTTGAAGCGGTGATGACGGGTATTGGTACACAATATAAAAACACCACTGATGCACCAAATGCAGCTGAATATGACGAATTACGTGCGTTAGCGCCTGAAGTTTTACGCCAGCGTTTTAAGAATTTTGAGGTGAAATTTTTAAATAAACTGCAGCTGAACATTAATCATCAAGTGCAAAACTTGTATTTGGAAAATATCAAAATAGATATTATAGGCTACAAAAAACGCCCCAGAAAAACGCTACTTACTTACACTATACAGCTTAGAGAATGGCCAAAAACCTTGTCATGGCAATATAATAAGGAATATGGCGATAGCGCATTGCGTTATCAGGTATTTGAAAAAAATGAATATAATTGGAGTCAATGGCATTGGTTGCGTAACGGCGCAACAAGTGGTGTGATTGATATTAACCACCCAGAACCAATGACAACCATGCAAAGAATGCTACAATTTGTAAGCATTGGTTTTGAGCATGTTATTCCATTAGGTTGGGATCACATTTTATTTATTATTGGCATGGCATTGTCTTCATTGATGTGGCGACGACTGTTGTTATTGGTCAGTGCTTTTACACTAGCACATACTTTAACATTAGGCTTGGCAATGCTTGATGTCGTAGAAATATCAGGGCGAATTATTGAGCCACTGATTGCTTTTTCAATTGCTTATGTGGCAATTGAAAATTTATTGCCCAATCCATCCATCAAGCGAAAAAGTATCATTGTGTTTTTATTTGGGCTTGTGCATGGACTAGGCTTTGCCAGTATGTTAAAAAGTTTTAAAATGTCATCAGACAACTTTTTGAGCACATTAATCAGTTTTAATATCGGTGTTGAATTGGCACAAATTGTAATTGTGTCAGGCGTAGTATTGCTTTTATTTTTCATAAAATCACTGAATTTAAATTATAAAAAAATAGCCATCGTCCCAACCTCAATTGTTATTTCTTTAATTGGAATTTGGTGGGGCATAGAACGAATTACTGGCTAATATTTCTACCATTCTTTTACCATGAAGCTTTTTTGTTTAGACAAAGAATTTAATTCAAAATTCAAATGTTAACCCAAGGTCGTAGCGGTCATCTTCATTGTTATCTTTATCAAGTGGGACTGTTGAAAATAAAAACCCAAAAAACACCATATTTATAGTAAAATACTATTAATATCAACAACTTAAAAAAATAATGACCACTCAAACAGAAATCATCAACCTAGAAGACTTAGTTCCAACCAACCACCTCTATCGTAAATTCACCAAACTTATTGATTTAGACAAAATAACCAATAAGCACTTAACCACAATTGCTGGTAATAGTAATTACAAAGGCTACGGTATCAACACCCTATTTAAAACATTGTTATTACAACATCTAGAAGATATTAGCGACAGAGCGTTAGAAAGATTCTTACAAGAAAATACCGCTGCCAAATGGTTTTGTAATTTCGCTTTAAGCGATAAAACGCCAACTTATAGTATCTTTTCAAAGATGCGAACAAAAATAGGCACACATCTTTTATCCAAAATTTTTAACGAAGTTAAAAATATACTTAAATCCAAAGGCTATCTAAATGAAGTCTTTACCTTTATTGACGCTTCTCATTTAGTCGCAAAAGCCAACCTTTGGCAAGAGCGAGATTTAGCCATTGCTAATAAATTAGAAAAACTCAACAACACAACGCTACCAAAGGTGGCTTATGACCAACAAGCAAAGTTTNTTAAGGGAGGGGTATTGTTTGTTTTTTGTTGATTTTAAGGGAAATTGACAAAAAATGGGAAGATAGCGGGGTTTAATGGGAGAAATATGAAAAAAAATGGGGGATAGCGGGGTTTGATGAGAAAAATATGAGAAAAATTGGGTTTTAGATTTTTTTTAAAAAAATTCTTTAAATTCAACGGTCTCCAAGTGTGTAAATGTCTGAGATGCTGGTAAAGCGTGCCACCAGAACGCTTATTTTGTAACAACATTCTGTAGATGGTTTCATGATGCAGCTTAGTTTTACTGTGTGCTACAAGATAATCACAAGCTTGTTTTGGACTAAGTTCTTGTTTAATCAGTTTGGCAATGTCTTGTTTAAGTTTATCGGTTAGTTTAATGTGCTCCTTAGTGCCAAGTCTATGTGCTGTTGCTTGATCATTGGCTTGTTTGGGTCGATAACCTGCTTACCAGTTATTGCGCCTAATCTCACATGAGATAGTTACTGGACTTTTGTTTAACAGATTGGCATTGCCAATCTGATTCATATGCAGTTGTAAACACGCTTTTATCTGGTATCGTTTATCGTTAGTCAGTTGTTGATAGTGCATTGCAATTTCCTGTGGTAAGAAAATAGCAAAGTTTGTTACAACCGGCTATTTAATGACAATTAAAATTGCACTTGTTATGCGCATTCAAGATTCTAGATTTAACTTGTTTTTCTAATATTGTTGCAAGTCAAATAATTATAAGTTATACTACACAAATCACAAATCTTATGTTTCACACACAACATTAATAAATGACCCAAACACAACAAAAATCTTTAATTTCCATTGTTTTTATTTTGTTAATAGCAGGTCTTATTGTTTCTTTAAATGTAGACAATCAAGATACCCAATCTAGTGTTTCAGTTATCACCCCATCTAATACAAATACCTCAGTTGATAACCACGCACAAGTAACACCCAGTAACAACACTAACAACACTAACACCAATACACAAGCCAATACCAACCAAACCCAAGACCCATTTAACCCAAGCAACAATTCAAATAACAATTCAAACCAAGTAAGTAACGAGGCTACTAATAATGACCCGCGCCTACCACCAGGCTTCCCTAAGCCACTGCCACCCTTAGATAAAGAGGAAATCAAACAAACGGATGCACTCATTACTGAGGCAGACGGCATTATTGCTAAGATGGACAGTCTTATTGCTGGGCTAAATCTGCCAGTGGTGCCATTGAGCGAACAACAGCAAAAAGAACTAGACAAACGACGAGCTACCCAGCAACAAAAGATTAAAGACATTAAAGCGCAACTAGAAGCTTTAAAACAAAACCCGTAATAACAATACACATGACAAAGGATAAAGAATGATAAGACTTAAAACACTGAACAAACTATTTACAATAAACACACTAGCATTGTTGAAACGCATCAAAACACTACTTGCCACCAGCCTTACAACGCTGTTCTTGGGCTTATCAAGTCTATTCCCTTATCAAGCTTTTAGTACTGAACCATTACCTATTATTGACACTTCAGCTCTAGTGGGTTCTACAGCAGGTGCACTTAGTGTAGAACAAGGCGCTGTTAATTACAGCATTCCAATTACTATGCCACCGGGTATCAGTGGCATGAAGCCAGAGCTCTCAATTAATTATAACTCTAACTCAGGCAATGGCTTGCTTGGCATAGGGTTTGGCCTAAGTGGTTTATC